>JAIXVE010000329.1 GCA_027483175.1 Verrucomicrobiaceae bacterium | reverse complement strand
GAGGAAGGTTTCGGTCATGACGTATTCGGTGCCGTCGCGGACGATCTGGAACTCTCGGGGATACTGGCCGAATCCGGCGAAGAAGTCTTCGCGGCCTGAGGTCGCTTCGGTCATGAAGTAGTCGATGGCGGCGTCGGGTGCTGGAGAGGGAAACCGTTTGAATATCTTTGGTAATTCCTCGACCATGAGATTCCCCAGATTACGAAACGGGTGAACCATAAAGCGAGTACTGCCATCGGTCGAGGAGAGCACCTCCACGTTACGATATTCGTAGCTCTGCAAGCTGTACATGGTGCTACCCATCACCGCTTTGAAGCTAGCGATCTGCTGGTCTGTGAATTCGAAATGGCGGAAGAATTCGTCGCTGATTTCGCCGTCGTCGTTGAGGATTTTTCCGGTTAATCTGGAGGGGTCCTCGATGGCCAGGGGAGGGGCCTCTTGGGCTGGCTCATCGGATTCGGTGGCCGGGGGGATGCTGTGTGCTGGAGCGGGACTTGGGGTCTGAATTGACCGGGTTTTGGGTTTGGGAGGGGGTGAGTGTGCGGTGAGAGTGCCGTTGGCGTTGTCTGTTTCGGGTCGGGGGGCGAGGAACAGGAGCAGTGAGAGCAAGAGTGCGGCGAACGCGATGGCAATGTGCTTCGTTCGGGGATTCACGGTGATAGGGGAGTGTGGGGGGAAATTGGAAATAGTGAATAGTAAATAGTGAAAGGGGGCGGGTTGGGAGAAGGCGCTTGTTGGGTGGGGGGCGCGAGTACAGAGCCTCGCGGTCCCGGGCTTTAACGGAGAGGCTTGTTGGGAGGGCGGGCCGCGCGCACTCCGTGCGCCCTGAGAGCTGTGATTCTCCCAGCAGTCCAGAGCCTGCGGCGCTCAGGTTCGGAGAGGGGCAACCCTGTACGGGGTTGTGGGGATTTTTGATGTTATACCCGGGGTATCGCTTCGCGGCACCCCGGGCTATTCATCGGTCGTCCCTACGGGACGGAGTGTCAGGAGAAGGGCTTGATGGGGAGGTGGTTAGCGGTAGAGGGCGGTGACTGGTTCGCGGGTGAGGATGTTGTACTGGCGGATGGCGGAGTCCCACCATGGGGCGAGGTCGCCGGTGGGGGCGGACCAGAGGTCGTAGTGGAGGCGGATCATGACGTCTGGGTCGTACATGAGGGCGCTGAGTTCGCGTTTATTGAGGGATTGGGGGCCTTCGCGGATGAGGCGTTTGCGGAGACGGTCGAGGTAGTCGCGGCTTTCCGGGGTGAGGCGCTGGCGCTGGCGGAGGAGACTGACGTGGAGGGCGTTGACGAAGGGGTCGAGGATGGCCTGCATGAGCCCGTAGTTTCTGGCGAGGGCAGGGGAGGGATCGGAGCGCTGGTGGGCCTTGGAGAGGTGGTGCTGGAGTTCGCCGATGACGGGTGGTGGGTGGAGTTCTTCGAGGGTGGAGAACCAGCCGCGGCGGCGGCCGCTGGGGAGGCCAGCGGTGAAGATGCTGAAGGGGATGGCGAGGGCGATGCCGATGAGGACTGGGCTGATCCATGCGGCGAAGGTGGGGGAGCACCAGAAGGCGATGAGGCCCCAGAGTACCGCCATGATGGTGATGCCGGTGAAGGTGACGATGCTTTCCTGCCAGTCGACGGCACCGTCGGCTTTGCGTCGTTGTTCGGCCCAGCGGACCCCTTTTCCGAGGAGGGTGAAGATCACGAATTTGCTGTGAAACACCATGAGGATGGGGGCGAGGATGGAGAAGAAGATGGTGTCGAGGAGGACTGAGGAGACGAGGGCGCGGCGGGAGTGGAAGTGTCGGGCAACGTCTTTGCGGGAGAGTTGGCGGAAGAGGAGGAGGAGTTTGGGGACGAAGAGGAGACCGATGGTGAGGAAGAGGAGGACGAGGCCTGGGGAGAAGCCCTGGCCGATGGCCAGGGAGGACGGCCCTGGCATGGCGGCGAGGATGGTGGCGAGGACGAGGAAGGTGAACCAGAGTGGTGAGGCGACGTAGCTGAGGATGCCGTGGAAGAAGTTGAGCCGGGCGAGGGAGTTCCAGCCGCGTGCGAAGAGGAGCCAGAAGTGCTGCATGTTGCCCTGACACCAGCGGCGGTCGCGTTTGAGGGTATCGAGGAGCGTGGGTGGGCCTTCTTCGTAGCTGCCTTCGTCGACGGGGAGGAGCCAGACCTGGTGACCGGCCTTCTGCATGAGGGCGGACTCGACGAAGTCGTGGCTGAGGATGTGGCCGCCGAAGGGTTCGCGGCCGGGGAGCTCGGGGAGGGCGCAGTCTTCGATGAACGGTTTGAGGCGGATGATGGCGTTGTGGCCCCAGAAGGTGGCATTGCCCATGGAGAGGTAGTTGAGACCGGCCATGAAGGGTTCGCCGTAGGCGGCGTGGGCGAACTGCATGACGCGGCCGAAGAGGGTTTCTGCGCCGAAGACGCGCGGGGCGGTCTGGATGATGCCGGCCGCCGGGTGTTTTTCCATGATGCGGACCATGTTCGCGAGGAGCGAGCCGCTCATGATGCTGTCGGCGTCGAGGACGACCATGTAGCGGTAGCGTTTGCCCCAGCGGCGGCAGAAGTCGGAGACATTGCCGGACTTGCGATTGATGGGTTTACGGCGTTTGCGGTAGAAGATGCGGCCGAAGCCGTCGAGCTGGCGGCAGAGTTCGAGCCATGCGAGTTCTTCCTCGACCCATTTGTTAGGATTATCGGAATCGGAGAGGACGAAGAAGTCGAAGTGTGCGAGCTGGCCTTCCTGCTGGAGGGATTGGTAGATGACGCGGAGGCCTTCGAAGATGCGGCTGACGTCCTCGTTGTAGACCGGCATGATGATGGCGGTGGAGGCGGAGAGGTCGGCGCGGCGGTCGTCGTCGGAGAGCGTGTTGAGGAGATTGAGGGGATCGGATTTACGGCTGACGGCGAGCCCGATGATGGCGGTCCAGAAGCCTGTGCTGAGTTGATAGAAGAGAGGCGTGAAGACCACGAGCATGGCGATCTCGAGGCCATTGAGCCCGTGGCGGCCGAGGGAGTGGCCCATGAGCCAGAGCCCGGCGACGAGCGTGATGAGGACGGCGGTGAAGAACGTGGCGCGGCGGCGGCGGATGCTGGCCTGGGAGAAGCGTTTGGAGGGCGTGGGAGGTGACTGGGAGGTCATCGGGTGACGGAGTAGACGCCCCAGAGGACGAGCGCGCTGAGCGAGGCGAGGAGGGCGTAGCGGAGCCAGGGGTGGCGGTCGAAGAAGCCGCCGGCGTCTTCTGCGATGTCGGAGATGGGGCCGAGGTCGATGGGGCGCGGGACCATGCTGGAGAAGGCGAGGTCCGGGCCGGATTGGATGATGGGCTGGCGCATGGCGTCGACCATTTCCTGAGGCGGGCTATCGGCGGCGAGGAAGTATTCCGGGTAGGTGGAGGGACCGCCGGAGAGGAGGAAGGCCATGCGGCCGGAGGCGTCGAGACGGCCTTCCGGGATATTGAGGTCGCCGATGATGTTGCGGAGCCATGCGCGCTGCATGCGTCTGGCTTCGTGGATGGCGACTTCGGTGGGGGAGACGCTGGGGTGGCGCGCGTGGGTTTCGGAGGCGCGTTTGAGGGTTTCGAGGATGAGGTAGGTGCGGTGGACGCGGCTATGGAGACGGTGGGCGCGGAAGTAGTCCGAGAGACGGGCGTAGGCCTCGTTCCATTCGTCGGCGGTCCCGGTTTGAGGGGCGAAGTCGATCCGGATGCTGTCCATGGGTGGCGTCAGTCAGGGCATGGAGGCGGGGTGAGGTGAAGGCAAGGAGACAGTGAGTGGGTGAGGGAAAAATCAGTCTTCCTCGATGGCTTTGCGGAACGATTCTGGGAACTGGGTCCATGCGTCGCCGAGGGCGGCGGCGGTGGTTTTGGCGTTGATGGTGGCTCCGAGGTCTGTGGGGTCGTTGGAGTCGTTGGCGGTAATGGCGATGTTGAAGAAGCCGGCGTTGAGGCCCGCGGGGTGCTGGCAGAGGGCGACGGTGAGGACGTTGTCGGCCTTGAGGGATTCGGATTTGAAAGGAGAGGAGGTGATGATGGAGGGGACGGATCGGGTGCTGCGGGATGAGGAGAGTGCGCGGAGGGGCTGGAGGGTGTTTTCCTTGAGGTTGTGGCGAGTGAACGGCTGACCATTGAGCCAGACGGCGGCTCCGTCGTCGGCGTTGAGACGGTAGAAGATTTTCTGAACCTTGGCGGGATCGGCTTTGAAGCGGAAGCGGAGCCAGCGGACTGGCTGGGGGGTGAGTTTGGAGGTGATGCCTGAGATGTTGCCCCAGCCGACGGGGCCGGTGACGGGTGACCATGAGGAGACGTCGAAATCCGGGTTGAGGGCATCGGCTTCGGTGATGGTGGCGCCGTCCGGGGAGGCGAGCCATTCGGTGGCATCTGAGACGAGCGTGATGGGAGCGAGCGGGTCGTTAGCGGCGGTGCGAGCTTCCTTGAGGGCGTCGGAGATGGATTTGAGGATGGTGGCCGCTTCGGCGTTGGGTTCGCGCGCGCCGAGTTTGCGGGCGATGGACCATGCCATGGAGAGCGAGTGGACGGCGGCGGCGTGGTCTTTGGCGCGGGACTGGGCGGTGGCGGCGGTGCGGAGGGCGGTTAGGGTGGCGCGCCAGTTTTCGGGTTTATCGGAGTCGGCGGTGACGGCGACGGCGGCGGCGCGGAGGGCTTCGGTGAGACCGCCTTTGGCGAAGGCGAGTTGCTGTTCGAGCTGGGAGCGGAGCGTGCTGACCCGGTTTTTGGAGCCCGCGGGGACGGATTTTTCGCCGAGGGTTGATTCGGCTAGTGACTGGAGGGCGGCGAGGGCGTCGGCGGGTTTGTCAGCGCGTTCGAGGATTTCGGCGCGGGTGAGTGTAACGAGGACCTTGGCGGACGGGGAGTCGGCGGGGAGAGCGGCGGCGGCCTTGTCGAGAGCGGCCAGGGCGTCGTCTGGTTTACCGGCTTCGGCCATGAGGACGGCGAGTTCCATGGCGGTGCGGCCGTCGCGAGGGTGGGCGGTGATGAGGGATGGGGCGGCGGCGAGGAGTTCGTTGCGGTCGAGCCATTTGGCGTCGATGAGCGTGCGGAACCATGGGAATTCCGGTTTATCGGGGCCGGGCCATGCGATGCCGTTGTCGAGCATGCGGAGGACGAGCGTCGTGCGGGAGAGACCGGAGGCCTTTTCGAGGTCGGGCCATGTGGAGGCGATGGACTTGAGGTCTTCGGCGAGATTGAGGGCACCGAGGGCGTTAGCGAAGCCGGAGCGGGCGCGTTTGGGGGCGGCTTCGGCATCTGCGGCGAATTCAGCCATCTGGTTGTCGGCGGCGTGCTGGAGCATGGTGCGGACGAGACGGCGGCCGAGATTGGCTTCGAAGAGATTCTGGGATTCCTCGACGAGACTGATCTCGCGCCATGCTTTGCGGATGCGGGCGCGGCCGGCGTCATCGGCGGCTTTCCAGAGGCCTGGGGAGGCCTTGTCGCAGGCTGGGTAGAGGGCGGTGATCGCTTCGCGGATGTAGCCGCCCTGACGGCTAGAGGCGTTGGCTCCGATCTGTTCCATGGCGGAGCAGAAGGCGTCGAGGTCGCCCTTATCGAGTTTGGAGACGAGGGCGGAGGAGTAGAGCTTGACCCGGCGGGAGCGCTGGTTGCTGTTTTCGACCTGGGAGAGCGTGCCGAGGGTCTGCTGGGAGGCCCATGAGGCGAGCGGTTCGGTGACGAGGAGCGCGGCTTCCTTGTCGTCGATGAGGACGCCGAGCGAACGTTCGAGGAGGAGCGGGTTGCGGAACGTGGCGGGCATGGTGGCGGCGAGGGCCTTGAGACGCGCGCTGAGGTTAGGGGCCTTGTCCTTGAGATCGCCTTCGGTGATGCGTTTATCGTCGGGGAGCGTGGCGAGAAGGAGGGCGGCGGAGAATCGTTCGTCTTCGGCATCGAAGCCGTCGAGAAATTCCTTGCGGACGGGTTCGTCGTCGGGGAGCCATGTGGCGCCGTCGGAGGAGGAGTTCGCGAAGATTTCCTCGCCTGCGGAGCGGAGGATGCGGCGGGCGAGGTCGTGGCGTTTGGAGAGGACGAGTTTGGAGAACCATGCGCGGTCGACCATGCTGCCGGCGGTGGTGAGGAGCTTGGTTAGCGTGGCGTCATCGCCGAGACGGAGGGCGAGAGGGACGAGGGCGCGAACGACGACGTTGTCCTCGAGTTGAGGGCCGCGGTAGCCGAAGGAACCGCGGGGATTGCCGCGGGCGGTGGCGGCGCGGAGCCATGTTTTGACGAGACTGTCTGCGGCGGCCTTGTCGGCGTCGGAGAGCGGTTCGTCTTCCTTGCCTGTGGAGGCGGTGAAGGCGGAGATGATGGCCGCGGCCTGGGATTCATTGACAGGGATTGACTGGAGCCATGCGGTCTGGAGTTCGCCGGTGAGGAAGCGGCGGAAGTCTGGCGAGCCGCAGGGCGGGGCGATGAGACGACCGGCGCAGCCTAGCCTGACGGAGAGTGGAGCGGAGGAGCTGCGGAGCCATGGTTCGACGATGGCGAGGAGGGGTGCGGTGTCGTCGTCGGTCAGGTTGCTTTTGGCGGAGGCGAGGGCGAATTTTTCCGCGGCGAGGAGGAGAGCGGCGACTGGCTTGTCGGGACCGTCTGCGGCGGCGCGTTCGGTGAGGAATTTGCGGTCCTCGTCGTCGTTGGTGATAGCGCCTGGGGAGAATGAGACGACGAGCGGGAGGGCGAGGGCTGGGAGGTTAGGGCCGGTGGCGGCGGCGATGGCGGCCATGGCGTCCGTGTTGAAGCGGCGTTCACCGGGTTTATCGGATTTCCCGGTGGGTTGGGAGCAAGCGCCGTTGGCGAAGCTGCCGATGGCGGAGAGGACCTCGGTATTCCACTCGATGGGGAAGCCGTTGTCGTTGAGGGTGGAGTCGAGGTAGAAGCGGAGGGAATTGAGGCAATCGGCGGTGGATGGGAGAGGGGTGTTGGAGGAGGAACGCTGATTGCGGAGCCCATTGGCGAGGAGGTAGCCGAGGACGCTGGAGCCGTCGCCGTAGTTGATCTGGGACTGCATGCCGGCCTTGCGGTTTTCGGCGACGATCTGACGGGCGCGGAGGAGAACGGCGGAGGCGTCTGCGGGTTTGGATTTAAGGAGAGGCGGGAGGAGCGTGGAGAGCTTGGAGGAGAGTTCGCTGTCGCCGGTGGGGTTGGGTTTGCGGGCGTTAGGCTGTTTGGAGGCCGGGTTGATGAAGGCGGCGACCATGGCGTCGGCGTTGCCGTTGAGGGATTCGTCGGCCCATGCAGTTAGGGTAGCGGCGTCCTTGTCATCGGAGGACGTGCCGAAGCGGTTTTCCATGGCTTTGACCATGGCGGCGAAGTCCTGGCGGTTGACGTCGGGGAGGTTGCGGATGGCGTCGAGGTTAGCGACGAAGATCTTGCGGATGGCGGGGCCGGAATTGCCGCTGGAGTCGGACATGAGGGCGGCGTTGATGAGTTCGGTGCCGAAGGTTTTGGGTTCCTTGGCGAAGGCTTCTGCGATGGCCTTGCGAGCTGGGCCTGCCTGGCTGAGGCCGACGATGACGTCGAGGGCGAGACAGCGCTGGGAGTTGACTGGGCCGGCGCAGGGGAGGAAGGTTTCGAGAGGCCGGACGATGGGGGTACGGCGAAGGAAGGCGACGACTTTTTCAGCGGGCTGGCGGAAGAAAGACGAGTCGGTGAGCTGGTTGCCGTAGTTGAAGAACTGGTCATCGGTGGCGACGTCGCGGGCGGGGCGCTGGAAGTCGCGGATGTAGCATTCGGCGGCTGGGAAGACGAGTTCGGGTGACTGCCATGCGGTGCGCATGAGATTGAGCCACTGCATGATCATGGCGTTAGGAGAGCCGCTGGAGTAGGAACGGGGATTGTAGTGCTTGGCGAAATGTTCCTGGCGTTTTTCGGCGGGGCCGAGGAAGATGACGGCGATTTCGCGGAAGAAGGCGTCGACGGCTTCGGGGCCTTTGCGTTCGATGAGCCGTTTGGCGAACTGCATGATGTGCCAGAATTCCTGACCGCCGTAGTAGTTGCCGTTGGAGTTTTTGAGGCTAGCGACGATGAGCGGGCCGAAGTCGGCGTCGAGTTTGCGGAGGTCGGCGACGTGGAAGACGGTTTGCCAGTGCAGCTGGGGCTGGCCTGGCTGGACGGATTTCTGGCGTTTGGCGGCGAATTCGAGGGCTTTGGCGGGGAATTCGTCAGCGGTGCAGAAGTAGAGCGGCATCATTTCCTCGAGATCGCGGGCAGTGGTGGCGCGGGCGGCGCGGAGGCGCGGGAGGAGGTCGTCAGTGATTTTGGCGGGCTGATTCTGTTTCCATGCGCGTTCGAGGAGCCATTCTTCGGGGCCGGGCTGGCGGAGCGGGATGGCGTCGCCGCGGCCGCTCATGTTGTAGATCGGACTGGAGATTGAGACGTTGGTTTTGCGGGAGGCGCGTTCGAGTTCGAGGACGGCGGCGGCGAGTTTGTCGAGTTCGTCATTGGCGGATTCGTTGCCGTCTTTGAGGGCGACGGCGGCGAAGCGGGAGAAGGCGCGGCGGGCGGTGGAGGCGATCTCCATGAAGCGGCGGGCGAAGCGCGAATGGAGGTCGAGCCGCTGGGCCAGGAGTTCCTTGCGGCGGTTGTCGGCTTCTTCGCCGTCCGAGCCGTTGTAGGAAGCTGGGGTCTGCTGGTAGAGGGAGCCGATGTCTAGCTGATCGCGATTGGCCCAGCCCTGCTGCATGGCGTAGTCGAAGACCTGGTAGAGCGAGTCTAGATTGAGTTTGGCGAGGGCGGCGGCGTCGGACTTGGAGAGCGCGTCGAGGATGACTTCGAGGAGAGCGAAGCGGGCGGAGTGCGTCTCGATGGTGGAGATGACGTTGACGAGGTTATTAGAGAGAGCGAGGAGCTGATCCGGGGCTTCGGTTTTGAGGATGTCGACGGCTTTTTCGGGGTCATCGGCGAGGGCGGCCATGATGAGGCATTTGCGGAGCCCGGCGTCCTTGGGTTTCTTTTCGAGGGCCTTGCGGTAGAGGGCGAGGGCCTTGCGTGGTTCGCCCATGATGTCGAGGGCGGCGGCGAACTGTGCGGTGGCGTCTGGGGACTGGTTGTCGCCAGGGTTGAGGGCGGTGGTGAGTGCCTGGGCGAAGCCGTGGCGGTTGACGGCTTCGACCCATTCGCGGGCCTGGTAGCGGAGGGAATCGTTGCCGGCGAGCCATGCTTTGGACATGGATTTGAGTTCGCGGGTGAGGTCGCGGAGGGCGTCGTCGCGTTTTCCTTTGGCGACGAGCTGGTCGATGCGGCTGGTGCGACCGCCGGAGTTGATCATGCGGAGGGAGACTGCGCCCATGGAGCCGAGGGAGACGCCTGAGGAGGGCGGGCCCTGGGGACCGGACTGGGCGGCGGCGGCCATGCGTTCCGATTCGTTATCCATGCCGAGTTCCTTCATGGCGTCGGCGAGTTCCTGACGCTGGCCGGCGTTGGAGGCCTCGCGGCGGAGACGGAGGAGGGCTTCGCGGCCTGCGGCGAGCAGAGGGGAATCCTTGTCGAAGGAGGCACCGGCTGCCTGGGTGGCGGCGACGGACCATGAGACGAGAGAACCGTCGACGAGACGGCGGAATTCGCGGGCCATGGGCATGGGTTGGGCGCGACGGAGGAGAGCGCCGGCGGCTTCCCACTGATTTTCTTCGGCGGCGTGGGCGGCGGCGAGGAGGAGAGTGGCGAGGGGGGCGTCGGCGGGATCTGTCAGGGATTTGAGGAGAGCGATAAGGGCTTCCGGGTCATCGGCGCGAATGGTGAGGAGGACCTTGAGGATGGGGTCCTTGATAGCGGGGAGAGCGGCTTTGAGTTTATCCTGGTCCCACTCCATGCGGTTGCCGTAGTAGTTTTCGGCGCGGGCATTGAGGAGCATGAGGGCGAGCGGCGAGAAGTCCGGGAGCCGCTGCGGAGGGAATGTGAGGGCTTCGATGAGGGGTGGGCGGCCGCCCATCTGGGAGAGGAAGTTTTTGGGCGAGCGCTGAGGGTCGGCGGCGTGTGCGGCGACCTCGTCTTCGATGAGAGCGACGAGTGGCTGGAGGTCTTCCTCGCGGGAGAGCATGCCGGCGAGCTGGATGAAGATGTAAGGGGCCTGATAGCCCTTGGGGTCGGACTTGCGGTACCAGCCTGGGAGTTTGGTGCGGAGACGGTTGAGGGAGGCGCGATTGGCTTCCGGGATGGCGTCCGGGTTCTGGGCGTTCTGGAGGAGACTCGAGAGACTATTGAGGAGAATGGGAGGCGGGACCTCGAGTTGTTCGAGGGCGGCGGCGGATTCCTGCCATGCTTTGGAAGCGGCCTCGTCTTCGTCGTCGATGAGACGGAGCGCGGCGATCCATGCGAGTTCGCGGCGTTTTTCCTTGAGACTGGAGTAGACGCGGAGATCGACGGCGGGGTCTGTGGTCTGCTGATTGCCCCAGAGAGCGGCGAGGGCGAGGAGCGTTTCGTTAGTCGGGTCTTTTTCGAGACGTTCGGCGAAATCGATCTGGCGGTCGACGCGGGTGCCCTGGATGAGTTCGAGGAGGAGGTCGGAGGAACCGATGCCGGCTGCGCGGATGCCGTCGGCGATGGTGGTGCGGGCGGATTCCTCGCCCTCGTTGGCGAGGGAGGCGAGGTGGACCAGAGAGAAGGAACGGGATTCGTCGACCTTGGCGGGGAGATTGGGGGCGTTGCCGCCGGCGGTGGTGCGGTTGACGCGGTTGTTCTTATACTGGTAGGCCTGGTAGGAGGAATACGTCAGGGAGATGATGTCGAGGACATCGGCGGGGACGTAGGGGCGGAGAGATTCGGTGTAGTCGCGGGCGGAGCCGGGCTGGACCGAGGCGGGCGCGCCCGGGCCGTTGCGGTTAGGGAGTTCGTCGCGAATGGCGACAGTGTGGAGGAAGGCGTTGGTGGCGGGGGCGGGCTGATCGCTTTCTTCGAGGGCGCAGCCGTAGAGGTACCAGAGACGGTAGTCGCCGGGGAAGTCCTTCATGCGCGGGGCGAGGAAGGCGGCGGCCTGTTTCCAGAGATCCTGGTCGCAGAGGGCGTCGGCGAGGGACTCGAGCTGACGGGCGTCGAGGGCGACGGAGGAGGCGAGCTGTTCGAGAGCGGCCATGCCCTTGGCTTCATCGCCGCTGGCGAAGTGGACGCGGGCGATGCGCTGGCGGACCTTGCCTGATTTGTCGAGCGGTTCGGCTTCGCGGAGCGTTTCGAGGGCGCGTTTGAAGTCGCCTTCGGCTTCGGCGATGCGTGCGATTTCGAGGAGGATGTCGAGGTCGCCGGCTTTGAGGCGGGCGGCTTCGGCGAGAGCGGCGGCGCGGGCCTCGTAGTTTTCCGAGACCCGGTGGATTTCGGCGAGGGCGAGGAGCGGGAGGAGGGACGTGCGGTTGGCTTTGCGGCGTTCTTCGAATTGTTCGACGAGTTCGGAGAGCTTGTCGGCGTCGCGGGCATTTTCCGCTAGCGCGCCAGCCCAGCGGATTTTGGCGCTGAGGTCTTTGCCTTCTTCGTAGAGGACTGTGTAGAGACGGGCGGCGTCGGCGAATTTGCCATCGTCGCGATAGGCTTCGGCGAGCATGGCTTTGAGGTCCTCGTTGTCGTCGAATTCCTGGGAAGCCTGGCGAAGAGCGCGGAGGGCTTCCTTGTTATTGCCCTGGGCGAGCTGGAGGGAGGCTTCCTTCTGCCATGGGAGATTGCTGCCCGGGGAAAGTTTTTTCCATTCGGGGATCCATGCGAGGGCGTCGGAGAGTTTGCCGGCGCGTTCGAAGAGTTCGACGAGACGCTGGACGTGGACGCTTTTGCGGCCGGAGGGGGATTCGACGAGCCGTTTCATGGAAGCGGCGGCGCCGGCGATGTCACCGCGCTGGGACTGGAGACGGACGAGGATGGCGATGGCGAGTTCCGGGGCGGCGGCTTCGACTTCCTTGAGGGCGGCTTCCGAGCCTTTGGGGTCGCCGGTGCGGTCGAGGAGTTCGGCTAGGAGGCATTTATCCTGAGGGGATTCGGCGTTGCCCTTGAGCTGAGCGAGGAGGGCTTCAGTCTGACCGGCTTTTTCGGAGAGACGGAGGAGGATGGTCATGGTGGCCTCGAGGTCGACGGGGTCGGAGGCGAGGGAGACGAGCGTGCGGGCCCATGGGACGGCCTGGGCTTCGCGGTCGGTGCGTTCTGCCAGTTCGCAGAGCTGGAGGAGGTAGAGCGGGTCCTTGGAGAATTCGGGGAGCCGTTCGGTGAGGAGGTCGGCGGCGAAGGCGAGTTCGTCGCGGGCGGCGGCGGAGCGGGCGACGCCCATGACGCGGGATTTGTCAGGAGAGGCGGCGAGTTTGCGCCAGACGGCGAAGGCCTCGTCTTTGGCACCGCTCTTGTGGAGAACGGTGGCGAGCGCGTCCTGAACGCCTTCGCTGTCGGGGAAGGTCGCGGCGGCTTTCTTGTAGAGATCGAGGGATTCGGCGGGGAGTTGATAGCGTTCGAGGAGGCCTGCGGCGCGGAGGTGAGCGGCTTCTGACTTGTCGGATTTGGCGAGGAAGTCGGCGACGGCGGCGGATGCTTCGGGTTTTTTGCCGGCGGCGGCGCGGAGGTCAGCGAGTTTTACGATGAGTTCGAGGTCCTGGGGGTAGAGCCGGATGAGTTCGAGCATCTGGGTGGCGGCGTCGTCCGGCCGCTGGGCCTGGATGAGGAGATCGACGAAGGATTCGCGGACCTCGCGATTGCCTGGGGTTTTGGCGAGGATGTCGGAGTATTCGCGGATGGCTTCGTCGGTGGCGGCGGTTTCTACGAGCAGGGCGGCGAAGCGGCGGCGGAGGGACGTGCGCTGGGGGAATTTGGCGACGAGGGCGCGGTATTGTTCCTTGAGACCGTCGACGGCGTCGTCACGGCGGAAGGTTTGCTCGAGCTGGGCGAGGATTTCCTTTTCGAGCCATGAGTCTGCGCCGGTGTCGTCGAGACAGGCGAGGTAGACGGCGACGGCTTTTTCGCGGGCACCGGCGCGCTGGTGGATATCGCCGATGCGGAGACGGCGCTGGACCTTCTTGTAGGGATCGGCGGTGCGAGCGACGAGTGCTTCCGCGGTGGCGAGGGCTTCGTTGGTGAGGCCTTCGGAGATCTGGAGTTCGACGAGGTCTTCCTGGAGGTCTTCGTCGTCCGGGTTGGCGGCGACGAGTTCCTGCCAGACCTTGACGGCGTCGGGGACGCGACCGGCGCGGGCGAGGAGACGGCCTTTGAGCTGCTTGAGTTTGGTGAGGGTGGCGGCGGGAGGGTTGGCGGCGGCGGCCTTGTCGAGGGAGGCGAGGGCGCTGTCGAAGTCGAGCGTGCGGGATTCGGCGAGGGCCTGCTGGAGCCATGCCTCGGCGTTTTTGGGGTCGGCGGCGGTGGCGGTGCGGAAGGCGGCGATGGCTTTTTCGTTATCGCCCTGGCGGAGGAAGTGGTAGGCGAGGAGGAGACGGGCAGCTGGCGGGGCGTCGGCGGCGTCGGCGCGTTCCTTGAGCCATGATTCGAGGTCGTCGAGCGTGCGGGATTCGAGCCATGCGGTGTAGAAGCGGTCGAAGACGGCTCCGGGGACTGGGCGTTTGAGGAGACTGTCGTAATAGCGCTGGGCTTTTTCGCTGACAGGTTCCTCGGCGTAGAGCGAGGGGAGAAGGGCCGCGAGGATTACGGCGGGGAGGAGCTGGAGAGAGGGGAGGAAGCGCTTCATTTCGGCAAAGGGGGAAAGTGGAGAGGAAAGGGAGTGGGAAGGACGATTGGAAAGCGGACGGAGGTCGGGGTTATTGTCGGACAAAACGGTGGGAAGTCGAGCGCGAGGAATGGTGGATCGCGGGGGTGGGAAACCCCTTGCTTCCGGGCGGTTTCGGGGTCCTCATGGGAAGCTTACCGGGGAGGTTGAGCCGACCCATTGATTCCCCCTGATCCATGAGTCATTCACAGCCAGTCACCGTTCCTTGTGTCATGAAAATTGCGGGCACCGGCAGTTACGTGCCGGAGCGCGTGCTGACGAATGCGGATCTTGAGAAGCTGGTGGAGACGACGGATGAGTGGATCATGTCGCGGACGGGGATCAAGGAGCGGCGGATTGCGGCGGAGGGTGAGGCGACGAGTGATCTGGCGACGAAGGCGGCGTTGCGGGCGATGGAGGCGGCTGGGGTGACGGCGGAGGAGATTGATCTGATTATTGTGGGGACGATTTCGCCGGACACATTTTTCCCGAGCACGGCGTGTCACGTGCAGCGGAATCTGGGGGCGGTGAAGGCGGTGGCGTTTGACGTGAGTGCGGCGTGTGCGGGGTTTCTTTATGCGATGCAGATTGCGCGGCAGTTCATCAATGGCGGGACGCGGAAGACGGCGCTGATCATTGGGGCGGACAAGCTGAGCGGGATGGTGAACTGGCAGGACCGGAACACGTGTGTGTTGTTCGGTGACGGGGCTGGGGCGGCGATTCTGACGGCGAAGGAACCGAATGACGGGGATCCGAGCGGCGTGTTGTCGTCGGTGATGGCGAGTGACGGGCGGTTGACGGATATTCTGTCGGTGCCGGGTGGTGGATCGGCGATCCCGATCACGCCGGAGAATGCGGACCAGCGGTTGAATACGATTCACATGCAGGGTCGGGAAGTGTTCAAGGCGGCGGTGAAGTACACGCTGGAGGCGTGCGAGCAGGTGATTGAGCGGGCTGGGTTGAAAGCTGAGGACATTGCACTGATCATTCCGCATCAGGCGAATGTGCGGATTGTGGATGCGATTCGGGAGCGGTTGGGATTGCCGCCGGAGCGGGCGTTTTTGAATCTGCAGAAGTATGGGAACACGTCCGGGGCGGCGGTGGCGATTGCGCTGGATGAAGCGGTGCGGAGCGGGGTGGTGAAGAAGGGTGACAATATCCTGCTGGTGGCGTTCGGGGCTGGGTTTGCGTGGTCGGCTTCGGTGATCAAGTGGTGAGGCGGGGAGGTTAGGGTGCGGGTTTGAGTGGAGGATTCAGGGAGCAGGCAGCGGGCATGAAAAGGCCCCTGCGGTTTCCCGCAGGGGCTTGAGATGAGGCGGGCGATGATCGCCCTATTGAGTGGAGGTCAGGCGAGTTTCCACGGGGCGCGGTATTCGCGGCCCATGAGTTTGGAGGCTTCCTCGTCGCCGATGATTTCTTCCTTGGCTGGGTCCCATTTGATTTTGCGGCCTGTCATCATGGCGATGAGGGCGAGGTGGCCGGGGATGGCGCTGCGGTGAGCGGTGGTGACTGGGGTGAGGGTTTCGGCGCGGGAGCGGACGCAGTCGATGAAGTTGCCCTGGTGGCCGGTGGGGCTCTTCATGAGCTGGACCTTGCGGAGGTCGTCGGGGAGTTCCTGATGGATGGCTTTTTCAGCGATCTGGTCGCCGCGGCGTTCCTTGATGATCTTCTTGTAGGCCGGGTTGGAGCAGTCGAAGAAACCGCGATCGACCTGGACCCAGCCTTCTTCGCCGATCCAGCGGGTGCCGCCGCGGATGTCGCCGTGGCCGCCGGCGATGATCATTTTGACACCTGAGTCGTACTTGGCTTCGGCGCGGTATTTGGTGGCGGTGTTCCACATGGCGGTTTTGGCTGGGAATTCGCCGGAGCCTTCGATTTCGACTGGGCCGCCGCCTTTATCGCAGTCCATGCCCCAGTGAGCGATGTCGCAGTGGTGGCCGATCCAGTCGAGGAGTTGGCCGCCGCCGGTGTTGTAGTTCCAGCGCCAGTTTTTGTGGACGCGGCCTTCGATGTAATCCTCCATGGTCGAGGGCCCGATCCACATTTCCCAGTCGAGTTCGGCGGGTGGGGGAGTGACCTGGTTTTTGCTGGCGGTGCCTGCGAAGTCGGCGTGGCCGGAAGGGAGACCGACGTGGACTTCCTTGAGTTTACCGATGAGGCCGTTGCGGACGATTTCTGCGCCGACGCGGAAGTTGTCGTTGCTGCGCTGCCATGAGCCGGTTTGCCAGACCCGTTTGTTTTCGAGGACGGCGCGGACGATGGCTTGCTGTTCGCGGATGGTGCGGGCGAGGGGTTTTTCGCCGTAGATGTCCTTGCCGTTCTTGGCGGCTTCGATGGCGACGAGGGCGTGCCAGTGGTCGGGGACGGCGAGCATGACGGTGTCGACGTCTTTGCGGGCCATGAGTTCGCGGTAGTCCTTGATGGCGGCGCAGTCCTTGTTGCCGTTTTTGTTATTGATGGCGTTGACGGCTTGTTCGAGGTGGCGCTTGTCGAGGTCGCACGCGGCGATGACCTGGCAGCCGGGGACGTTCATGAAGGCTCCGATGTTGCCGGGACCCTGCATGCCCCAGCCGACGGCACCCATGGTGATGCGGTTGGAGGGGGCGACGGTGCCGTCAGCGCCGATGGCGGAGGCGGGGATGATGGTGGGGAAGGCGAGGGCCGAGGTGGCCTTGAGGAAGTTTCTGCGGCTGGTTTTCATGGAAGGTGGTTGGGAATGGTTGGATGTGGGTTTGAGATATGAAGGGGGAGAAGTTTACCGGGATGAGTCCCGGGAAGGGGGATTGTGGCGACGGGGGAGGTCGACGGGAAGCAGAAAACGCGGTGGGGAGGTGTGATTTTGCGGCGGATTCTTGGGCGGGTTTCTGTCGGGTCTTGCGGGTGGGGAGCCGCTTCAAGGTATCGCGGATGTCGGCGAGGTGGCTGGCAGCAGTGCCTTGTTTGCCCTTGTTGGTGCCGTGGTCGTTATCATGCGCGGCAAATCAAATGAAGGTCGCTTGATGAGGCGAGCACGAGGCTGCGGCCGGTGGGTGAGAAGCCAAATGCCCGTGTCGTGCTGTCTGATGGAAGGCGGTGGATAGCGGTCGTTCGGCCGAAGGTGGCATACTCTGAGGACTGGCCGGGCGGCGACAGAGTCACGATGATCTCGGGCCAATCAAACACAAAGTGCTCGATACTCCAACCATCGTGGGTGGTGAGAGCCAGCCCACCTCCGTGAAGCCCTGCTGTGTGGACGGTATGCGTCGCGAAATCCGCAAACGCGGGAGCGGTCAGAGAAGATGTGTCGAATGGGTAGTCCTCGGCACGATCTCTGGCTACCCTCTCACCTGTAAGACAGTCGTAAATGCCTCTCCCCTGACTGGACAAAACAAGGAGGAAGTCGGTGCCGGGAATAAAGCCGACGTCCGTGAGTCCACCGACACCCTGCGTCGCTGATGCTCTCCACGGGACTGGCAGGGTGCTCGGTGCGCGCAATACGGCTTCGACAACGGGCTTCAGATGTGGGCAGTGCATGATGTGGTGGTTGGGCGACGGCGAGCGGGAAGCTTCGATGACACGACAGATGCCATACGAGCGTTGCCCGCATATGTTGCGTTAGTCGGCGTTCGGTGTTGCGTTGGATGCGATGGCTCGAAGCGAAATCTGATATACAGAATGCCGATACTCGTGAAACCAGAAGTGGGAGAAATGAACAGCGCCGCAGGTCGGGCATGACGAGCGAACCACAGCGTCCATCCCATCGGCAATCGAACGGCGCGCTAAGTCGATATCGAAGGCAGCGGCAATCGTGGTGCGTTCCGGCTCGGCTGTCCGGTCCTGCCAGCTCCACGCTGCCTGAAGCATTTCAGAAAACGTCACTCGGATGTCGCTGCCGCACGC
The DNA here is from genome assembly GCA_027483175.1 of Verrucomicrobiaceae bacterium. GTDB lineage: Bacteria > Verrucomicrobiota > Verrucomicrobiia > Verrucomicrobiales > V1-33 > V1-33. The sequence continues at coordinate 16,258 of JAIXVE010000329.1, read as the reverse complement.
AGCACAGGCAAAACGATAAGTGGCCTTGTCGGTCTCCCAGCCTTCGAAGAAGGGAGGTCGCACTTGCGGTTGGACGATTAGCTTCATTCTCGGGGGCGCGTGCGGAGTCGACTAACGACCACATTCACCGAGCCGCCGCAGGTGATGGGCCATGTTGAAAACGCACCGTCGGCGGCTTCGGTGGAATGTTTTGCTATTCACTCAGTTGTGCGAAGTCGTCGGTGAAAGCAATGTTATAGCCCGACAATGTTCCATGGCCAATATCATTGATTCCGCCATTTGAGTTCGTATTATTCGACATGAAGCATCCGTTTGATGTCAGTGTTGCGAGTGTCTTGCATCGCGGGTCCTGGCAGATTGCAAGTAGTTCGTGTTCGTTGCGGGTCGTGACGTTGACGCTAATGAATCGCTGTCCATGTTGAACATGCCGGACGATGGCCGGGTTGATGCGATCAAGTAGAGTTGTCAGCCGTTTCGCGAAACGAGGAAGGTCATCATCGATCGCACGGATCGCACTATGAAGCTTGGACACTAGTTCCTTTCGCGGGACCGACTTGTCTTCTTCGGCGGGCGCCAACCGGTAGGTGAGTATCCTCCGTGTCCGCAAATCGAATGGCAATTCTTCGATTGTTCCCGTCTCGAGGTTGAGGATGCAAATGATGTTATCCCACGAGATAGCACTTGCCGCGTATCCAAGTTCGACCAGTACATTCGGATTGGGGAATCGGCGCTTCTCAGACATATGCACGAAGCTAACGTCAGCAACGAAAATAGATGCCGACTCGATCTTTTGAAAGATTGAAGCGACTATGTCAGGCGATCCGGATATGTCGAGGGTGTCTCGGTCGACATCGTAGTCCAGCGTTAATTCCTCCTTCGCGAGATTGCGTACTGCTCGATCAAGGCAGTCCTGAATGAACGATCGGTTCACTCGTGATGCAAGATCTGATTGCCAAGAAAAGAAGATCGTCTTTTTCATAGTGCATAACGTGAGCGCATGCACACTACCAGCGGCGGCGCACGTCGATCACGGGGTTGGTGTTTTAACAATGGGAAACCATGGAAACAGGGCTGCTGGTAGTGGTTGTCATGACGCAGCTTTTTATGCTTCTTATGTTTGTTGGTAGGTTGTTGCTGTCGTACGGCAATTCGGACAGAGGAAAGCATAGAAAAGTCCTTCCGAAAAATCCTCGATATCATCGTGGTCTAACTGCGCCACGAACATCATGGTATTCTCACAATCAGGGCAGGCGGGATAGGACGCATCTTGAATCCAGGTGGGATGTCCGCCGAGCTGGGAAAAACTGGTGGGCAGAAACTGGTCGGCCGCAAAAAACGGAGATCGATCCGCGCCGAGTTGTAGGGGATCAATGGGCAACCTACCCCACGACTTGGAGTCCTCCGGAAGATACTCCGGACGGGCGTTCCGCTCAGACCATCGAGCTGTGCCATTCGATTCCGATACGCCAAATACAGTCCCAAACGCCGTGCATACTTCACAGGTCGGGATTCGGATCTCACCCTGTGGAACCTGACTGGAATCAAGCCCAAATAGACTTGTGTCGATGTGAAAAAGATCAATCAAAACGAAGCCACACCAAGGACAACTGTCCTCCCGAGGAGCAATCGCCTTCAATACCCCTGAGGAATTGGATGAACCCTTTCTCAGTCCTATTGCCTTCTCGAAATAGAGATCTCTGCGCTGCCCGTCTGGTGCGAGCTCCCATCCCGCTTCCCGCGAATAGTCCTCCGGAGGAATGAAAAGCGATCCTCGCCAATCGGGTGGATTAACACGCCACTTCTGAAACTGCGAGACGACCTCAGCATCCCCGATCCAAGCCAGCGCCAAGAGAATATGATTGCGATTCTCTTGGTCTTCTTCAAGGCGGCTGATCAGGTTATCCCTAACATCCGGTGGTGAATTCTTAAATGCTATGCTGGGCGAAAAACTGCTGCTCGAAAGAAGAGTTCGAAGGCAGCGATCAAGGGGGATGTCTGTGAAGGCCGCGAGACATCTAAGAATGTCTTCGGCGACACCATGGCTATCAGTGCCGATCAACCCCTCCGCATAACCGGACAATCGCTCGCACTCTTCCTTCTCTAGGCCAAGGTAAACCGCGTCTGTGGAGATGTGATATGGAACCCATTTGACCAGAGGATCGAACTTGCGAGGTCTGTGAATAGTCTTGAGAATCTCGACTCGGTCTGAAACACCTTCGAACTCGTTGACGTCGCGACGATTAGCCCTGATATATGCGTCGCGCTCTTGCTTCGCTCTCGCCTGAACACAGGGCATGCATAACCCTCCGTTTCGTGCTGCCGTATCGGAGAGGATCGAATTGGAGCAATCGGGGTTCGTGCACGGGATTCGATCAGTCATATTTTCTTGGCAAAACCTTTATTATTTCACAATAGCTTGTGGGAGGTCCATTTGCAACGGGGGTGATGCTGCGATTGTCGGAAACTTGCAACTGCCTGAATTTTTATGGATGTGATTGTGTGGATTGCCATCATATCCGGACCAACTGGACTGGCAAGGACGTTGCGTGGAGTCTTGGCGTGGTGGATGATCAGGGTGGGGTCGGGGCTGGGGCTGGGTTTCTGCGGGGGTGTTGGGGATATCGGCGAGCGGGTTGGGTGTGGTTGAGAATGCTGGAGGGGCGGGGACAAGGCCGGGAGGGCCTTGCTGCGGCGGGGGGGCGAAGTGGGGTGGTGGGTGGGATTGGGGACCACGAATAGAGAGGAGGGGACCGTATTGACAGGATTGACCGTATTGACGGGAAGGGTTTCTTGTGAGGGAGCTATCAGGGGCGTTGATCTGGGATGGCCGATGCTGGGGAGGTGGTTGGGTTTTGGCGGCGGCGGGAGGGGCTAGGGGTTAGAACGCGAAGCCGAAGGAGAGGTGGAAGGCGCCGGAGGGGTCGCCGGGTTGGCGGTTGGGGTTGAAGCCGTAGTCGAGGCGGAGAGGGCCGACTGGGAGGGCGTAGCGGAGGCCGAGGCCGAGGGCGTAGCGGAGGTCTGAGGGGAAGGCGAGGAGGTGGTCGTGGTCGCTGGTGAGAGCGCCGGCGTCGGCGAAGGCGGCGAGTTCGAAGTTGGGGAGGAATTCCCATGAGGCTTCGAGGTTGGCGGCGTGCATGAGGGAGCCGCCGAGGGGGGTGCCGCCGTCGGAGCGGGGGCCGAGATCGCGTTCACCGAAGCTGCGGACCGTGCTGCTGCCGCCGTTGAAGACCCGTTGGTCGATGGGGAGGGAGGAGATGCCGTCGGGGGTGGAGACGGCGGCGGCCTGCCAATTGGCGGCGATGCGGAAGTGGGAGGAGAGGGGCTGGTACCATGAGACGCGGACGCGGGAGCGGAGGAAGGGGACGCTGGCGTTGCCGCCTTCGATTTCTGCGCTGGAGAACCAGCCCTTGCGGGGGATGACCGGGCTGTCGCGGAAGTCGAGACTGAGGGACGAGCCGAGGGAAGCGGTTTGATAGGATGAGGGGCCGAGTTCGAGCGGGGAGAGATTGCCGCCGGAGGCGTGGTCGGCGGAGATGGAGGCGAAGGCGGAGGCGGAGACGTGGAGATTGAACTGGCGGGAGAGCGTGGAGCGGAGACGAGCGGCGTCGTGGGTGTAGTTCCATGCGGTGGTGTGGAGGACGGCGAGTTCCGAGTCGGAGGCCCATGCGGAGCCGAAGAGGGCGGGGTTGAGCCAGCGGAGACTGCCTTCGGGGCCACCGGCTTCCCAGCCCGCGCGGATCCGGAGCGTGTCGCCGGAGTCCATGATATTGACGTGGCGCCATTCGAGCCCGAGGATGGGGCCGCGGAGCGTTTCGTATCCTCCGTAGAGAGCGAGGGAGCGGCGCTGGGATTCGCGACCGGAGATGGACAGGGAGAGCCCTGAGGGGTCGTCGGGGATGAGGTTAGGAACGACATCGATGCCGGCGAGAAGACCGGCGTCCATGACCCGGCGCTGCATGCGTTCGAGGGCGGAGTTGGACCAGACGGCACCGGTGGCGGGACGGAAGCCTGCGGTGATGATGCGGCGGGCTCCTTTGGAGAAGGAGTCGGAGATGTTGAGATTGCGGACCGTAAAGACCGGGCCTTGGGAGATGGCGAAGGAGACGGGGACTGGCTGGCCTGCGGGAGGCGTGGTGGTGGTGGCGGTGACCGAGGCGGCGAAGTGGCCGGCGGATTTGCAGAGAGAGAGGAGACGATTGCGGAGGTCCTCGACGCGGACCTCGCTGAAGGGCGTGCCGGAGAGGGCCGCGGCTTCGGATTGGAGGGCGTCGCTGCCTTGCGGGAGATCGCCGGAGAGCGAGACGGTGCCGAAGAGCGAGCGAGGGCCTTCGGTGATGGCGAGGGAGATGTCGGTGGCGGCGGCGCCGTGGGAGAACTCGGGTGCGCTGACAGAAGCGGAGAGGTAGCCGCGGGATTGGAGGAGCCGCTGGACGAGGGCGGCACCGTCGTTGATTTCGCTTTCGACGAGCGGGGCGTTGCGGGAGAGCTTGCCGAGACGTTCGCGGGTGGGGCGGAGGAGGAGGGCGCGCATTTCGTCCTGGGTGGCGGCGGAGGTGCCGGTGAAGGACGTGTTGCCGATGCGCTGGCGGGAGCCGGTGGAGACGGTTAGGACGGTGATGCCCTGATCGATGGACCATGAGACCTCGGCGGCGTGGTAGCCGAGGCGGAGGAGTTCCTTGCGGACGAAGAAGGCTAGGTCGTCGGCGAGCGGGGGGGTGGAGATGGAGTCGTCGACGAGCGTGAGTTGGAGGTCGACGACGGGGCGGAGTTCGTTCCAGACCTCGTCGACTGGGCCGTCGATGCGGACGGAGAGCCCGTGACGGGAGATGGTGCGTTGCGGGGTTGGCGCGGCGGGCGGGGCGGCGGCGGCGAGGAGGGCGAGACAGGAGGCGAGGAGAAGGGTGCGGGCGATCACCGGAAGCGGATGAGGTAGTAGAGCAGTCCGCGGAAGGAACCGTTCTGGTTGACGGAGCCGACGGCTTCGAGACGGCGGTTGAGTTCGTAGACGGCGGAGATGCTGCGGCCGCCGGCGGTGTTGTTGAGAGGGGAGAAGCTGAAGGAGAGACGCGGGGCTTTATCGCTTTCGCGGGTGGCGAGCCCTTTTTTGAAGAGCTTGCGGTACATCTGGCTGATGACGAGGAAGGCGGCGCGGTTGGCGGCTTCGCCTTCAGCGCCGCGCATGTTTTCGCTAGTGCTGCCGGTGGCGAGGAGCGTGGCGATTTCGCCTTCCGAGAGGGGCGGACTGCTGCTGAAGCGGATTTTGGGGTGGAGGGCTTCACCGTAGGCCTGGAGCTGGACCTCGTAGCCATTGACGAAGGAATCGCCGACGACGTCGAGTTCCGGGTTGAAGGGTTTGTCGGCGGTGAAGATGAGGTCGCCGCGGGAGACATTGAGACGGCTGAAGGGGAGACGGACGCGGGCGTCGACGAGGGAGACCTTGCCTTCGAGGACGGGGCGAGCGCCGGAGCCGCTGAGCCGGAGCTTGCTGACCGCGCCGCCATTGAGGGCATTGCCGAGGAGACGGACGGGGTCGCGCGTCAGGATCTGGACATTGAGCGACCACTGATCGAAGGGAGGCGGGAGGGAAGGAGGGGCGTTGCTGCCGATGGTGACGGCGGGGGGAGCGGGCGGGAGTTGATCGGGGAGCGAGAGCGGGAGGAATTCGATTTCCTTGAAGACCCGTCCGCGGCGGAGTTCGACCTTACCGGTGACGGCGGCGCGGTTGTAGCGGCCCTTGGCGCGGATGTCGGCGTCGGCCCGGAGGGAGATCGAGTCGTCGCGGAGAACGAGGGCCTCGCGAGCGGCTAGGGTGGCGTCGATGGCTGGATTGGCGGGGTCTGACCAATCGAGCGAGCCCTTGGCGGCGAGCGTGCCGCCGGCGAGCATGGCGGAGGCGTCTTCGATGAAGACCCTAGTGCCGGCGAAGCGGAGACGGATTTTGGCGTCGCGAGCGCCGGGGACGTCGGCTTTGGCGAACGTGATGGAGGGGGCGTCGGCGTTGAAGACCCCGGTGATGAGAGGATTGGCGACGGAGCCGCCGACATCAGCGCGGAGGGAGGCGGTGCCGTCGATGCGGCGGAGGGCGGGGACGAGCGGGGCGAGACTGGCTAGGGAAGATTGGGGGAGCGAGGCGCGGAACGAGAGCGGGAGTTGCTGGAGGGCCTTTGGATTGCGGAGGATGGCGAGGAGATCGAAGGGGATGCTACCGTCGAGGGCGAGAGGCTGGAGCGGGGACTGGCGGACATCGGCGCGGAGCGAGGCGCGGCCGTTTTCGAGGGTTAGCGAAGTGGTGGCGGCGGCGGGTTTGAGATGAATGGCGGCGGCCGCGTGGGAGATGTCAGGAGAGTTGAGGGAGAGAGTGGCGACGGGATTGGTGAGAGAGCCGGAGGCTTTGAGAGAGGCGGAGAGACGACCGGAGACGGAGGGTGGGATCTTGGCGGCGCTGGAGGCCTTGGCGAGGTCGAGATTGGTGAGGGCGAGATTGATGGCGAGCGGACGGTTGGCGGGGACGGGGCCGGTCGTGCCGGGAGGGGCGGCGAAGTCGAGCGGGATGGAGAGATTGCCGGTGAGCGGGGCGAGCGAGCCGTAGGAAGCGGAGAGGGCGGGGATGTCGAGAGACGAGCCGTTGAAGGTGGCGGGAGCGGAGAGCCGGAATGGGCCGAGGGAAGCGGAGAGGATGGGGAAGGAAGCGGTTTGGCCCTCGTGGACGGCTTTGAGATCGAGCGAGCCATTGTCGCCGAGGGCGTCCATGGAGAAGTCGCGCAGAGTGAGGCGGCCTCCGCCGGAGGTTTCGGGCGGGGAGACCGTGCCGCGGCCCTGCCATTGGATGGTGGCGCGGCCGTTTTGGATAGGAGGGGCCTTGAAGGCGGCGAGCCACGCGTTGAGGTCCGGGAGTTTGGTGAGATCGCCGTCGAGCATGGCGTCGAAGGCGAAGGGAGCGACGAGCGTGGAGTGGCCGGTTAGGGAAAGGCGATTGCGGTCATTGAGGACGATGCGGCCGAGGGAAAGATCGGCGGCATTGTCGGCGACGGAGACGTTGACTTCGATGGATTGGAGCGTGGCGGATTTCCAGCGGATGGCGGAGGCGTTGAGAAAGGCCTGAGCGGAGGACGAGGAGAAATCGCGGCGGGAGAGGTCGTCGAGATTGGAGGAAAGCGAACCGCGGGCGATGAGACTGCCGCCTTCCGGGCCGGGGAGGTCGGGGATTCCGGAGAACGTGCTGAGACGTTCGAGGTTAGGGAGAGAGGCGTTCCAGTTGGCGGAGATGGCGCGGTTGCCGGAAAGGGCCATGGTGCCGTCGAGGGCGATGGCGTTGCGGGCATCGAGCTGGGCGCGGCAGGTTTTGATGGAGAGAGTGGTGCCGTCGGTGGTGGCGAGGAGATCGAGGGTCTGGACGGGGATGCCGGCTGCGGAGAGCTGGCGGCCGGAGAGGGAGGATTCGATGGAACGGATCTGGCCGTTGGCGAGCGAGGCGGTGGCGGTGCCGGAGAGCGAGCCGGTGAGAGGCGGCGTGGTGGGGAACCATGCGGCGAGATCGGGTGAATCGATGCTGATGTTAGCGGTGAGTGGGGACTTGGCGACGTCGGGCCATGCGGGCGGGAGCTGGCCGGTGGCGGTGCCGGTGAGGTGGTTAGGACCGGTGCCGAGGTCGGTGAGTTTCAGGTCCCAGAGCCCTGCGGCGAGATTGGCGGAGGCGGCGAGACGGGCGACGGTGAATTTGTCGTGATGGAGACTGCCGCCGGATAGGGTGAGTGAGCTGTTGAGGGCTTGTGGAGATCCGGGCGGGCCGGATAGGGATGCGGTGAGGGCGTCGGCTTGCCATGCGAGCCCCTTGGTTGGAGGGAGCCATGGGGCGAGGGCGAGGTTGGAGAGACGGGTGGCGGAGAGGTTGGCGTCGAGTGAGAGTTCGGTGCCGAGGCCATTGAGTTTGCCGGAGAGTGATGCTGAGGCGTCGTGGGGGAGCGCGAGTTGTGAGGAAAAGCCGAGCGAGCGGGAGGCGAGGGCGGAGGCGTCGAGATTGAGGGAGGCCTGATCGATGCCGGGGAGACCTCGGAGGTTGTCGAGCGCGAGGGAATTGGAGGAAGCGCTGACGTTAGCGGAGAGTGTGGAGATTTTCGGGATGGCGGGGAACGGGAGGTCGAGGGAATCGAGGGAGAGCTGGCCGATGGTGCCGGGGGTGAGGTTCAGGTTGAAGTTGCGGAGGACGACGTCGCCCTGGGGGAGACGGATGGTGCCGGAGACATTGCGGCAGATGAGTGAAGGGATGCGGATGGCGGGGAGCGCGGCGGGCGAGGATGGAGAGGGCGCGGGTTTGGCGGGGGAAGGCGAGCGCAGGTCGAGATCGAGAGTGACGTTGTCGAGGATGAGTTCGTCGACGGCCTGGGCTGGGCCGAGGGTGAGGGCGTTGCGGAGATTGTAGCGAGCGGAGACCGACTTGGCTTTGAGCGAGCGGAGGGGTGAGGTGGAGGTGCCGGTGGCGGAGATGGAGTCGAGGGAGAGACTGCCGAAGAGATTGCCGGCGACTGCGAGTTGGAGGTCGATGCCCTGGGCGGCGGCGGCTTTGCGGGCGGAGAAGCGGATGAGGCCCTGGAGGATGGGGCGGTGGGCGAGGGCGGCGACGAGGGTGAGAAGGCCGGCGATTTTGAGGGCGCGTTTGAGCCTCCGCCGCGATGGGGTCGGGGCAGGGGTCGGAGAGGGAGCAGCCTGCGGAGCGGACGCCATGGGTGCGGGCATGATGCCGGAGCCTGCGGGGGCCGCAAGGGGAGCCCCGGGTGATTGAGAGAGAAGACGGCGGAAAAATGCGTGAACGAGAAGGGCGCGGCGCTTGATTTTCCGGAGAGCGTCTTGTTATGTGAGGGCCCCCGATTTTCCTGTGAAACTATCCCGCACATTGCTTTGTCTGCCATTGGTGGCGCTTCCGGCGCTGGCGATGGTTTTGTCCGGGGCGAGGGGAGGGGCGCGGGTGACGCCGGGTGAGTTGCTGCAGCGGCGCGGAGTGGTGGTGGGAATGGAGGCGGCGATGAAGTCGGCGGCGGCGGGTGATGGGGATGTTTTGAGATTGCTGGGGGAAGCGGGCGTGGATTTTGCGGGGAGCGAGGCTGAGGGTGGGTCGCCGGTGTTGTGGAAGGCAGTGGAGGCGGATCGATGGGAGAGCGTGCCGGTGGTGGCGTCGCGGGTGCCGGTGAAGCAGTTGAATGCGCGGGATGCGGGTGGGCGGACGGTGCTGGTGCATGCTTTGGAGCGGAGCACGGCGGATGCGGTGGGTGCGTTGCTGGAGCGGGGCGCGGATCCGAGATTGGTGCCGGCGGCGACGGTTCGGGCGCTGGGTGAAGGAAAGGGCAGTGCGGGGGTAGCGGGGTTGATGAAACTGATGGGGCATTTGCCGCAGGGACATGAGTTGCTGGATGAGATGCTGGCGGTGGCGTGTGCTGGTGCTGATGGCGGGCTGGCGGCGTCGGCGTTGCAGAATGGGGCGCGTCCGGATGGGGTGGCGGGGGATGGCGGGCCGCTGACGGTGGCGGCGGACAAGGGTGACGGGGCGATGGTGGCGCGGTTGCTGCGTTATGGGGCGGATCCGGCGAAGGCTCCTCGTGCGCTGGTGCATGCGGTGAGGCACGGGCAGGAAGCGATGATCACGGCGTTGCTGGAGAGCGGGGCGGATCCGAATGTGGCGGCTGAGGGCGAGCGGTCGGCGCTGCAGACGGCGTTTGCGGATGGGAAGAAGGAACTGGTGGCGCTGATGTTCCGTTTTGGGGGGCGGCCTGAGGATTTTGTGGATGCGGCGATTGGGGCGGAGGATACGGCGATGCTGGAGCTGCTGCTGGCGTCGGGGTTGTCGCCGGACAGGGCGGATTCGGGCGGGAATCCGATGTTAGTGCGTGCGGTGCTGGAGCGGAAGGCTGCGGCGGTGAAGCTGCTGCTGGAGAAGGGTGCGGATCCGAAGAAGACGGGGAGCATAGGGCAGAGTGCGTTTCACGTGGCGGTGGCGGACGGGGATCGTGCGCTGATCGAGCGATTGCTGGAGAGCGGAGCGGAGGTGAATGCGCCGTTCGGGCCGTTGCGTCCGGAATTTGCGGAGCGGCTGAGGAGCGAGCATTTCTGCAAGTGGCTGGAGCGGGATAAGGGATTGACCCCGTTGATGCATGCGGCGGCGACTGGGGATTTTGCGCTGGTGGAGTTTTTGATAGGGAAGGGAGCGAAGCGCGGGATCAAGACGCGGAGCTGGAAGCGGTATCCGGTGCAGTTTGCGTGTGACACGGAGAATCTGAAGGCGGCTCAGGTGTTGCTAGGGAGGAAGCCGGAGGAAGCGGAGAAGGAAGGCGTGAAGGTGGTGATTTCGCTGGGGGATCAGCGTGCGAGGCTTTACAAAGGGGACAAAGTGGTGAGGACGTCGCGGGTTTCGACGGGGCGGAAAGGGCATGCGACGCCGAAGGGGAGTTATGTGATTACGGACAAGCAGGTGAGCTGGGTGTCTTCGATTTATAAGGTGGAGATGCCGTACTTCATGCGGTTGAGCTGCCGGGAGATCGGGATGCATGCGGGGAATTGCCCGGGTTATCCGGCGTCGCACGGGTGCATCCGGATGCCTTCCGGCGAAGTGCGGGCGTTTTTTGCGGTGCTGAAGATCGGGGATCCGGTGACGATCACCGAGTGAGGGGGAGAGAGGGAGGGTGTCAGGCGTCGGGGCCTTTGCCGTCGATGAAGGCGCGGTGCCAGAGTTCGAGGATGACGAGGGACATGACCTGTTTGAGGTAGAGGAATTCGCGGGATTCCATGCGGGTGAGGAGGGCGCGGACGGCGGCGGGGTCGAAGTAGCCGCGGGCTTTGATCTGTGAATCGCTGAGCGTGTCGGCGACGAGGGTTTTGAATTCCGGGTGTTCGAAGAAGAATTCGAGCGGGAGGAAGAAAGGGATTTTGGGGCGATGGCCTGGTGGGTTGGAGGGCATGCCTGCGAAGGCCTTGTCGGCGAGGCGGCGTTCGATCCATTTGTCGGTGCGGCCGCGGAGTTTGAGGTGCGGCGGCATGCGGAAGGCGAGTTCGATGAGCCTGTGGTCGAGGAAGGGGAGACGGTACTCGAGGCTATGGGCCATGGTGTTCTTATCCTGACGGATGAGGGCCCAGTCCTGGAGCCATTCGTCGAACTGGAGCCTGAGGAGACGGTCGAGCATGGGAGCCTGCTGGAGCGAGCGGGCGGCGCCGGGAGGGAGCGGGCGTTCGTGCGGGATCCATGATTCGCCGGCGAAGTCCTTCATGGACGGGGCGTAGAGCGTGCGGCGTTCTTCTTCCGACCAGAGCGTGCGGAGGGCGTAGAAGTTAGCCATGAGGTGGCGGCGGCGGTAGTTGAGGAGGAAGTCGACGCCGCGTTTTTTTCCCTGGCTTCCGAGGTCGGCGGGGAAGTGGAAGAAGTGGTTGAGGACCTGGTGGGGGATGGCCTTGAGGATGTTGCCGGCGAGAGGGGCGGCGGGGCCGAGACGGTTGGCGGTGAGGAGTTTTTTGAGGAAGTCGTAGCCGGCGAAGCATTCGTCGGCACCTTCGCCGCCGAGGACGACCTTGAGGTCTTTGGCTGCGCCGTGGGCGAGTTGATAGAAGGCGATGATGAGGGCGTCGCCGACGGGGCGGTCCATGTGCCAGACGATTCTGGGGAGGAGATTGAAGTCGGCGGGCTGGACGTGGATGGTGTGGTGTTTGGTGCCGAGGAAGCGGGCGGTGGCTTCGGCGTCTTTGGTTTCGTCGATGGGGGAATTGAAGCCGATGCTGTAGGTGCTGATGCCTGAGGTGACCTTGGTCATTCCAGCGACGACGAGGGAGGAATCGACGCCGCCGGAGAGGTAGGCACCGACCGGGACATCGCTGCGCATGTGGAGGCGGATGGCGTCGTCCCAGAGGGATTCGAATTCTTCGAAGCAGGCTTCGTCGGAGGCGTAATTGCCGTCGGTTAGGGGGACTTCCCAGTAGCGGTGGATGGAGAGGGATCCGGAGCGGGAGAGCTTGAGGAAGTGAGCGGCCGGGAGCATGTCGATGCCTTCGAACATGGTGGCTGGTTCCGGGACATTGCGGAGACAGAGGTAGGCGTCGATGGCGCTGGTGCGGCAGCGGGCGGGGACGTGTCGGCTTTGGAGGATGCTTTTGGCTTCGCTAGCGAAGAGGAAACGGCCGTTGGCGTGGTGATAGTAGAGCGGTTTCTGGCCGGTGCGGTCGCGGGCGATGAACGTGTCGCCGGAGCGTTCGTCGCGGAGGCAAAAGGCGAACATGCCATTGAGGCGTGAGAGGAGCCCTTCGAGGCCCCATTGTTCGTAGCCGTGGACGAGGGTTTCGGTATCGCTGAGGGAGGCGAAGGAGTGGCCGAGGCCCTCGAGTTGGGAGCGGAGTTCGCGGTAGTTGTAGATTTCGCCATTGAGGACGACGGCGCAGGTGCGGTCTTCGTTGAAGACGGGTTGCCAGCCACCGGCGAGGTCGATGATGCTGAGACGGCGCATGCCCATCTGGAAGCCTGGGCGTTCGTAGCGGCCTTCGCCGTCGGGGCCGCGGTGGACCTGGACGCGAGCCATGCGGTCGAGGAGACCGTCTTCATCAAACCCGGAAAAGCCGTAGATACCGCACATGAGAACAGGGAAAACTGTCCATGCAGCGGTGAGCGGGTGAATTCAACCCGTGGGACAAGGAATCGCGGGGGTAGTCAGGTGCCGGCGGATGCGGCCTGTTGCTGCTGAGCCATGATGGCGGCGATGGTGCCGGAGTCGGGAGCGGAGGAACCGGCGATGGCGAGACTGGCGAGGTGGTAGCCGGTATTGGGGAGGTTGTTGGACCAGATGATGTCGCCGGAGGCGAGATCGAGGCAGTGGAGTTCGCCGCGGGTGTGGGCGAAAGCGTGGGGAGGGTCGACGAGGAGCGTGACGAAGTAGGCCATGCCTGGGAGGCGGGTGCGCCAGAGTTCGCGGCCGTCGGATTTGCGCAGGGCGACGACGAGCCCATGAGTGGCGACGAGGATGAGGTCGGGCGCGGGCAGGGCGGGGGGAACGGGGGGGAGGAACGGGTATGGGGAGGAGGCCATGGGGCAATGGAGATCGTGCGGGGCGGACAGAATCCGGGAACTGCTACGTGAAGCGGTTCAAATTCGTCCCTTGCCAGCGAGGGAAACGGGGTTACTGGTCCCCTCCCCTGCGTCCGGGAACGACTGGACGGGCCGACTGTCCCGCGGAAGCAGCTACCAACAAACCCTGAGCGCCATGTCCGGCCCGAAGATCATAGCATTTCCATCCCATGGATTGAGTGCTGCGACTCCGGAACCGGCTGTAGGTGTCCCCTTTCGAGATATGAAGACTGACCTCATTGAAAAAGCCGCCAAAGTGATTCCGAATCCTCCGGTGCTGGTGAATCTTGTGTCGCGCCGCGTGCGCCAATTGAATCAGGGGCGTGCGCCGCTGATTAATCCGGCGTCGTACGGGATGCGGTTGGGGCAGGGGGACATTGCGCTGCTGGAGATCATCGAGGGGAAGATTTCGGCTGAGTTTTCCGACGTGGTGCCTGAGGAAGTGTGAATCCGGCGAGGCTGGAGTCGGCTGAGTGAAGACTGGGTTCTGGAGCTGCCGGATTGGCCGCTGCGGGGTAGGTCTAATTTGAAACTGCTGCTGTGAACGCGGAAATTGCTTCGAACCGCAAGGCCCTGCACGAGTATCACATCCTTGAGAAGTTCGAGGCTGGGGTTGAGTTGAAGGGGACTGAGGTGAAGTCGGTGCGCGGGGGGAAGATCAATCTCCGCGATGCGTTTGCGCGTGTGGATGACGGGCAGTGCCTGCTGTACGGGTGCGACATTCAGCCGTATCAGAACGCGAGCTGGGAGAAGCATGATCCGAGACGGGTGCGGCGGTTGCTGCTGCACAAGAAGGAGATCATGCGGCTGTACGGGATCTGTCAGGTGAAGGGTCATGCGCTGGTGGCGTTGCGGGCATACTGGAAAGGGCCGCGGGTGAAGATCGAGATTGCGGTGGCGCGGGGCAAGGATGCCGGGGACAAGCGCGAGGCGCTGAAGGGGAAAGAGGCGAAGCGGGAGATGGACCGCGAGTTGGCGCATTTCAATCGGCGCAAGTGACGGGAAAAATGAGGTTTGAAAACGTGCCGGGCAGCGGCCATGGAAGGAGATGAGCGTTTCCCGACGTCAGGTGCTGGCATCCATGCTGGCTACGGTTCCCGCGGTTTTGCTGCCTGAGGGATCTCGTGGGCAGACGCCGCTGACGGCAGGGCAGGGCGAGCGGTTAAAGAAGCTGATACCGAGGACGTTTGCGAAGCTGCAGCGGCGGGAGACGATTTATGCGGCGGTGTTCGGGGATGACCTGAGCACGTTCTTTCAGCAGCGTCCGGATGAGAGTTCTTATGATGCGGTGTTTGCATGGCACGGGCGGCTGCTGGATCGACTCGGCGGGGATTTTTACTATCATGGTGGGGTGATTGACCTTGAGCCGCACAGTGCGATGAAGCGGGAGGAAGCTGGGATTGAGAAGCAATGGAAGGAGTATGCGGCGCAGGCGGCGCAGTGGGAGAAGCTGAAGAAGGGGCCGGTGCCGGGGCTGCCTGGTCCGATCGGGCGGCAGAAGGAGGCGCCGATGGCGGTGTTTTCGGTGAATGATCTGCTGCGCAGAGGGTTGCCGGTGTCGCGGCGGCCGGTGAGCCGGTCGCAGATTTACCTGAGGAATTTCGCGCGGGATGGGGCGGTGGCGATTCAGGCATTGGAGCCGCTGACTAGCGAAGTATTTCTGAACGACGCGGGTGCGGAGACGGATCTTGTGCTGATCGGCTGCGGGGGGCGCGACGCGCTGAACGGGGTGTCGCTAGCGTCGTTCCGGGCGGCTCTGGAGAAGTCGGTGGCATTGTGCCGGGAAAAGGGAGCGGATGTGATTCTAGCGGCGACGCCACCGTCGCTGGAGGGCGGGGATGCGCGGACGAGCCTTGGGAGAGCGCGACCTTATGCGGGGGTGATGAGGGCAGTGGCGGAGGCGGCGGGCGTGTTTTTTGCGGATCTTGGGAATGCGTTGCTGAGGCAGCCGTCGGACCTGATCAATCTGAATGTGGAACAGGCGTTCAACGCGATGGTGGAGACGACGCGGCGGCATTATGATCATCCGGGAGCGCCTGAGGCCGGGGTTTCGTGGCATCCGAATGCGGCGGCGCACAGGAGGATGGGGGAGATCGCGGCGCGGTGGCTGATGGATGGGGAACCGGAGCCGCAGCTGGCGGTTTCCGCATCGCTGGACGTGGCGGCGGGAGCGGCTGATGAGGCGGTTCTAACAGTGAGGCTGGCGAATCGTTCCGAGCAGCCGGTTGGGTGTGTGGTGTGTCCGCTGGCGCTGACGGGTTACGTGGTGAAGCCTGGAACTCCTGATACGGCAATGGTCGTGAGCCCCGGGAAGGCGCGCCGCGTGACGCTGCCGGTGGTGCGGGCGGCGGTTGGTGGGAATCTGCAGAGTCGCGGTGATCTTCCGCCGGGTGACGAGGGAGTGGTCCGGGGGGCGCTGCTGGTTTGTGACGATGGCTGGCAGCAGTTGGCGGATTTTGCGGCACCTGTGCAGCCAGTGGGATTGCTGTGGCCTGAGGAGCGCGAAGACGGGGTGGCTGGAGATTATCTGCTGGAGGCGACGCTGGTGAATAGTGGCAGTGCTCCTGTGGATGCGGTGGCGACGGTGCGGTGGAGGGGGACGGTGAGTGAGGTGCCGGTCAAGCTTGCTCCGGGAGCGAAGATGCCGCTGCCGCTGCGGTTGGCGCTGCCGGATCCTGCGGCGGCGTTCCGTTTCAAGGAATCGGTCCGGGTGGAGATTCCGGTGGCGGGTAAGGTGATAGGATTCGAGCGCAGCATTGAAGGTGTCCGGCATGGCGGGTTGAATCAACTGCTGCCGCTGGTTCCGCTGGCGGAGTGGGGTGCGCGGCCGGCGGCGGACGCGGGAGTTTTCGGAACGGCGAGTGTGCAGGCTGATTTAGAGGGGATTTATTTCATTGTCGAGGTGCCGCCTGAAACAGTGTCTGACGATGTGGCAGGGAAGCCGTGGGCGGCGCTGGAGGTGCAGATGGACGGGCGCGGGGAGGCCGCGAACGGGACATTCGGGTGCATAGGGAAGATTGCGATGGACGTTCCGCGCGAGGACGGGCCGGTGAAGGTGAAGGCGGTGCGGCCGGCGGTGTTCGGCGAGGGGTATTCCTATCAATATCATCCTGACAGCTTCCGGGCGAGGGTGGAGACCCGGCCGGACGGGACGCGGAGGATTGAGTT
>JAIXVE010000206.1 GCA_027483175.1 Verrucomicrobiaceae bacterium | reverse complement strand
CCCTATAGGAAGAACCAGCGCCCGCAGCGGCTCAGTCCAACAGCAGTGTATCCGGTCAGAACGCGGGTCCCCCGCCACCCTCAAAACAAATCTTGCCCCCGCCTCCTGACCGGATACACGTGTTTCACGTTCGGTCAAAACCCATGGATCGCAGAGCAGACATGATGAGGCACTTTCCAAAGCTCCTTGGGCGTTGGAAGGGTTCTCACGCACGGCTCTGGACTCTGACCGATGGGCATCCGACACACAGGATCCTCCTCACCAAGTACGGAAGAGCAGGTTGCCTCTTGATCTCATGTCTCTCGCCGAATCGCATCGAGGCTCCACGACACTGGGACAATTCCGATATTCAGGTCGAGATGGATTCCGAGATGTTCCGAGTTGTCGATGACTCTGCGCAAGTTAAGATTCTCGAATGTGGGGTTGAAGTGAGAGAGATGGAGAAGAAGCCATGGGAGATCTAAGCGATACCAGAGACCAAGACCGGACAATGGATACACAAACCCATTCAAAAATTGGCCTGCTTCTGCGCATCCTGCGCAACCCGTTGGTCACCATTGTGGTGCTTTACGTTAGCCTTTACTACGTGAATTTCGCAGGTCTCGCTTACATGCTGATGTTGGCCAAAGGCCCGGTGATGCCCCTGCTTACTGGCGTGATGACCACCGCGAACTTGCTCCTTGTGTATTGTGCCTACGCGTATTTTGTGGAACGCCGCCCGGTTAGCGAATTTGCCCTGCCGCACATGGGGCGCGAACTCGGCATTGGCCTGTTGCTCGGCTTCGGCCTGATGACCATCTGCGTCTTGATTGCGATGGCCGCCGGCATCTACCGCCTTGAAGGCCTCGACAGCGTGCAGAATCTGCTGCCGACAGGGGTTGCGCTGGCGCTCCCTTTCTTTGAAGAGATGGTTTTCCGCGGCATAGTGTTTCGCCTCGTCCAGCAAAAGTACGGCAGCTGGGTCGCGTTCGTGATTTCTTCCCTGGTGTTCGGCGCCGTGCACGCAACCAACGAAGGGGAAACCTTCGCGGGCGTCGCCGCCATTGCCTTCGTTTACGGCCCCATGCTGGCCGCGCCTTTTATGCTCACCCGCCGCCTGTGGATGAGCATCGGCCTCCACGGGGCATGGAATTACACGATGGGCAAGGTTTACGACATTCCCATTTCCGGTACACCCGGGGAGGGCTTGTTCAAAGCCACCTTCGAAGGCCCGGAACTGCTCACCGGCGGCAGCGCCGGCATGGAAGGCTCAGTGATCGCCTTCGTAGTGGGTATCACAGCTACCGTGCTCATGGCGATTCTGGCGGTCCGGAGCGGCAACATCGTGCCATCACCCTCGAAGCGCGGGATCACTCGTCCGACGTAGGACACCTAGCAGACTGCAGTTCTACTCCCGACTCCGACTTCGACGCGCTCATAGCGGGGCTTCGCCGTTTGTTCCGGGACCGCCCAGCAGACCTTGTTCTCTCCGAATGAACTCTGCCCCGGACCAACCATTCAAGGCGAACGAAGCGCGGCTGGACAACCCCTGGGGCTTCTACTCTATTGGGAGTCGCAAAGAGGTCTGTCTCACTATCCCAATCCCCGAGCCCCCTCCGAACAAGCCCGGGACCGCGAGGCTCCGGAATCGCCCTCTCCCCACAAGCCCCCCTCTGACCCAGCGCGCCGCAGGCTCTGGACTGCTGGGAGAATCACAGCTCTCTCTGCGCACGGAGTGCGCCTACCCTCCCCCTTCCCACGCACCCCCTTTTCGTATTTACTGTTTTCCCCCCGCGCTGCCCCGCCGGGAGGCTGGCAGACCTTGAGATGTTGGTCGTTCCCGCGCGTCCACTGTTGCGTCACACCCAAAAAGCCGGTATCTGACGCAAATGAACACGGAATTTGCGCCGCTCTTCAAACTCGGACGAGCCGAACGTCTTCAGCTTGTCGAAGACCTCTGGGACAGTATCGCCCAGGAGGACGCGCCTTCACCCGTCCCAGACTCGACGCGCGACGAACTTCGCCGCCGCAGGGAGCGACATTTGCAGGATCCTTCTTCCGGTCGCACCTGGGAGCAGGTCACGCAGCGGGCACGTGCGCAGCATGATTGAGCGCGTCATTTTCACCGAGGAGGCTGCCGATGATGTTGCAGGGTCCTACGACTGGTATGAGCGCCGTGGGCCCGGACTCGGCGAGGACTTTCTTCGGTGCGTCGAGGCGTGTGTCCTCACCATCCAGCGGCATCCACATCTCTTTCCCGTCGCCGTAGATGAGTTTCGCCGTGCCCTCGTGCGTCGCTTTCCTTACGAGATTTTCTATGAGCCGACGGCCGATGCGCTTGTCATTTACTCGGTCTTTCACTGCTCCCAGGACCCGCAAAAGTGGCGGACGCGCCTCGGATACAGTACGTAAGCAACTGCCGAACCTTCAAGGCTGCATAGCCGCGAGGAACGAACCAGCCAATGCCCCCGTTGGTTGAACAAGCCCGGCAATAACAACCCGGGACGAGCGATCCGCTTTGTGTTTGGCGCGCGTGCCCTGATCGCCCTTTGAACGGTGATTTCAGGAGTCCCGAGTGTACTTGCTGGGGGCGCGACTGGCCTGCGATAGTCGCCGCGCAACCGCCACCCCGCGGGAAGAGGCCCGTCCACCCATTCCCTCCCCGACCCTTTGAGCCGTCCTCCATTCACCCCGGCCTCCTCTTCTCCTGGCGCACACCAGCACCAAGCGAGGCGTCGCGATCACATCGCCGATCCAGTCCCACTCCCGCCGCCCCCTCTACACATGAGATGCCACCCGCGTCCCATTCCCTTAACATGACGTTTCCAGTTGCCTCTCAGGACGGATTGCCGATACCATCAGAATCACCACTCTATGGGCTACTTGGCTGAATTAAAGAAAATCAAAGCTCGGCAGCGGCGTGAAGAACGTGCCGCCCTCCGTGAACAGCGGGAGTTCGCTCGACAGGTTAAGGAAATGCAGAAGCTCTCGGAAATGGAGCAAGCGCGCCTGATGGTCGCCGCACATCTCAACCAGATCGATGTCCTGCGCTCCATGCACCGCGAAGCATCCCCGTCATTCGACTGGGCGTCCTGCGCCTTCGCATTGCCACCGCCTCTGATTCCCTCGCCTTCCAAGTGGCGTCACCTCATCGAGTTCCACACAACGGTCCATGGGTTCGACAACGACCAGTCCGTACCACCGCCCTCCTGGTTGCCCGGAAACTCGCAGGAAGCCGACACCCTCGACGCCGCACATCGGGCCAATGCCGCCGCAGCGCACGCCCTCCAGATGGACGAATGGCAGAATCTGCGAAGTCTTGGACGCCGCATCCTCGCAGGTGAGCCAGCTTCCTACACCATGGCTCTCGCTGAATACTCCAATCTCTCTGAACTCGGGGCCCTCGGTTCGGAAATTCATTTCACAGTTCACGACCCCGGTGTTCTCGAATTCACCATGTCGGCCAGTGACCGGTCCTGCGTGCCAGAAGAATCCTTGTCGCTCACCGCTTCAGGAAAGCTGTCCGCTAAACCCATGCCGAAGAAGCTCTACCATGAAATCTATCAGGATTACGTCTGTGGAGCCGTGCTCCGGATCGCCCGAGAAGTCTTCGCACTCCTCCCCGTCCACACCATCCTCGCTCACGCCACCGTCACACTCGCCGACAGGATCACCGGTTCCCAACGTCAGACCCTCGTCCTCTCCGCCCTGTTCGACAGCAGCAGGATGAACTCCATCGACTTCAACCGCGCTGATGCCTCCGACACCGTCGAAAGCTTCCCTCACAGCGGCAGCGTCAAAGCATCCCGCTCCACCGGCGAGTTCATCGAGGTCAAGCCCATGGCCCTCCCAGTCACGCGTGGCCCCGACAGTTTCGACTCACTGATGATCCAGATCGCGAAGGCCAAAGCGGACATCGAAGCCGCCCGTTTCCTCATTCCCCGTACCCGCTCCGCCAACACGGCAGAACCCGCCCTCATCCAGTGAATTTCTATCTCGCACTTCTCAGTCTCGCCCTCGTCGCCGCCGTTGTTTTCCTTTACTATCGCAACGAACGCGACCGGAAGATCCGGCAGTCGGAGGTCGAAGCGGCAAACCTCAAGGCGAGCGAATCAGAACGCAAGCTGCGGGAGGAATCCTTCCTTCTGCGCCAGCGCGCCGATGCAGCACTCACCGAAGCAAACCGTCGCCTCGACGAAACGGTGCAATCCCTCGAACGCGACGCCGAAGCGCTCCGCCAGCACTACGAAGCCGAGGTACGCCAGGCAGAGGAAGCCATGGCTGCGCAGCGCGCAGCCGCCGAGCGGGAATCTACTGCGCTCCGCCAGCGCGCAGATGCAGCCCTCGCCGAGGCAAACCGCCGCCTCGACGAAACGGTGCAATCCCTCGAACGCGAATCCGAGGCGCTCCGCCAGCACTACGAAGCCGCAGCACGCCAGGCAGAAGAATCCATGGCAGCGCAACTCGTCGCCGCCGAACAGGAACTTGCGCGCCTCAGGTCGGGCGGCCTAACCGGAGAAGCCGAGGCCGAAACACGGCGGCAAGTCGAAGCCGCCATCGCCCACGCAGAGCTGCTGCGAAATGACGCCGAGGAACTACTCGCCACCGCAAAGCGTCAGTCACTCGAAGAGCGCGCGGAAGCAAGGACACGAGCCAAGGCGCTCCAGGAACATGCCGAAGCCATGCTCACGGAAGCCACCCGCGAGGCACGGCGGGTACGCGAGGCCGCGGAACGCGAAGCCCTCACCATCGGCGGCGACGCCTATCGTGCCCTGCGCGAAAAAGACACGCTCGACCTCGTCGTCTCCGCCCTCCGAAACACCATCGAGGGTTATGGCGACCGCTACCTCGTGCCCACGCGAAGCGTCCTTGATGACCTTGCTGACGATTTCGGACATACAGACGCCGGCCTCTCTCTGCGGACCGCGCGCGAACGCACCCGGCTCATGGTCTCCCACGGAGAAGCCGCTTCTTGCGAATACGTCGATCAAGCTAGGCGCGCGACCGCCGTCCGGTTCGTCATCGACGCCTTCAATGGCCGTGTCGACGCCATCCTGTCTCGCGTGAAGCACGACAACCACGGGACGCTAGAGCAGGAGATCCGCGATGCCTTCAGCCTCGTGAACCTCAATGGCGATGCCTTCCGCAAGGCCAATATTCTTCCCGCATACCTCGACGCCCGCCTCGCTGAGCTGAAATGGGCTGTCATCACCCAGGAACTGCGCCGCAAAGAACGAGACGAACAGCGCCGCATTCAGGAACAGCTCCGCGACGAGGAGCGTGCCCGCCGCGAGTACGAACGCGCCCTTCGCGAAGCCGCCCGTGACGAGGAAAACCTGCGTAAGGCCATGGAACAGGCGCGTGCCGAAATCGGTCGTGCTAGCGCCGTGGAACAAGCCCGGCTCGCAGAACAACTCTCGACGCTCGAACAAAAGCTCAAGGAAGCCGAGGCCCGCAACCAGCGCGCCCTCTCCATGGCCCAGCAGACCAAGGCAGGTCATGTCTATATCATCTCCAATCACGGATCGTTCGGTGACAGCGTCCTCAAAATCGGCATGACCCGGCGGCTCGAACCATTGGACCGCGTCATCGAACTCGGCGACGCCTCGGTCCCATTCCCCTTCGACGTCCACGCCATGATCTTCAGCAACGACGCCCCGGCACTCGAACGCCGGCTTCACCGGACCTTCGAAACCCTGCGCGTCAACAAGGTCAACTACCGCAAGGAATTCTTCCGGGTATCACTCGAGGAACTCAGGTCCCTCATCACCGCCGAAGGACACGAAGTCACCTTCACCATGACCGCCGAAGCTCACGAATACCGAGAGACTCTCGCCCTCGAACGCATGCGTCCCGAAGAGCGCGAACGCTACCTCGCCCGCTGGGATGAGGAAGACGATGCCGAATAACCCCGCCGCCCCACGCACCAGCGGCCTGCCAGCAGTTCGTGAATGCCACCGCCCCTCCCCGAGGAGGTCTGTCCGATTATCCCCGGTGCCGATGGGTTTCGCTGGCATGGTTCGCGTAGGCTAGGGTTGACGGATGATTGGTTTGCCGGATGCTGGGTCGATGTATAAACTATCTCCACTGGAACAGGTCGGGGCTGTGGTGATTCTATTTCAGCAGGTTGAGGAGCGACTCATTGAACTGATCGTCCTGTCCTGGAAACACATTCCAGCCGCTTCTCCCCCAATCAAGGCACCTCCTCCAGATCGGAGGCGGTGGTGCGCAAAGAAGACGTTCACGTGCCTTGTAGAGAAAGCTCTGGTCAAGACTCAGGATCATCGGCGCGACCCCCAATGGCAGTTTCTATTCGGCGAGTGGGGCAGTCTTGCCCGGCTGGCCGAGGCCCGGAATGCTTGGATCCATTCCCATTACGATCTCGGTCGAGTCATTGATCGTTCCGGTTCTGATGGGTTGGTCATGAAGCGCACGACCGTTGAAACCGTGACGTTTCCCTCAGCGAAACCGGAGGAAGGCCTCATTACGGCCACGATGCTGTATGTTCGGGAAATGTCACTTTCTGACGGATCGACGTTTGAGCAGTTACGAAGGGATCAGGAGAACTCGATGCATGCGTTGTCGCACGTGATCGACCTGTACAGCCACTAGGCGGGATGCCTGGGGATCACGAACAGGTCTGTCCGATTACCCCATTCCCCTGCCTCTCCCTCTCCCCACCCGGATTCCCCTGCCCCCCATTCCCCTGCCGCCCCAACCCGCTTTTCCGGCTTGAACCGCAGCGCCCCGCGGGGCGAGGGTGAAGCGACGTGAGCATCACTTATCTGGAAGCCATCCGCGAAGCTCAGGCCAAGGCCCTGCGCGACGACCCGTCCGTGTTCATCTACGGCCAGGACATCGCCACCTTCGGCGGCGCCTTCAAAGCCACCAAGCACCTCGCGCGCGACTTCCCCGGCCGCGTCCTCGACAGCCCCATCAGCGAAGACGCCATGGTCGGCATGGCCGTCGGCGCAGCCATCAGCGGCATGCGCCCCATCGTCGAAATGCAGTTCGCCGACTTCTCCAGCATCGGCTTCAACCAGATCGTCAATCAGGCCGCCACCCACTTCTGGCGCACCGGCGTCCCCTGCCCGCTCGTCATCCGCCTCCCCAGCGGCGGCACCAGCGGCGGCGGCCCGTTCCACAGCCAGAGCATGGAAAGCCTCTACGCCCACTACCCCGGCCTCATCGTCCTCACCCCGGCCACCGTCGGCGACGCCTACTCCATGCTCCTCGACGCCGTCGCCCTCGACGACCCCGTCATCTTCTGCGAACACAAGTTCCTCTACTATCACCTCAAGGCCGACTCCCTGCCCACAGAACGACTCCCCATCGGCAAAGCCCGAATCGCCCGCGGCGGCCGCCACGCCACCGTCGTCACCTGCAGCGCCATGCTCCACGAAAGCCTCCGCGCCGCCGACGACCTCCTCCACGACGGCTGGGAAATCGAAGTCGTCGATCTCCGCAGCGTCAAACCCCTCGACACCGACACCATCCTCGCCTCCGTCGCCCGCACCGGCCGCCTCCTCGCCGTCGCCGAAAGCTTCCCATGGGGCGGCGTCAGCGCCGAAGTCGTCAGCCGCGTCGTCGCCGACGGCTTCCACCTCCTCGACGCCCCGCCCCGCCGCCTCAACGCCCGCGACACCCCCATTCCCTATCACCCTAACCTCTGGGCCAATCACCGACCCACCGCAGCCGCCATCGCCACCGCCCTCCGCGAACTGCTCGCCTTCTGACTCCCCTCTCCCCATGCGCATCCCCATCCTCATGCCGCAACTCGGTGAATCCATCGCCGAAGCCACCATCGTGCGCCTCGAAGTCGCTCCCGGCGCCGTCGTGCAGGCTGACCAGGAAATCATGGAGGTCGAAACCCAGAAGGCCACCATGAGCGTCACCATCCCCTGCAGCGGGACCGTCGCCGAACTCCACTGCCGCATCGGCGACAGCTATCCCGTCGGAGCCACCCTCGGCTTCCTCACCGTCACCGCCGATGAAGCCGCCCGCGCCGGCCTCGCTCCCATCGATTCCCCTCCACCGGCCGCCACCCCATCCGCCGATCCCGCCCACTCTTCCGAAGAACCCGCTAACCTCCACTTCAAACTCGATCAGGCCGCCGCCATCCACGAAGGCGGACCCCGCGAGGTCCAGCCCACCCTCTCCGGCCTCCCCGTCCCCGCCAACGCCTCCGGCGCAGGCTACATCTCCCCGCGCCTCCGCGTCCGCATGCAGGAACTCGGCCTCAACGCCGCCGACCTCTCCGCCGTCGCAGGAAGCGGCGCAGGCGGCCGCGTCACCGTCGAAGACTTCGAGTCCTTCATGACTCAACTCGAGTCCCACCGCATGACGCCCGCCAGCCCCATGCGCATCGCCGTCGCCGATTCCATGCGCCGTTCATGGACCCGCCCGCTCGCCACCGTCGGCATCGCCGTCAATCTCGACCCGCTCCTCGCCCACCGCCGCCGTCAGCCCGAACCCCGACCCGGCCCAGCCCTCTACGCCATGCGGGCCCTCGCCCTCGCCCTATCAGAAAATACCGCCGCCGCCGGCCGTCTCGTCGGCAAACGCATCGTCCACCCCCACGCCATCGACCTCGGCTTCGCCGTCGAAGTCCCCGACGGCGTCCTCGTCCCCATCGTCCGCGAGGTCGACCGCAAGTCCCTCTCCGAACTCGTCGTCCACTACAATCAACTCGTCGTCGCCGCCCGAGACCGCCGCCTCCCCCCCGAAGCCCGCGGCCTCGGCATCGCCACCATCACCAACTACGGCACCTTCGGCATCCTCTGGGCCACCCCCATCCCCCTCCCGGAACAAAACCTCGTCCTCGGCCTCGGCGCTGGCGCCAAACAACCCGTCTGGGACGAACCCTCCCGCTCCTTCCAGCCCCACACCATCGCCGAACTCACCCTCAGCTTCGACCACCGCGTCCTCGACGGCGGCGGCGCTGGCCGTCTCCTCCACCGCGTCGCCCGTCTCATGGAAGACCCGGATCAACTCTGATCCACCCCTCCCGCGCGCGGCCTTCTCCTAACCTCATGAAGCTCCCCGCCCTCCTCACCTCCCTCGCCATCTCCCTGACGTCCGCCCGCGCCGACGACGCCCCGCTCGTCCGCACATGGACCCCCCTCTTCAACGGCATCAGCCACGGCTCATTCCAGCTCTCCGAACCACGCCTCATCCGCGCCGAAGTCCTCAAAATCGACCTCGCCGCCAAAGGCCTCCAGTTCCTCACCACCCCGGACAACGGTGCCCGCGACGGCGAAACCGACGCCATCACCACCAGCACGTTCCTCGCCACCGAAAAATGTCAGGTCGCCATCAACGCCGCACCGTTCGACAAGGTCTACGCCACCCCCGGCGGCCCCGAAAACGTCCAGGGCCTCATGCGCCGCAATAACCAGACCATCTCCCCGCCGGACGGCCAGCCCTGCCTCGCCATCACCGCCAGCCTAACCGCTTCCATCCACCACGACGACCACGGCGCACCCGAATCCGCCACCACCGTCGTCTCCGGCTTCGCCGTCATCCTCCGCGACGGCACCATCACCGGCAAAGACACCAAACTCCACCCACGCACCGGCGCAGGCGTCTCCGCCGACGGCAAAACCCTCTGGCTCATCACCATCGACGGCCGCCAGTCCAAATGGAGCGGCGGTGCCACCACCCCCGAAATGGCCGCATGGCTCCAATCGTTAGGCGCGGACGACGCCATCAACCTCGACGGCGGCGGCACCACCACCATGGTCATCGCCTCCCCGGACGGCAAACCCCGCATCCTCAACCGCCCCATCCACCTCGGCATCCCCGGCCGCGAACGCCCCTCCGGCAGCCACCTCGGCATCACCGCCACCCCCCTAACACCCCAAAAGAATTAACACCCTCACCCGGTCCCATCAACCACCGGAACCCGCCCTAGGTCAACCCCACCCACGTAGAACGGACTTTCCAGTCCGTTTCCCCAATACCCAGAAACCCCACACTCACCCTCCGTTCCACCAAACCCATCCGCCACCCCTCACCAACGTAGAACGGACTTTCCAGTCCGTTTCCCCAATACCCAGAAACCCCACACTCTCCCTCCGTTCCACCAACCCCGCAGATCCCCCGGCCTCTCCATTGACCCCGGAGTTCCAGGACCCAATAGCCGACCTAATCCCCGTCACCCCACCACATCGCCCTCGGCATCGCGCTGGACACCGCCGGGAATGAATACCCGCGCTTCGTGTGCTGATCGTAGCCCATCGACCCCTAGCCTCTTCACCGAAACATCCGTGGGTAGACGTCTTGAACACCATTCGTCAGGCTCCCGGGGTTCCGAGTAGAATCCGAAAACTGAGCGGTTCATCAAAACTCCACAGGCCACCCGCACGGACCATCCATCGCGACCCAATCCTAACGCACATCAAGGCACCGCCCCTCAAGCCCATCTCGACCGCTCCCGGCCCCCGCCCCGCACTGATCGCCGCATTCTCGTGAGGGCAGTGCGCGCCCTCATCAGAATATCTGACCCGGATTTCACCTCTGACCGGGCAACCGCCTCAGCGAATCGACACGCGCAATCTGACGAATTTCCGCTGTCCCGCCACCGGCACCACGGCACGGACAGTCTGGCGGCCATCAGCTTCACCCACCACCGTCAGCGAACTGCCCGAAGGGGTCCAACCCACCGTCGCTTGAGGATCGGTCGCCTCCTCTAGCGCCCAGCTCACGACCTCGGCCATCGCCGCCGGCCGGTCAAACTCAATAACCAGTCCACCATCGGTGACCCGCGACCGCACCGGCTGCGGCCCGGAAACCAGCGGATCAAGACCGAGCGCATATTCCAGCAGATTCACCGTGCCGTCCCCGTCCGGATCCGCACCCGGCGCCGCGCGGCCGCCAGCCTCCAGCGAAGCAAATTGCCGAAGCCGCCATTCATCCATCGGCGAAAGTTCCATGCCCACCGCAAATGCCGACTCCCTCGCAAACCCGCCGCCGATGCCCGCGCCGTCTACGGCCTGCACCGACCAGTAGTACACCCCAGGCGATAAGCTCCGCATAACCTTCCTCGACACCCGCTGCTCTCCAAAATCCATCGTGCGCCTCACCCCAGTCACAAGGTCCGCCGGCGGAAACGCGATTTCCTTTCCGCCAGCAGTCGTCCCAACCCGCAGGCTGTAGGTCAATCCCCGCCGAGGCGTGCGGTCATCGGCCGGCATCTGCCACGTTAGCAGTACCGAGCCCGGCTCGCTGCCGGGTTCCGCCTTGAGCCCGGACGGTGCGTCCGGCGGGAGGTTCGCTCGGGAAGAATTGTTGAGCGCCAGCTTCAGTCCTATGCACAGATCCGGCATGCCGTCACCGTCAAGGTGGCCCCACCCAGTCACACCGGAAGACTCGGTAAATCCCCCGTAACCCACTAGCGGTAAACCAACATCGTAGCCCACCCCTCTGCTCCGGATAAAGTTATGATTAGGCAGCGCCATCGAGTCCAACCCCCCGTCCCCATCAGCATCCACGAACCCGCTCGCCCTATTCGGGAGGTTGGTGCCAGCACCCTCTGCCATCCAGATGCCGATCCGCACGTACCTCGAGGAATCCCTCCGGATCATCCGAAAACTGCTGCTCCCAGTAGGTTCGACGGCCGTGCAATCAAGATCGCCATCCCCGTCGAGGTCCATGTACTCCACAATCGCCGTCGCGGGTATCGGACCACTAGGCAGCAGACCCTGCAAGCCTTCAGTGAAGACGCCGGCTTCATT
>JAIXVE010000151.1 GCA_027483175.1 Verrucomicrobiaceae bacterium | reverse complement strand
TTGGCGATGAAGTCGGGCCAGAGGTGGGAGATGGTGTAGGCGGCGATGGAATTGGTGCCGAGGACGATGAGCGGGAGGAAGGGCGTTCTGATTTCCATGACATCGCAGACGAGGTGGAAGGCGGCGAGTGCGAGGAAGCCGATGCCGCCGCTGAGGAGCGTCCATGACGGCGTCCAGATGCGTTTGACGATGGGGCAAGCGCCGGTGGCGTCGAGGACGATGGCGAGGGAGATGGCGATGATACCGGCGGCGGCGAGTCGTGCGATTTTGTGTTTGGTGGGGATGGGGGAGAGGAGCGTGACGCCGCCGAGGAGACCCATGACCATGGTGCCGAGGGTGGGGATGAAGCTGAGCGTACAGTAGCCGCCGGAATTGAAGGCGAAGGCGTCGGAGCGCGGGAAGCGGTTGAGGAACCACGAGTCGAAGCTGGAGGCGAAGTTGCTATTCATGTTCCAGTGGCCTGGGAAGCCGTCGCGGATGAAGTCGGCTGGGGCGGCGGCCCATTGTGGCGGGACCCCGTGGGCGGCCCAGTTGAAGTCGGGGCCGGGGAGTGGGTGGAGGGCGAAGGCGGCCCAGTAGACGATGAGGATGGTGGCGAGGGAGGCCCAGTAGACGACGGGACGGCGGGTGGAGGCGATGAGGAAGAGGAACGGGTAGCCGAGACCGATCTGAGTTAGGGTGTCTTCGAAGGTGAAGTTGGTGCGGGCGGAGTGGAGCGAGCGGAGCCAGATGCCGAGGCCGACGAGGAGGAGCGAGCGCCAGAGCGCGTGGGCGGTGGAGGCGAGCGGCGATTGTTCGGTGCGGCGGCGTTGGAGACTGATGGCGATGGAGGTGCCGACGAGGAAGGAGAAGGACGGCTGGATGAGATCGTGGAGCGAGCAGCCGGACCATGGGACGTGTTCCGAGTGGAACGTGAGGAGGGAGGCGAGTCTGGGCCAACCGGCGTCCTTGAGATTGGCGGCGACGCGCCACCATTGGATGACTTCCGCCATCATGAGGAGCATGACGGCTCCGCGCCATGTGTCGAGGGACGTGAGGCGCGGCGGGAGGACGTCGGGTTCGTGGTCTGGGTTCACGGGGAGCAGTTAAGCAGTTAGAGAGTCAGATGCGAGGGAAAGCGTCACCGTCATCGGGGGTCATGCGGGCGAGTTTCTGGCGGAGTGTGGAGCGGTGGATGCCGAGGGCGGAGGCGAGGCGCGTGGGTTTGTGGTCGAATCTGGGGAGGAGCTGGGCGAGGAGCCGGGATTCGAGGGCGGCGACGAGCCCATCCCATGAGAGGGCGGCGATGGCTGGGTCGGCGAGCCATTCGGTGAGGGCGTGGTCGAGCGTGGAAGAGCCGGGGGGGGCGGCGGCGATGTGAGGTGGGAGGTGGGAGCGGAGGATGGGGGAACCGGCGGCGGCGTGGGTGGCGTAGGCGAGGACGTGGCGGAGTTCGGTGACATTGCCGGGCCATGGCCATGACTGGAGGGCGGCGAGGGCGCTTGAGGTGAATTCCGGTGGGCCGTCGGGGCCGGAGGGGGCGAGAGCGGCGCAGAGCGCGGGGATGTCCGAGCGGCGTTCGTGGAGGGGAGGGAGTGGGATTTCGCCCGGGCTGAATTGATAGTAGAGATCCTCGCGGAAGCGGTTGAGGCGGATGGCGTCGCGGAGGTCGGAGGAGGCGGTGGCGATGAGACGCGGGCCTTTGGGGCGATTGCGGAGGAGGGAGGCGAGGGCGTCCTGTGCTGGGGGCGGGAGGGACTCGAGCTGATCGATGATGAGTGAGCCGTTAGGAATTGCGTCGAGAGCCGCGAGGAGGGCGGCGGCGTCAGTGAGCGAACTGGCGGGGACGGTAGTGCAGGGGTGGGCTGAGCGTGGGGAGCGTTCGTGGATGATGGCAGCGGTGAGTGATTTGCCGGAGCCTGAGGGGCCGGTGATGATGGCGGGGTCGTGGGAGGCGCAGGCGCGGGCGATGGCGGCGAAGGCGCGCTGGAGGGCGGGAGCGCCGCCGACGAAGAGCGGGGAGGCTGGGCGCGGGGATGGGGAATTGGCGGGGGAGAGCGGGCGGGAGGATTCGATGAGCGAGGCGACGGAGGCCTGGAACTGGCGGAGGTCGAGCGGTTTGACCATGTAGTCGGAGGCACCGGCCTTGCGGGCGGCGATGGCGTTGTCGAGGTGGCCGTGGGCGGTGATGACGAGGACCGGGAGGTTAGGGAGATCGCGGCGGATGGCGGCGAGGATATCGAGACCGCTGAGGTCGGGGAGGCCGATGTCGAGGACGACGGCGTCCCATGGTTGTGAGGCGAGACGGTCGAGGGCGGCGCGGCCGCTGGCGGCGGTGTCGAGGGCGTAGCCGGAGCGGCGGAGGGCGATTTCGAGGGCCGCGGCGAGGGAAGGTTCGTCTTCGACGAGGAGGATGCGTGGAGGCATTGGTCAGGAAGTCAGGAGGACGGGCTGATGGGGAGGGAGAGGGCGACGAGGGCTCCGCCGTCGGGAGGGTTGGAGACGGAGAGATTGCCGCCGTGGGCGGAGGTGACCTCGCGTGCGACGGTAAGACCGATGCCCATGCCGCCTTCTTTGGTGGAGAAGAAGGGATCAGCCCAGTGGGCGAGGGCGAGCGGGGAGAAGCCGGGGCCGTTGTCGCGGATGGAGAACACGGCGGAATCCGCGGTGGACGTTAGGGTGGCGGAGACCGTGGTGTTTTCCGGGGCGGCGTGGAGGGCGTTGCGGAGGATGTTAGAGAGCGCCTGGGAGAGACGGAGGTGATCGCCGCGGATGGTGACGGGGAGTTCCGGGGTGGAGATGGTGAGGTGGACGCGGGCGCGGAGGGCGGAGGGGCGGAGGGCTTCTGCGGAGTGGGCGAGGAGGACATCGGCGCGGACGTCGGAAGTGGCGGGCGGGGCTGGGCGGGCGAGGAGCATCCATTGCTGG
>JAIXVE010000295.1 GCA_027483175.1 Verrucomicrobiaceae bacterium | reverse complement strand
CGCTGCTCGAAATCAAGGATGGACAAGCCTCGTGGTTGGGCTATCTTCCATAGTGGTTCAAGGAAATTCACGGCGGGACTCCCGCTTTCCACGAACAATTACCACACACAGTAAAGACAAAACAAAGGGAAAGAGGATCCTCATGGACTATTATTCGGACTCCTATCAAGCAAACGACTCATATCAGACCGGTAGCGAAGAAGGCTACCGGCCAAGCACAGGCGGCACCAGCGGCACCAGCGGCGGCGACAGCTACCAGCGGCAGAATTCTCCGCCGCTCATGACCGAGAAAATCGTCACCGAACGCAAACAGTTCTTCCTCGATCTCAAGGAAAACAACCGCGGCCGCGTCGTCAAAATCACCGAAGATGTCCGCGGCCGCCGCGACACCATCATGGTGCCCATCGAAGTCCTCCAGGACTTCCATGACGCCCTCGGTCGTATTCTCGACTACGAACGCGGGCTCTAATCAGCCCAAATGTCAGGCCCTTCTGTACTCAGCAGGCCTCAGGCAACCCCGGTCCTCGACCCCTATCGGTCAAGGCCGGGGTTGCTTTATTCACCACCGATGTCATCATCACCCATCGCGATGGTGCCCACCTCCAACGGTGACACCCCCATGCCTTCATGAATGCGTCATCAGGGATTCTCGCCGGATGTGTCGAAGGACGCTTGTGGATGCGCGTGCTCGGCAAAGGCTCTCACCTCAACGGCCCTACCCTCAAAACGTTCGTCAAAGAACACGTGCCCGCCGCACCCAACTCCGCCGTTATCATCGACCTGCGCGAATGCACCGGCATGGACAGCACGTTCATGGGCACCCTCGCCGGCCTCGCCTCCCGCCTCCAGGACCACAACGCCTCCCTCCACATCGTCAACGCCGCAGGCCGTAACTCCGAATTGCTCCACGGCCTCGGCCTCGATGAGGTCTTCCCTGTCCACGAAGACACCGCTGGCTGGTGCTCCCAGACACCAGAATGTCTGCCCATCGCCTCCCAGCCTTGCTCCCGGACCGAACGCACCGAAGTCTGCCTCGAGGCTCATGAAGCCCTCGCCGCCGCCGATTGCCGCAACGCCGAACGCTTCCGCGACGTCATCGAACTCATGCGCGAAGAACTCGATCGCGCCGCCCTCGCTCACTGAGGCCATCCTCCCTGGCAAATCCGCCAGCTGACCACCATCACGGGCCTCCTCCCCGCGATTCCGTCACTCCCTCGGCACCTTGCGGAAAAACCCGCGCTGCTTCTCTGAAACCGGCATGCCCAGCCGGTCCATCACCGCCAGCAGATCCTCCCAAGCCTTCCGCTTCTCCGCATTCCCACGCACCGGCCCCTCCTGCGCCGCCCTCAGCAGATAGGATGGATGCAGCGTCAGCATCAGTGGTATCCCCTCAAACGTCTGCCACTGCCCACGCTCCCTCGTGATCGCCACCTTGCGC
The DNA here is from genome assembly GCA_027483175.1 of Verrucomicrobiaceae bacterium. Classification (GTDB taxonomy): domain Bacteria; phylum Verrucomicrobiota; class Verrucomicrobiia; order Verrucomicrobiales; family V1-33; genus V1-33. The sequence continues at coordinate 12,433 of JAIXVE010000295.1, read as the reverse complement.
CCTAGCAATCCCTCGGACGCCGTCGCCCCCAGCGCCACAATCACCCGCGGCCGGATGATCGCGATCTCCTCCCGCACGAACTCCACACACGCCGCCATCTCCGCCGCCGTCGGCGCCCGATTCCCCGTTCCCTGCGCCCCGCCACTCATCGCCGGCCGGAACTTGCACAGATTCGATATATAAACACCGCCGCGGTCCAATCCCATCGCCGCCAGCATCTTGTCCAGTAGTTGCCCCGCCGGTCCCACAAACGGCTCCAACTGCTTCTCCTCCTCCGCCCCAGGCGCTTCCCCCACCAGCATCAGCGGACTGTCAGGATTCCCCACCGCAAACACCATCGTCTCACGCAATGTCCCCAGCGCCCGCGCTCGCTCCCCGACCTCAGCTCGCGCCTTCACCGCCGCCAGCGCCTCCTCCTTCTCCTCCCTCGTCCGCTCCACCAGAACCACCGGCATCACCGGCGCCTCTCTCTCCGGAACAGTCTCGACCTTCGGAACCTCCTCCACTGGCACCACTGGCACCACACTCTCCGGAACAATCTCCACCACGGGCATTTCCTTCGACACCGTCTCGGGCTTCGGAACCTCCACCTCCGTCTCCACCTTCGCCGCTTCCACCACCGGCTCTCGCGCCACCGACGCCACCACCACCGGACGCATCTCCATCCGCCCTGGCTTCATCCGAATCATCTCCTTCAACGCCTGCCTCGCAGGCTCGCTCATCCAAATCCGCTGCTGCCCGGCACGCACCCGCCCTTCCAGGTAGGCAGCCAGCGTCAGCAACGCCGGCAGCGGATGAAGGACAGTCGGTTCGTCAGCCATGATCACCCAGCTACCAGCTCTCGCGCCCGGCGAAAGCGGAAGTTGCCCCCATCACGCATCCTCTCCTCTTCCAATCATCCCCGGCTGATGATCCGCAACGCATCCAGCCGAAGCCGACTCCCCCTCAACGCCTCATCCGTCGCCGCCGCAAACGCCGCCAACCCCTCCAGCTCCGCACCCGCAGGATGCCCAGGCCAGCGCGCCAGATCCGCCAGCCGCGCCGTCTCCGCCGCAAACTGCTCCCGCGCCACCTTCCGCGCCTTCTCCACCAACTGCCCGCACTTCGCACCCGCCACCCGTTCCGCCTTCTCCATCAGCGCCGCTAGCCGCCCCGACCCCAGCAGCGCCGCCGCAATCGCCGCAGGATCCGGCGACGGCACCAGCTTCATCCCGATCAGCGCCCGATCAGCACTCAAATCCTCCAGCCGGTGATCCACCAGTACCCGAATCGGCATCGGCGGGAAAAACCGGTCCAGATGCAGCGACGGCGGAGCCACACATTCCGCCACATACCACGCCTCGCAATACAACGCCGCCGCCCCGCCCTCCGCCACCGCCAAACACGCATTGCCATCCTCGCTCCCTAGCAATGCATCCAGCGCCGCCTGCCACAGCGGATGATCCACCGTCAGAAAGCCCACGTCCTCCCTCGCCAGCGCCCTCCCCCGGTCCGCCGTCACCGTCATCCCCTCAGCCGGCATCTCCGGCAGCACCGCCGACGCCACATCGTCAGGCCGCAACACCCACGTCCTCTCCTCCGCAGCCTCCGCAACCATCCCGAAATGATCCATCAATCTCAGAAAAAATGCCTCGCTCCTCAAATCCCCGTCAGCCTCCCGTATCAGCCGGATCGTCTCCGCCACTTCCAGCGGCCGCCCCGAATGCAGCGCCAGCAGCCGCGCCGTTCCCTCCTCCAGCGCCCGCGCCTGCGCCTCGCAGTACTCCCTCGCCTCCCCAATCAGCACCTCCAGCCCAGCCACATCCCCAGGCACCGCCAGACACGCCCCTAACCGTTCCCGGAAATGCGCCGCCGTCGCCACCGCCCCAGGCGAATGCGCCCCGAACACCCGCAGCCCACGATCATACCACGCCGCCAGGACCGCCTCCCGCGTCCCTTCCCCATACGGCACATGAATCTCTATCGTCCCCGTCTGCCCGATCCGGTCCAGCCGCCCGATCCGCTGCTCCAGCAACGCAGGATCGTCAGGCAGATCAAACAGCACCAGATGCCGCGCGCACTGAAAATTCCGACCCTCGCTCCCGATCTCCGAACACATCAGCAGCCGCGCCCCGTCCGGTTCCGTAAACCACGCCGCATGCCGGTCCCGCTGCAGCAGCGTCAGCCGCTCGTGAAACACCGCCCCATCCACCGCAATCCTCTCACGCAATCCCTCCTGCACCGCTTCCGCTTCATCCGCCGTCGCCGTAATCAGCAGTACCTTTTCCCCACCAGTCCGCCGCAGCAACCCCGCCAGCCAATCCAGCTTCCGTTCCGTCACACTCCCCTCTCCGCAATCTAACAACTCAAGGCGGCACTCCCGCCCCGGAAATCCCGTCAGCGCCGCCCGCAGATTCCGGAACATCACCCGCCCCGGCCCGAACGAATCCAGCAACGCGTCCAGCAGCGCCCGCCGCGCCGCCGCCCCGCCCTTCGCAAACGCCTTCACCAGCTTCACCATCCGCGGCGATCCCGCCGTCAGTTCCGCCAGCACCTCCGCGTCAGGCTCACCTCCCGCATGCAGCGCCTGCGCCACCTTCGCCGTCGCCCCATGCCGCTCCATCTCCCCGCAGAATGCCCCGTAATCCGCAAACCGCACCGGATCCAGAATCCGCAGCCGCGCAAAATGACTCGCCAGCCCAGCCTGATCAGGCGTCGCCGTCAGCAGCAGCACCGACGCCACCCGCTCCGCCAATCCCTCCACCAGCCGCCACGCCGCCGACGGCTCACCTTCCTCCCATCGCAGATGGTGCGCCTCATCAACCACTAGCAAATCCCAGCCCGCCCCGGCGCACCACGCCGCAGCTTCCTCATCCCCGCTCAGCCAACCCACCGACGCCAGCACCAGCTGGCTGTCCAGAAACGGATTCATCCCATCACCCCCTAACGACTCACACCGCTCCGCATCGAAAATCGCAAACTTCAGCTGAAACCGCCGCAGCATCTCCACAAACCACTGATGAATCAGCGGCTCCGGCACCAGGATCAGCACCCGCGCCGCCCTTCCCGTCAGATGCAGCCGCTGCAGAATCAACCCGGCCTCAATCGTCTTCCCTAACCCAACCTCATCCGCCAGCAGCACCCGCGGATGCCGCCGCGCCGTCGCCTCCCCCGCGATCGCCAGCTGGTGCGGCAGCAGATCAATCCGCGCCCCCACAAATCCCCGCACCGGCGACTGCCTCATCTTCGCCCGACGCAGCAATGCCTCAATCCGCAGATTGAACTCCTCCGGACTGTCCGTCAGCCCGCGCCGGATCCGATCCGCCGGATGACTCGCCGCCAGCGTGTCCGCCAGCGCATCCTCGCCCACCTCATCAGCCCCCTCTAACAGATACCTCCGGCACCCGTCCTCCTCACGAATCCCCGCAATCCTCCCGCGCCGGCCGTCACCCAGCGACACAGGATCCCCTACCCCCGGAGCCATCCGCCGCAGCGGCGCGCCCGGCCACGCATACAGCCGATCCACCCCAGCCGCACCAAAATGCACCAGCACCCGCCCGCCGCCACTCTCACGCACCGTCCCGAGCCCTAATTCCGGTTCCGCATCGCTGCTCCAGCGCTGCCCGGGATAAGGCCGGATCATTCGCCGGCACGCACGGTGATGTCATCAAACCAGACAGGCAACTCAGCATACGGCGTCCCCCAAACCGACGCCTTCCCCTGCGACGGAGCCCCCTCGCTCGTCGCCGTCACCGTCGGCTTCTCAGGCCTCTTCTCTCCTTCCGCCCAAACCCGGCCCTCCATCTCGCTCCCACCTCCCGCCTTCGCCTTGATCGTAAACTCCAGCCACGTCCACGTCCCACTCGTCCACCCGTAAGCCGCCGTCCCGATCGCCTCCTCCTTGTCACTCGTCAGCACAATCTCCACCTGCTTCGTCGCAGGCACCACCCGCAACCTCGGCCCGCTCACCCCATGCAGCCCCACCCCGAAACTCGGCTGCGTCCGCCGCTTCCCAGTCGTCTTGATCCGCGCCGTCACCGTCCCCGCACCCTTCACCGACTTCCCCACCAGCATCCCCCCATCCACAATCGGCTGACCCGCAAGCTCCAGCACTTTATTCTCCCCATCCGCCACGATCGAAAACTTCGCCTCCTGATCCGTCGACATGAATGCCTCAGGCACTTCCCCCGTCGCCACGTCCTTGAAATCAATCACCGGAGCCGCCGCCGGTTCCTCAGCTCGAGGACTCAGGACACACACAAGGAGACAGGCAGGCAGCAGCAGTTTGCTATTCATGGCGGAGAGCATCGACGAGACGGCGCGACAGAGCAAGCCGCGCCGCACCCCAGCAGAAGACCAGCCCCCCGGCAAGCAGAGACAGCAGCAGCACCGCAAGCAATCGCACCGGCAACCCGCCCGCTCCAGCCAGCTTCAGATTCGGCCAGACCGCCAGCAGCGCCGCCACCGTCCCCAGCACCACCCCAGCCACCAGCAGAAACCAGTGCTCCGCCAGCACCATCCGCCGCAACTGCCCCACCGTGAACCCAGCCGTCTGCATCACTGCAAACTCGCTCCGCCGCTCCAGCACATGCCTCGCCACCAGCACCGCCAGCCCCAGCGCCGCCAGCACCAGCGCCAGCCCGCCCAGTGTCGAGAAAATCGTCAGATACGTGTTCTGCACCGCCTGAAACTGCGCCAACCGCTCCGCCGTCGGCACCAGCGTCAATCCCCGCCCCTCCAGCAGATCAATCGCCGCCACCCGGAACTTCTCCGCCTGCCCAGCTCCCGCATCCACCAGAAAAAACTTCGCCCCGCCCGTGTCAGGATAAAGCCTCACAAATTCCCGCTCCGCAATCACCACGTTCCCCTGCAGCACACTCCCGTTCAGCAGCGCCACCAGCTGCAGCTTCACCGGCCGCCCCGCACTGTCCGTCACCGTCACCATGTCTCCTAGCTTCTTCCCCAGCGCAAACATCGCCGAATACTGATCCATCAGCGCCGGGACCGCCCCATCCTCCGCTCCGCCCTCCAGCCGCCTCCACGGATCCCCACCCCCACGCACCGACGACCCGCCCGCAAACGCCCCACGCTCCGCCAGCACCCCCGGATCCACACCCATCACCCGCGGACTCTGCGCTCGGTTCAGATTCAGACACGACGCCTCCTCCCCATCCCTCACCCGGAAATTCACCAGCGAAACCCCCGCCGTCTCCTCCGCATCAAAATCCCACACCTTCCTCCCCGCCTCCGTATTCAGATCCTCGTAAACCGGCAGCGTGCTCTCCCCCACAAACGCAAACCCTCCAGTCCCCGAATCCCGCGTCGCCGCCGTCACCCGCGCATCCTGCCGGAACGCATGCAGCGCCGTCACCATGAACACCCCAGCCGCCAGCAGCGCCGTCAGCGCCAGACTCCGCCCGCGCCGCCTCACCGCATTCCTCACCCCTAACGCATGAACCGATCCCACACCCTCCGCTCCCCCGGCCTCCACCCGCCGCATCAGCGTCCCCAGCAACCTCAAACCCTCCACCAGCAGCAGCGCCCCGGCCCCGAAAAACAGCATCGGCGCAAACACCTGCGCCACCCGCCCCGAAAACGCCAGCATCACCACCGCACCCACCCCCGCCACACCCGGCGGCAACCAACGCCGCGCCTTCTTCCCACCAGATTCCCCCCCGCTCAACGCCGCCGCGCCCCCGCTCAGCAGATCCCGCGGCACCGCCTTCGCAATCCGCCGCGACGCCACCCACACCACCAGCAATGCCAGCAGCAGCGTGCTCACCGCCGCCACCGCCAGCGTCACCCCGCGAACCTCCGGCACAAACTGCAACCCTAACGCCGCATCCGCCCACTCCCGCTCCAGCTTGCCCAGCGTCCACCGCGCATACCCTAACCCCGCCGCCGTCCCCGCCACCACCGCAGGCACACTGATCGCCGCCGCTTCCTCCACAAACAACCGCTGCACCTGCCCACCCGTCCATCCCGTCGCCCGCAGCAACCCGATCTGCCCCGCCCGCTGCCCCGTCCCGAACACAAACAGCAACCCCGCCAGCAGCAGCGCCGTCCCTATCAGAAACGCACTCATGCTCAGAAACAATGCCCCGAAATCCATGCTCTGCGCCACCGACCGCGCCGCCAAGGCCCGCACCTCCACCACCTGCAACCCCGCCGCCGCCGCACTCAACCGCTCCCCGATCCGCCCACGCACCGCCGCCGCATCCTTCTCTCCAGGCACCCACAGCGACGTCACCGCGCCAAACCGGTTCTTCCATAGCTTCTGCCCGTCCCCCAGCCGCAGCCACAACTTCGGCGTCCCCCGGAATTCCTTCCAGTACGCATCGTCCTTCTCCCGGATCCTATCCTGCTCGATCGGAATCCCCGGCTTCCAGTCCCGGCAGTTCTCCGACTCACTGATCCCCGGAAAATCCGGCGTCCACTCCCGCCGCAACGCCGGACTCCCAGCCGACAGCACCGCGTGCACCACAAACTCTCCCGTCGCCGCCTCCAGATTCCTCGACTGCGTCACCCGGAAATACTCCAGCGTCACCCGGTCCCCACTCTTCACCCCCAGATCCTCCGCCAGCCACGGATGCACCACCACACTCCCCTCCGGCCATTCCTCAGGCAACCCCCCAGTCCCCGGCTCCACCGCCGCCGCCATCGAATACGGGGTCACTTTCCCCTCCGCTCCACCACGAATCCCATTCACCAGATAAGTTAGCACCCCGCGCGACCCCGGTGCCGCCAACCCCACCGCCGCCACCGTCTCATCCGCCATGAAAATCCGCGACGTGCTCACCCGCACCGCATCCGCTCCACTAACTTCACTAATTTCCAGTCCCGCATCCTCCGCCGTGATCACCCCGGCCGCACCCAGATCCGGCAACCCCGTGCACAACACCAGATTCACCCGCCCCGCCAGCTCCGCCGCCTCCTGCAGCTCCCCTAACGGCAGATACACATTCAACGGAGCCGTCTGCCCAGCCTTCAGACTGAACGCCCCCATCGCCCCATCCGGTGCCTCACCCACCACCTTCAACCGCCGCGTCACCGTCAGATCGGATTCCCCCGACAACGGCGCATCCCGCGACAGCAGGCTCGGCTTCTCAAACCTCACAATCACTTCCGCTCCCGCCGCCTTTCCCCCTAACCCCAGCGCCGCCGCCAGCGACCGGTTCACCACCACGCCGCCAGCCTCAGGCAACCACCCGCGCTCCACCCCGAACCCCCAGAACTCCTTCGGCACCCCATACAGATTCACCCCCGCCGCCCGCTGCCGCCCGTCCGGCTCCGTCACCGTCGCCTGCAGCAGCAACACCGGCACCGCCGTCCCCGCCGTCCGCAACCTCCCCGCCAGCGCCTCCCCGAAAAACCCATCCTGCGACATCACCACACTCTCCGTCCCTCCCAACCGCAACGCCGCCTGCCGCGCCAGCGTCGCCCGCACCGAATCCCCCGTCACCAGCGACCCGCTGATCACCGCAGCCGTCAGCGCCACCCCCAGAAACAACCCGGCATGCCACCGCCAGTAATAAACAAGGCTGCGCATCAGGAGTCGAAATCGGGTCAGCATCCCCAGACCATTCCCACACCTCCCCATCCCTCAACCGCAACCCCACTCCCTCCTCCATCCCAGCCAACCACCGTACCAAGCGCAGAACCGGGGGCCGGTGCGGTGTGGGAAGATGCCCCGATTATACATCCCCGCGCCCCAACTGGGCGCGAGAACCCAGCCCGGGAACGAGACCTTCCAGAGGTCTGCCCACTCGCGCACTTTCGACTTCGGGCGGCCCCCTGTCCCGCGCAGACGGATGGCCGCTCGTCGTTAGTTGGCCCGCCCGCCCCCGCCCGCAGTTCCTCGGACCTGCCATCCTCACTCGTGGGCCGTTTGCGCCCTGCGCAGGCACTCATCAAGCTCAACGCCCAACCCTCCCGCAATCTTCAGCAGCACCCATAACGTCGGCCTGGCATCATCGCTCTCCAGATGCGTGATCGTCGTCCGGCTCACCCCGATCTGCGCCGCCAGCCGGGTCGCGGATACGCCCTGACGCAATCGTTCCTCTCTCAGGAGAAGAACGACCGTCCGTTCGATGGGATCCAATTGAGCCGGGCGCGACACCCCTCTCAACTTGACGAATCCTATCCGCTTGCACAATCATTGAAATGCCCGTTTGTTGTCAGCGCCATGAAAGCCGCTGCTCGATTCAGTTCCCTCCTGTCCATCCTCGTTCCGGTTATCGTCTGCGCTGACGACACCGCCGCAGTGTTTGCAGACCCTCCTCCGTTGGATGCCGCCACACTATCCGAGGACCTCAAAGCCAGCCGACCTTCCCCCACCGAGTTACCCGAAGCCGTCAAAGCCGCCCGGGTCATCGCACAAGTCACGGTGCCGCGAGGCGCCAATGGCGCACCGCTCATCATCTCCCGCATCGAACCACCAGCCTTGCCGAAATCGCCTCCCCAGCCGCGCATCGTTCCTGCCTTCACCGAGGAACAGCGCAACGCCATACGGGCCGACGCCCCGCGGAGCGTTCAGCTATTCTCTCCCACCATCACCGTGTACCCCGGCGGGATCTCAATGGTCACGTGGAGCACCGGCGATACCGCCAGCGGCTATCAGGATTACGAGGCATGGCTGCCGCACGACCTCACCACCATCAACATCGTCGGTGATTTCGAAGTCGGCCGCACTCAGTACACGGTGATCGGCCTAGCCCACCCCGCCGCGGGCCGCGCCCTCGAACGGAAGCCGCCTCCTCCCGCTGACCTCCACGCAGGATACCTCATCACCAAAGGCGATCCCGCCAACGCTGCCGCCACAGAGCCACTGCGCGCCCTCTCCGTGATCTATCAGAAGGAATCCGCACAACTCGCCGCCACGCACGCCGCACAGCTCGCCCGTCAGCAGGCCGTCGCAAAATGGGAGCGCGAGAATCCCCAGCAGCCCCGCCCCGCCGAAATCCGCTTCTGGCACATCACACCCCCGCCCGAAACCAGCCGCGAGACCGCTCCCGCTACCCCATCCGCCGAGTGACCCCAAGCCCACCCTCTGCGATGAATCGCCTTAAGCTCCCGCTAATCACTGCTGTGCTCTCAATCGGTTTGCTTCCCGCACACCGAATCATGGCGCAGTCCCAGGCCAATCCCCAGATCACTGCGCTCCCGACGCCCAACAGCTTCCAGCTCACATGGCCGGGCGTGGCCGGTCGACTCTACTTCATCGAGTGCTCCACAGACCTCCAGACTTGGACATATTTGCCTGACGTGCAACTCGGCTCGGGTATCAACCTTTTCAACGGGTTCTCTTGCTCAACAGGCCGCACCTACCTCCGACTCCGCTACTCAATCGCCACCAATATAACCGCCGGCGCGAATGGTGACATCGACGGGGACGGCATTTCCAACCATGACGAGGTGGCCACTACCCACACCGACCCTTTCACTCCCGAGGACACGGACGGCGACGGCATCCCGGACTTCGCGGAACTCGCCTACACTCACTCCGATCCTCTCGTCTCCCAGGACTCCGACAACGACGACGTCCTCGACGCCTACGAGCAGCACGACATGCCCTACGGCCATGCCAAGGCGCATCCGCTCATCAATGAAGTCCTTTTCACCAATGACTGCGGCATCCGCTCGTACCAGGACGTCGACGGACAAACAGCCCATGACTGGATTGAACTCTTCATTCCCTGCGGCGGGCCCAATGGCAGTGCCAATTTCCCCATCGGCGGTTGGCGGCTCCAGAAATCCACCACTTCCGGCTCCACTACCTTCACTTTCCCCGCCGGCATGGTTGCCCCCAAAGGCTCTTACCTCCTCATCTATTGCGATGGCACCTCAGTCGCCACAGCCCAGCGCGAACTCCACGTGCCTTTCACGCTGGGGGATGACGGCAACAGCCTGTCGCTGCTGCCCCCCGTATCACCACCCTCGAACACTAATTGGTCAACGACCGGGCCTGTGGATAGCTTGCTATGGTTGACCACAGACCTATACAAGAATACACCCCAGCGCGCCGACATCTCCATCGGGAGGAATCCCGTCGATCCCTCCCTTGGCTGGCGTTACTTCACGCAACCGACGCCACGGGCCTATCGGCACTGGCTCACCAGTCTGAGCCTCGCCGTGCCCGACCGACCCGGTCTGGACCTGCTCGGCATGCTCTATTCCTACAAGGATGGTCTGAATGACACAGCCAGCTTTGGCGGCTTCAGCCCCGGGGTAAACCTGACAGTCAGTGCGCCCGGCCAGCCCGGCAGCGTGGCCACTCGATCGGTCCTCGACAGCGGCCAGTCACTCAGCCTGACGCTTGCACCGGAGTCCTTAAAGCCGGGCCTGAAGATTCGCTACACGCTCGATGGGAGCATGCCGCACGCCTCAAGTACGGAGTTCACAGGTCCCCTCACCATCACCAGCCGCACCGTGCTGCGTGCCGCCGCCTTCGTACCGGATTCCATTCCCACACTCCCTCCTCTCAGCCGCACGTTTGTCTGGATTGATGAAGTGGCCGGGACCATCAGCCAGAGCCTTCCGCCCCAGACGCGTCCGCTCACTTATCCCCAGAGCATTCTGCCGGCCTACTCCCCCGCCCAGCCATGGCTCTTCTGGACCAGTCAGTTGGACTACAACATGGACCCTGCCATCACCGCACTCTACGGCACATCCAGCCCGCCACCAGACTCCACCGGGCGCTCCACCAGCATCCGCACTCAACTCACCGCCATCCCCAGTGTCTTCATCACCGCAGCAGTCCCCGAGTTCTTCAATGCCTCCTCAGGCGGACTCTACGCCCGCTCTGAGTCCACTACCAATCCCGCAGGCGACCCCCTCGCCTGCCAGTGGGTCCGGGATGGCGGCTTCGAGTACTATGATCCGAATCGTTTTTATCCGAATACCGATCCACCCCTCATAATGCCCAGCATTCAGAGTGGCTGCGCGCTCGAAATGAGCGGCGACGCGTCCTTGGGGCACGCCATCACGCCGAAGCACGGGTTAAAAGTGGATTTCCGATCACGGTACAGCGGAGCAGCCGACAGCAAGCTAAAGGATATCAAAGCCTTCCGCGGCTCCGGTTTTCTGAAATACAATGGAAAGGATCCAAAGGACAACTTTTCCCGCCTCATACTGAAGAGTCCCACCAATGATTCCTGGGCCAGTCCGGCCTACCCGCTGCCAGCACCGGAGGCCACCTATGTGGCCGACACCTGGGTGCGCCGCACGCATGAAGCCATGGGCTACCCCATCGCCCACTGGCGCTGGGTCCACCTTTATCTCAATGGCCTCTACTGGGGGGTTTATCAGTTGACCGAGCGAATCGACAGCGATTGGCTCGACGACTACGTGGGCGCTGGTCAGTATGACCTCATCAAGGAAGGCGTCTCGGGTGGTGCGCCGGTGGCTTCCGAGGGCGATACCACGGCATGGAATGCCCTGCTCGCCGCCTGTGCTGCCTTCCAAAGTCTGCCCGCCGCGCAGCAGGCCGCCGCTTACTCGGCCATCGAAGCGCAATTGGATGTGGAGAACTACATCGACTACCTGCTCCTCAACTGCTTTGTCCACAACTACGACTGGCCGCACAAGAACTTCCGCGCAGCCCGGAAGCGCATAACGACCAATCTCCCGGCTCAGGACGGGCGATTCAAGTTCTACGTCTGGGACGCCGAGATTGCCCTCAAGAAGGGAACAGAGACCGCCGACCCATTCCTCGAATACGCCACCGGTCAGGGTTCGCTGAATGACAATATCGGCGGACCGGTCTGGAACCCGCATCTCGGACTGAAGGACTACCAACCCTATCGGAACAGCTGGACCGGGCGCATCAACCGTCATTTTTTCGACAACGGCGACCCCAACGACGGCGGGCTGGAAGCAACTAAGGCGAAGAACCACTACATTGACGTTGCAGCACGTTTCGCGCCCGTCGTGGAATGCGAGAGCGCCCGCTGGGGCGACTGCACCGCCCCCATGGCCTACCGCGCCGACACCTTCACTCCGCCTGGTTCCACTACCCCGCAATCCGGCTGGAATGCCAACATCGCCCGCACGAGAGACACCTTCCTCACCCAGCGCCAGGCCTACATGCTCAACTTCCTCAGCACCCAGAACCTCTACCCGCCCGCACCATGAAGACCCTTCTCGCCGCCCTCATCGCCTTCACCATAGGAGGCACCGTCCGCACGCAGGCCGCGTGCTCTATCGCCGGCATGCCGCCAAACTACAGCTTCACAGCAGGAAGCTGTTCGACTGCTCCGGGCGTCACCCTCTACGTTCCCTATTCGAGCGCTCTCGTCATACCGGATCCTTTTGAAGTCCTGTTCGACTCGAAGCGCTACCCCTACGCCCAACGCAGCGACAGCCCCTGGGCCGCAGGCATCCGGCAGGGCAGTATCTACGTCGAGGACTTCGAAGACGGCCTCGTCAACACCCCGGGCCTATCCATGGCCCTCGG
>JAIXVE010000334.1 GCA_027483175.1 Verrucomicrobiaceae bacterium | reverse complement strand
CCAACCTCGCCACCTCCGCTGACAAAATCACCATCTCCTTCTGGCAGAAACTCGACTTCGTCACTAGTTCCTCCGCCTTCTGGCTCACCTCCCCAGGCAGCGACGGCGGCCGCGGCATGCAGGCCCACGTCCCATGGGGCGATAACAATATCTACTTCGACCACAGCGGCTGCTGCGCCGGCGGAGCCACCCGCATCTCCGGCCCGCTCCCAGCCATCGACGTCACCGCATGGCACCACTTCGCCTTCGTCAAAGACGGCCCCTCCAAAATCGTCTACCTCGACGGCGCCCCGGCCCTTACCGGCGCAGGCACCGAAAAACTCCGCTCCGACCACACCATCCTGACACTCGGTGGCGGCCCCGCCGGCTACATGAGCGGCTGTCTCGATGACTTCGCCCTCTACGCCGGTGCCCTCGACCCCGCGCTCATCACCCGCCTCGCCGCCGGTGCCTCCCCAGCCTCCATCCTCCAGCCACCCTCCGCCGACTTCCGCATCACCGCCTACCGCCTCAACCCGGACGGCACGTTCCACCTCGAATGGAATACCACCCCAGGCCTCTCCTACGTCGTCGAAGCCTCCCCCAACCCTCTCTCTCCAACATGGACCGCCGTCAGCGGCACCATCCTCGCAGGCACTTCCTCCGCCTCCGCAGACGTCTCCCTGCCCCCAGGCCCTTCCATGTTCCTCCGCGTCAGACAGTAATGCTCCCCTGACGATTGCTCTTTACCGGAACGCCGGCCGGGCCCTTTACTCTGCCCGTGTCCTCCGTCGTCGAATCCCTCCGCCTGATCAGCGAGCCCACAAGGCTCAGGCTGCTCCTGCTCATGGATCGCGCCGAACTCACCGTCGCCGAAATCCAGGAGATCCTCTGCATGAAACAGAGCCGCATCTCCACCCAACTCGGCCTCCTCAAAAACGCCGGCCTCGTCCGCGCCCGGCGTTCCGGTAAAAACAGTCTCTACAGCATGCACCCGGCCGCCGCCGGCTTCTCAGAACTCATCCGCCGCAGCGCCCCCGAAATCCCCGAAGCCACCGAAGACCGCCGCGGCCTCGAACTCGCCCTCCGTAAACGCGCCGACCACACCCGCGCCTATTTCGACCAGCTCGCCGGAAAATTCGGCCGCTCCTACTGCCCAGGCCGCAGCTGGAAAGGCCTCACCGAGGCCCTCCTCCTCCTCATGCCCCGCCTCACCGTCGCCGACCTCGGCGCTGGCGAAGGCACGTTCTCCCAACTCCTCGCCCGCCGCGCCGAACGCGTCATCGCCATCGATAGCTCGGAAAAAATGGTCGAATACGGCACCCGCATCGCCGCAGAAAACGGGGTCTCCAATCTCGAATACCGCCTCGGCGACATCGAAGCCACCTCCCTCGACGACGCCTCCGTCGACCTCGCCTTCTTCAGCCAGTCCCTCCACCACGCCACCCGCCCCGAAGCCGCCGTCCGCGAAGCCTTCCGCATCACCCGCCCAGGCGGCCGCCTCGTCATCCTCGACCTCCTCAGACACGACTTCGAACAAGCCCGCGACCTCTACGCAGATGTCTGGCTCGGCTTCTCCGAAGTCGAACTCTTCGGCTTCATCGAAGACGCCGGCTTCTCCTCCATCCAGATCTCCGTCGTCGACCGCGAACCCGCCGCCCCTCACTTCCAAACCCTCATGGCCGTCGCCGACCGCCCCTGACATCTCCCACTCAGCCCTTCTTCACCAGCTCCCACGTCCCCTTCCCGTCCTTCATCACCCAGCCCAAGGCGTCAATCTCCGCGCGCAGCACATCCGACGCCGCCCACTCCTTCGCCAGCCGCGCCTCCCACCGCCGCTCCGCCAATCGCCGCACCTCCTCGGGAATCTCCACCGCGGCTTCCTCCTCCACAGGCAGCACCAGCCCGAACGCCGCTAGCATGAAATGCAGCCCGCGGTACGCCACCGCCGCCTCCTCAACCGTCATGCTCTCCGCCTTCAACCCGCGCAGCGCCACAAACACATGACCTAACGCCTCCGCCGTATTCAAATCATCATTCAATGACGCCCACGCCGCCGCAAACGGCCCAGGATCCCCGCCCACCAGGCTAGCATAGTCAGGCACACCCGTCACCCCAGCCCTCTCCCCTAACGCCTTCGCCGCCTTCCCCAGCCGCGCCAATGCCGGCCGCGCCGCCTCCAGCGACGCCAGCGTGAAATTCAACGGCGCACGGTAATGCGACCCCGCCAGCACATACCTCACCTCCAGGGCCCCGAACCCCTTCGCCGCCAGTTCATCCAGCGTATACAGATTCCCAAGGCTCTTCGACATCTTCGCCCCATCCACCAGCAGATGCGTCACATGAAACCAGTGACGGCAGAACTCATGCCCCGTGCAGCACTCGCTCTGCGCAATCTCATTCTCATGGTGCGGAAACACCAGATCCACCCCGCCACTGTGCAGATCAATCGTATCCCCGAGATACTCCCGGATCATCGCCGAACACTCCAGATGCCAGCCCGGCCGCCCCTCACCCCACGGCGACTCCCAGTAATTCACCCCGTCCTCCGCCTTCCTCGCCTTCCACAGCGCAAAATCCGCTAGCGTGTCCCGCTCGTACTCGTCGTCCGCCACCGATGTCCCCATCCGCAACTCCCGCTCCCGCAACCGCGACAGCCGCCCGTACTCCGGAAACGACGCCACCCGGAAATACACCGACCCATCCGCCGCCTTGTACGCATGCCCATCCCGCTCCAGCGTCGCAATCATCGCAATCTGCTGCGGAATGTGATCCACCGCCCCGGGCTCCACATGCGGCTCCAGGCAATGCAGCGCCCGGCAATCCGCGTGGAACTTCTCAGTCCACCCAGCCGTGAACTCCCGCAGACTCTTCCCCACTTCCTGCGAGACCCGGATCGTCTTGTCGTCCACATCCGTCAGGTTCCTCACATGCTTCACCTTCAGCCCGCCCAGCTCCAGCACCCGCCGGAACACGTCCTGCAGCACAAATGTCCGGAAATTCCCAATGTGCGCCGGCCCGTACACCGTCGGCCCGCAGCAGTAAAATCGGAACTCACGCCCGTCCATCGGCACCAGCTCCACCGGCACCCGCGTCATCGTATCAAATAAACTCAGTCCCATAGTGCTCAAATCCCGAATTCATCCCGCATCTTCTGAATCTTCCGCTTCAGCGTCAGCTTCACCGCCGGACTCGCACGGTCAATGAACAATACCCCGTTCAAGTGATCCGTCTCATGCTGAATCGCCCGCGACAGTAACCCGTCCGTCTCCATCTCAATCGTCCGCCCGTCCAGCAGCGTCAGCTTCGCCCGCACCACATCCGGTCGGCTGATCTGCGCCCTCACCTCCGGAAAACTCAGGCAACCCTCGTTCATGCTCGCCTTCCCCTTCACCGGAAAACTCAACTCAGGATTGATGAACTTCAGCGGCATCCAATCCGCCAGCACCGCATCCTTCCCGTCCACCTTCAAAAACGTCAGCGGCTCCTCCGCATCCGTCACATCAATCACCGCCAGCTGAATACCCTCACCAATCTGCGGCGCAGCCAGCCCCACCCCGTCCGCATCCTCCATCGTCTCCACCATGTCAGCCGCCAGCGCCTCCAGCTCAGCCGTCACCTCCGTGACTCTCCGGCACTTCTCGCGCAGCACAGGATCACCAAAAAGTACTATTTCACGCACCATGGTCAGTATTCAGTTTCAGGTTCCCTCCCTCCCTGCCCGCATGCCGCCACCGGAAAAGCGGGAATTGCATTATTTCATGGCGCTCCCGCACCCGCCGCCTTCGCCCGCAAGACCCTCGCCGGCACCTCCCCAACCTTATATCCCGCCTTCGTCAGCCCATCCCACACTTTGATGATCGTCCCGAACGGCACGTTCTCATCAATCCTCAAATCCAACCGCGCCTCCGGCCGCGCCGCCCGCAACCCAGCCAGCGCCGCACCCAACCCGTCCACCGCCACCTCCGCCTCATCCACATACACCTTCCCCTCCTTCGTCAGCACAATCCCCAGCCGCTTCTCACTGTCCGTCCCCAATGCCATGGAATCACTCACCGGCACCGACACGTTCAACACCGACCGCGATTCCTTGAACGAGGTGCTCACCACCAGAAAGATCAGCAGAATGATCAGAAT
>JAIXVE010000289.1 GCA_027483175.1 Verrucomicrobiaceae bacterium | reverse complement strand
TTCCTTGAGGGCGCGGACGGTTTCGCGGAGTTCGTTGAGTTCGCGGCGGAGGGCGTTGATGTCGCCGTCCCAGCGGCGGGGTTCGGGCTGTGGCTGGCGGAGCCGTTCGGCGGCGCGGGTGACTTGTTCTGCGAGATCGGGGAGACCGGCTTCGCGGAGGTGGTTGATGGCTTGCTCGGCGTGATGGAGCCGGTTTTTCGGGTCCTGGGGATTGGGGGCGTCGCCGCGGGCGAGGGCCTGCATTTTTTTCTGAGTGGCGGCCTGATGTTCTTTGATGGCGGCTTCGAGGTTCTGCTTGGCCTGGGCGCGGAGATCGTTGGCTTTGTCGAGTTTGCCGTCGGCTTCGAGGGCGGCGGCTTCCTTCATGACGGCCTCGGTTTTCTGCTGCATTTCTTCGACGAAGGCCTGTTGTTCGCGTTCGAAGCGTTCGCGGAGGGCGGCGTCGGGCGGGCCTGGGGCGGGGCGATCTGGGGAAGGCGGTGCGGGAGGAGGGGCGACGGGAGGTCTGGGGTCCTGGGCGTTGGCGGAGACGCAGGAGGCGGCGGCGCAGAGGAGGGAGAGGAGGAGACGATTCATGAGGTCAGGTTATTGAGGTTAGGGGGATCAGGGTTTGGCACCGATGCAGTAGAGGTGTGAGGCGGTGCGGATGTAGAGACGGCCGTCGGCGAGGGCGATGGAGGAGCGGACGTCTTTCTGTTCGGGGCCTTCGCCCATGGGGCCGGAGAAGACGACCTTGGGTTGGTCGGCGGCGTCCATGATGGTGAGGTTGGCGCGCATGTCCTGGAAGTAGATGTGGCCTGCGCCGGCGACTGGTGAGGATTCGATTTTGGTGCCGCCTTCGACGCGGTGTTCCCAGAGGAGTTTCCCGGATTTGGGTTCGACGCAGCAGACGGATTTGCGGTCGCTGTTCACGACGTAAAAGCGGCCCTTGTAGAAGAGGGGGGTGCTAACGTCGCTGGAGACATCTTCGGTGCCGTGGTCCTTGCTGGAGATCCATGCGGTGTCGTCGAGGGAGACGGTGCCGGTGGCTCCGGCTTTGAAGGCGTAGACTGGGGCGCGTTTGGGGGCGCAGGCGAGGATGATGCCGTCGCCGGCGATGGGGCCGGGGACGAGACGCCAGTGGCCGATTTTTTCGGGGTTCCACGAGACGGAACGCCAGAGTTCGCGACCGGATTTGAGGTCGTGGCCGCTGACGCAGTCGCCGCCGGTGACGAGGAGTTCGCGGCGGCTTTCCGAGGACCATGGCATGGGAGTGCTGAAGGATTCGAGGCTTTCTGCGGCGGCGTCGCTGGGGCGGATGGATTTCCAGATTTCCTTGCCGGAGGCGGTGTCGAGGGCGAGGAGGTAGCTGTCGTTAGGGCCGTCGGGGTTGCCTTTCTTCTGACCGCCGAATTCGAAGGCGGAGTTGCGCTGGAGGACCTGGAAGATGGCGAGGCCGTCGGTGATGACGGGGCTGGAGGCTGGGGTCCACTGGATGGCGTAGGTGCCGTAGTCCTTCTGCATGTTGCGTTTCCAGAGTTCCTTGCCTGAGAAGTCGAAGGCGGCGGTGTCGCCGGTGGCGAAGTGGAAGATGACGGTTTTGCCGTCGGTGGCTGGGGAGGGATTGGCGTAGTTGCTGCGTTCGTCGGCGCTGAAGCCTGAGCCGATGGTTTTGCGCCAGAGTTCCTTGCCGGAGACGGCGTCGAAGCAGATGCCGAGGAGGGATTTTTCCTTTTCGTCGGTGGTGGTGATGAAGACCTTGCCTGCGGCGACGATGGGGCTGGAGGCGGCGGGGCCTGGCATGACGACTTTCCAGAGCGCGGAGGCCGGGTCGGCTTTGGTGGGCAGGGAGGATTCGTCGCTGGAGCCGTCGAAGTGAGGGCCGCGCCAGTTAGGCCAGTCGCCTGCGGAGGCGGAGGCGAGGGAGACGAGGAGGGAGAGGAGAACGGGTTTCATGGGCGAAGAGAGAGGGGGACGGGAGGGATGGGATGAGGAGCGAAGGGATTGTTATTCCGGGAATTCGTCGGGTTTGAGTTCGCCTTGTTTGAGCGGGCGGATCTGGAGATTGCGGATGGCACCGGTGGTTTGATAGGAGGCGAAGCCGAGGGGCATGCAGCGCTGGATTTCGCTGGGGTGCATGGCGAGCTGCTTGTCTTTGAGGCCGACTTTGAACTGCTGTTTGGAGTTGATGGAGCAGAGGAGGCAATCGGGGGTGACCTGGAGGACGAAGCGGTACCAGCGTCCGGATTTGAATTCGAAGCTGGAGGAGGTTTCGTTTTCGTTGGCGAAGGCGTGGTTGAGGGTGCTGACGCCGACGGTCCAGCCGCCCCAGCCGCCGGTGACGAGGGTGACGCATTTGTCAGGTTTGCCGACTGGGAAGGTGAGGGCGGAGAAGAAGTCGTTGCCATCGACGCGCATGGCGTCCCATGCGATTTCGTAGCCTTCGAGGGGGATGCGGTCGATGGGGCCGTCGTATTTGACGGCGGAGAACGGTTCGCCAGCGCCGAGGACGAGGACACCGGCTTTGGCGGCGGCTTCGGGGAG
>JAIXVE010000089.1 GCA_027483175.1 Verrucomicrobiaceae bacterium | reverse complement strand
TCCACTATCACCCCGCACCGCCCTCCGGCCACGAACTCGCCGCCAGCACCGACGAAAACGATTTCGAATTCATCGAACTCCGCAACACAGGAACCGAAACCCTCGACCTCGCCGGATGCTTCTTCACCGCGGGCGTCGATTTCACCTTCCCCGCCAACACCTCCCTAGCAGGCGGCCAAAGCATCGTCCTCGTCCGCAGCATCGCCGCCTTCCAATCCCGCTACGGCCCAACCCCGCGCATCGCCGGCCCCTACGGCCCCGCAGACTCTCTCCGCAACAGCGGCGAAACCCTGACTCTCCTCGACGCCACCGGCGCACTCATCCAGTCCTTCACATGGAGCGATGCATGGTTCCCGGCCACCGACGGACCCGGCCACTCCATGGTCGTCCGCAACGAATCCGCCCCCCTCAGCGCGTGGAACGCCCCCGCCCAATGGGGCATCAGCACTTCCCCCGGCGGCACGCCCGCCTTCGCTAACGGCACCGCCATCGCATGGCAGTTCGAAGGCTGGAGACAGACCTACTTCAATCCCGCCGAACTCGCCGATCCCCTCATCAGCGGACCCTCCGCTGCCGTCGCCGCCGTCTCCAACGACCAACGCTACGCCCTCGGCCTCACGCCTTCCGCTCCCGTCTCCGCTCTGCTCACTGCCACCATCTCCGGAGACTCCCTCAGCGTCCGCTACACCCGCCGCAGTTATCTCCTCGACGTCCAGTTCACCATCGAAACCTCCTCCAACGCCGACGCATGGTCCCCGCTCACCACCGGCACCACCTCCGTCAGCCCCAACGGCGACGGTACCGAAACCGTCACCGTCACCATCCCTTCGCCCTTCCCCACCGGCAGCCGCGGGTTCCTGCGGCTCCGCACGACCCTAACTCAAGAACCCTGAACCCCCGCGACCCGCGCCCGGCTCAACCCGCGCCCACGAGTTTCCTCGCTTCCGCCAGCGCCGCATCAAGCCCCGACGCGTCCTTGCCTCCCCCGCGCGCAAAGTCCGGCTTCCCGCCGCCCTTGCCACCAACCATCGGCGCAATCGCCGCAATGATCTTCCCAGCCTGCACGCGCGCCTGATGCTCCGGCGACACCGTCGCGATCAGCGCCACATTCCCTCCCCCGGACGCCCCTAGCACCACCACCCCCTTGAAGAGACCCTTTAGCGCGTCGCTCACCGCCATCGCATACTCGCCATCCGCATCCCCGAGATTCGCCACAATCGCCCCGTCGCCAGCCTTCGCCAGCAACTCCTTCGCCCTCCCGGAAGCCTCGCGCTGCTGCGCCGCCCTCAGCGCCTTCTCCAGCGCCTTCGCGTGCTCCATCAGAATCTCCACCTTCTTCTCAAGGTCCGGCAACGGACTGCCCAGCTTCGCCGCCAGTCCCTTCAGCCGCGCATTGTCGGCGATCGCCTGCTCGTACGCCGCCAGCCCAGCCACCGCCTCAATCCGCCGGATCCCCGCACCAGTCGCCGCTTCCCCCACAATCCGGAAAAGCCCGATCTCCCCAGTCCCGCGGATGTGCGTGCCACCGCACAACTCCATGCTGTATCCATCCAATCCAGTCGCCTTCCCGCCAATCTGCACCACCCGCACCCAGTCACCATACTTCTCCCCGAACGCCTGCATGATGTCCCCGCGCTCCTTGATGTGACTGTACTTCACCTCCTGCCAGCTCACTAGCGCATTCTCCACGATCCGCTCGTTCACCAGTCGCTCCACATCCGCAATCTGCTGCGCCGTCAGCGCCGCACTGTTGAAATCAAACGTCAGCTTCTCAGGCCCCACATACGACCCCTTCTGCGTCGCATCCGGCGACACCACTTCATGCAGCGCCCAGTGCAACAGGTGCGTCACACTGTGATGCCGCGAAATCGCCGCCCGCCGCGCCCCATCCACCCGCGCCGTCACCGCCGCCCCAGCCTCCAGCGTCGTCTCCGGATCCACATAATGCAGCCACGTGTTCCCCGACTTCTGCGTGTTCAGCACCGGAATGATCTCCGCTCCCGCCAGCAGCGTCCCCATATCCCCTAACTGCCCACCCATCTCCGCATAGAACGGCGACACATCCAGCACCACCGCCGCCTTCCCATCCATGTGCACCACCTCCAGCACCTTCGCCTCCACCTCGCCCGCATCGTACCCCTTGAACTCCGTCGGCTCCTTCGTCTCGATCTCCGAAAGCTTGATCACCGTCTTCTTCTGCGCGGCCTGGGCCCGCTCGCGCTGCTCCTGCATCAGTCTCTCAAAGCCAGCCTTGTCCACCGCGAGGCCGCTTTCCCTCGCCATCAGTTCCGTTAGATCGAGCGGGAACCCGTAGGTGTCGTAAAGCAGAAACGCATCCTCACCGCTGATCTTCGCCCCCGAATGAGCCACGATCTTCTCGAAAAGCAGAATCCCCTTATCCAGCGTCCGGTTGAACGCCTCCTCCTCCGTCTTCAGCGTCTGCTTCACAAAATCCTTCCGCTGCTTCAATTCCGGGAATACCCCGCCCATGTGCGCCGCCAGCGTGTCGACCAGCTTGTAGAAGAACGGCTCGCTGAATCCTAACGTCCGCCCGTAGCGCACCGCCCGCCGCAGAATCCGGCGCAGCACGTAATTCCGGTCGCTATTCCCCGGCACAATCCCGTCCGCGATCGAAAAACTCAGCGTCCGGATGTGGTCCGCAATCACCCGGAACGCCACGTCCACCTTCTCCTGCTCCGTGTCACCAGTGCTCCCCGCCACCGGCAGCGTCGCCGTGTACCGCTTCCCGCTCAGCTTTTCGATCTCGTCAAACAGCGGCCGGAACACATCCGTGTCGTAATTCGAAATCTTCGCGTTCTCGAAGTCCGTGAAATTCTTCGTCCCGTGAATAATCGACACCACCCGCTCAAAACCCATCCCCGTGTCCACGTGCTGCGCCGGCAGCGGCACAAACGATCCGTCAGGATTCGCATTGTACTGAATGAACACGTTGTTCCAGATCTCAATGCACGCCGCCGTCGGCCCGTTCACCAGCAGCGCCCCGGCCTTCTGCCGCTCAATGTCCGTATGCACAGGCCCAGGCGTCAGATCGACGTGAATCTCCGTGCACGGTCCGCACGGCCCAGTCTCGCCCATCATCCAGAAGTTGTCCTTCTTGTTCCCGTTCACGATGTGAATCTCCGGATCCAGCCCGATGCTCCGGAACTTCTCCGCCCAGATCTCCCACGCTTCCTGATCCCGCTCCGACGGATCCCCCGGCCCAGGCTGGTAAATCGTCGCATACACCCGCTCCCCCGGGAACTTCCACACCTCGATGATCAGTTCCCACGCCCAGCTGATCGCCTCCTTCTTGAAGTAATCCCCGAACGACCAGTTCCCCAGCATCTCGAAAAACGTGTGGTGATAGGTGTCCAGCCCCACATCGTCCAAATCATTGTGCTTGCCCCCCGCACGGATGCACTTCTGCGTGTCCGCCGCCCGACCCGGCTTGTATGGACACTCGATCTGCCCCAGAAAAATCGGCACGAACTGATTCATCCCCGCGTTCGTGAACAGCAGGTTCGGGCTGTCCGGCATCAGGCTGCTGGAAGGCACTATCGTGTGCTGCTTCGACTTGAAGAAATCGAGGAAGCTCTGGCGGATCTGTGCGGCGGTCATCATAGGAAAAAATCGGTTGGTCGGCACGCCATCACTGGCACACCGGGAAATCGGGAGCGCCGAGGCTATCCCGGTCGCATAGAAAATAAAGCGCCGTTTGCACGCCTGCGCGGGCGCGGGGTTGACGCCCCCGCCGCACGGTTCCACCCTCGCGGACCATGAAGCGCATTCTTTTCACCTCCACTCTCGCCGCCGCTCTCGCAGCCGCCATTTTCATGACCTCAAACAACGTCACCGCCGCACCCGAAGGCGCTCCCGCGCCCTACCGCCACGTCGTCCTCTTCAAGTTCAAGGCCGACGCCCCCAAGGAAAAAGTCGCCGAGGTCGTCAAGGCCTTCGCCGGTCTCAAAGAAAAACTCCCCGCCGTCCTCTCCTTCGAACACGGCCTCAACGTCAGCCCCGAAGGCATCAACGACGGCTTCACCCACGTCTTCACCGCCACCTTCAAGGACAAGGCCTCCCTCGAAAACCACTACCTCAAGGAACCCGCCCACGAGGAATTCGTGAAACTCATCAAGCCAGTCATCGAAAAGGTACTCGTCGTCGACTACGTCGCCCACTGACCCCGACCCCTCATTCCGCCCCGCGGAAACAGTAAATCACCCCGTCGTCGGCACCCATCACAAGGCCGCCGGCGGCGGGGCATGGGCTCGTCTGCACCGGCTGCCCGGCTTCATACTTCCACAACTCCTCCCCGTCCTTCGCCCGCACCGCATAGATAAACCCATCGTCGCTCCCGAACAGCACCGCTTCCCCCGCCACCACCGGCGAGCTGTCCACCCGCCCCTTCGCCCGGAACGACCACTTCTCCTCCCCGTCCGCAAGGCTCAGACAATGCAGCCGCTTGCCACGGTCTCCCGCATACACCATCCCCTCCGCCGTAATCGCCGGCGATGAGAAAAACGGAAACTCCCGGTCCTTGTACGTCCACTTCGGCATCCGCGTGCGCGCATCCACCGCCACCACTTCGTTCCCGTAATGCCCGAACACCGCCACCCCGTTCCGCGCCGCCACCGTGCTCGAAATCGGATTGTTCACCTCCGTCTTCCCCGTCTCCGAACCATCCTCCAGCTTCACAAAATACAGATACCCGTCACACCCCCCGAACATCAGCTGCCCATCCGTCAGACACGCGCTCCCATTCACATAATTGCCCGTCTCCACCACCCACACCTTCGCCCCGCTCGCCCCATCCAGCGCATACAGCTTGTTATCATACGACCCCACAATCACCAGCGGCTTGCCGCCCTCGCGCATCCACACGTTAGGCCCTGACCGCACCTCCCCTTCCGTCGCAAACCGCCACCTCTCCTTCCCCGTCGCCGCCTCCAGCGCATACACACTCCCGTCCAGACTCCCGAAAATCACCAGATCTCCCGTCAGCAGCGCACTGCCCTCAATCGCATCCTTCGCCGTAAATTCCCACGCCACCGCCCCATCCGCAGCCTTCAGCGAACGGAACACGCCCTTCCCGTCCCCGATGAAATAATGGCTGCCGTCACTCACCGCCGTCGCCTTCACCGGCCGCGCCGCCGCAAACTTCCACGCCAGCTTCAGCGGAAACTTGAACGTCGCCGCACTCACGCCCGTCATCGCACTGTCCCCGCGCCACATCCTCCATTCATCAGCCGCCGTCACACTCAGCGGAATCAGCGGCTGTACGATCCGG
Source organism: Verrucomicrobiaceae bacterium (assembly GCA_027483175.1). GTDB lineage: Bacteria > Verrucomicrobiota > Verrucomicrobiia > Verrucomicrobiales > V1-33 > V1-33. The sequence goes on along the minus strand of JAIXVE010000089.1, from coordinate 6,902 downwards.
ACAAACAGAGCAGTCAGTTTCATGCCGCCCAACATGCCGCGCGCCGTCGGCAGTGCAAGCCGCTCGGCACTCCCGTTCGCGGCCATCACTTCGACTCCAGCGGCAGCAACTCAATGTTCCGGAACCACACCGGCTGCCCTTCGGCCTGCAGCGCAATGTGCCCGAACCCCAGCAGCCGATTCCCGCCCGCCTCCAGCTGATCCGTCGCCGGCGCATTGTCGTTCCTCGGATCAAGCTGCGGATGCTGATAACGCAGCACCTCCACCCCATTCACCCGGTGAATGATCTCATCGTGCCCGCGCACCTCCACCTCCGCCTTAACCCACGTCTCCGTCGGCAGCGTCGGCGCACTCGACGTCACAATGTGCTTCGTCACCAGCTGCCCGCCCATCTCCACATGCGTTCCCGGCGTGCACAGATTCCCCGTCGGCCGCGCCCCCTTCCCTTCATCCGCTAGAAACTGCATCTCCAGACTACTCGGAAATCCCTGATCGAACCGCATGCTCTGCGGCGGCTGCGCATGCAGCATCACCCCGCTGTTCAGATTCACATACCCAGGCGCATCCTTCATCATCTCCCCCGTAAACCGATACTCCATCCGCAGAATGTAATGCGAATACGCTAGGTTCGTGAAAAGATGCCCGAACTGCCCGTCAAACTTCCCGTACCGGCTGTAATCCACTTTGATGATCCCGTCCTCCACCCGGAACGTGTCCGCATAGTTCTCTCCCAGCGGCCGCTTCGCAATCTTCACCGTCCAGCCGGACAAATCCCGGCCGTTGAACAGGCTCACCCACTTCGGCGCATCCGCCGTCGCCATCGTACCCGCAAGCCCTAGCATGACCACGGCAGAACAAATCATTCGTTTCATCCCCCCATGCTGCCCCGCCCGCGCCCGTCCCGCAAGCCTCGTCTCGCCTCCATGGCCCCATGGTTCACCCGGAAAATCCCCGGCCCTCACCTTTCACTCGTCCCGCCACCGCACCGCCAGTGCCGCCAGCGCCGCCGTCTGGAAAATCCTCGGATAAAGCCGCTCATGGTACCACAGTCTCGCAAAATAAAGCCCGATCGGCGCCGCCGGAGCCTCCCGCCCGCCATCCGTCAGCCGCAGCAGCGCCTCCGCACCACGCTCCAGCACCTCCTCCGACGCCTCTGACCGCGGCAGGCTCAACGCCAGCGCATGCAACGCCAGCGCCGTCTCCTCCACAGTCGCCGGCCCCGCGTCCCCAGCCCCGGACCACGCCCCGTCACTCCGCTGACTCCCCACCAGATACGCCGCCCCCTCGTCGCACATCCCCCGCGTCCCGGCCAATCCCTGCAGATACCGCACCACACACGCCGTCCCATAAACCGGATTCGCTTCCCCCCGCGCATGCTCATTCCCAAACCACAACGGTAGCCACGACCCGTCCGCCTCCTGCGTCCGCCCCAGATAACGCTCCATCGATTCCATCGCCCTAGCCATCCCCGGCACCGCCAGATGCCGCCATTCATGCAGCGCCGCCAGCGCATGCGCCGTAATCTCCGGCGTGCTCCGGTCAAACGGCAGCGCCCCCCAGCCCCGGCAGAAGGTCGGCATCCCCCCATCCCGGTTCTGCAATCCTAACAACCATCGCACCCCCGCCGCAGCCGCCTCGTCATGTTCCCCCATCCCCGGCACCGCCAGCGCCAGCAACGCCGCCGACGTGTCGTCCGCATCCGGCACTCCCCCGGGAAGATCCGTCCATCCCCATGCCCCCGGCGCAGATAAAGTGTACTCATGCACCTCCGTCGTCTGCTGCGCACGCATCCACGCCGCCACCGCCGGACGACTGTCAAACACCGCCCCCGGCACCCCCGCCAGCGCCTTCACCGACAACGACGTCACCCACGTCGCCAGATTCGTGTCAATCGGCCACGACCCGTCACTCCGCGCCGACGACGTCAGAAATCCTAACGCCCGCCGCACCACCGCATGCCGCCCCAGCCCAGCCGACGCCAGCGCCATCGTCACAAACGCCGTCAATGGCGTCGCCTCCAGATACCCTCCCCCCTCCGGCTGAATCGACTCCAGCAATCTCAAGGTCCGACTCCGCTGGCTCCACCGCAGCAGGGTCAGCGGATGCCGCCCCGGCCTGTGATGCAGCCGCACCTGCCCGATCGCAATCAGCGCCGGCAGCGCATAACTCACCACCGGCAGCTGCAGCGCCGCATACCAACGCCGCGGCAGCGAGGCCAGCTCAAACGGCAGTTGCGGCACATGCCGCCAGCACTCCGGCGCAGGCCCTAGCACTCCCCCGATCGCACACGCCATCATGATCGGCACCGAAAACGTCCGGTCCTTCCCATACCGCGCCTCCAACGCCCTCGCCAGCACCTCCGGCTCCACGCCGCCAGCCTTCCCCCGAACCCATTCCATCGCTCTCCCCAGCGCCGCCCCCACTCCATCCCCGCCCGCCAGCCGCAGTGCCGCCACCACCAGCAGGGTCGTCGATAAATTCGCTAGACTCTCCGGCGTATCGCCCCATCCGCCGTCCTCCTTCTGCGTCCGCACTAACCACTCCACCCCCGGCCCGATCAGCAGCTTCTCCGGCTCACTCCCCGCCAGCTCCAGCGCCATCACCGCAGTCGCCGTCGCCAGCGCACTGCTCGACAACCTCCCCTCCCACCACCCACCGCTCACCCGCTCCGCCAGCAGCGCCCGGCCGCTCACATCACGGGCCTCCCCAACTCGCGCCCGCAGGGTCTCGGTCTCCAGTTTCATCTCGTCTCAGATCAGAAATGCAGCAGGCCGCCCCCGAACCACGGGAACGGCCTGCTCCTTCAATCGCTCTGAATCAGCTCAGACATCCAATCGGGTCCACGCTGCATTCCCCTTCGATGACGCCACCACCGCCTCGATGAACGCCATCCCGCGGATGCCGTCCTCAATCTTCGGATAGTCCAGCGCCACTTCATCCGGCGTCGTCCCACTCTCGAACGCCCGGATGTGATTCGCGAAGTTTTTGTAAATGTTAGCAAACGCCTCCAGATACCCCTCCGGATGCGCTGGCGGTGTCCGGCTCGCCGAAGCCGCGTTCTTCCCAAGATACCCGTTCGCCGTCCGGTACACCTGCATCGGCTGATCCAGCCACTTCACCAGCATCGTGTTCGGCTCCCGCTGGTGCCACTCAATCCCCCCGATCTCACCATACACCCGGATGTTCAGGTTGTTCTCCTCACCCACGGAAATCTGGGACGAATGCAGGATCCCCTTCGCCCCATTGTCAAAGCGCAGCAGCACATTCACGTCGTCATCAAGGAGCCGCCCTTCCACAAACGACGTGATGTCCGCCGCCAGTTCGCTGATCCTCAGCCCCGTAATGTACTCCGCTAGGTTCTCCGCGTGCGTCCCGATGTCTCCCACGCAGCCACCCGCACCGCTCTGCGATGGATCCGTCCGCCAACCCGCCTGCTTCTGCCCGCTCGCCTCAAGCCGCGTCGCCAGCCATCCCTGCGGATACTCCACCACTACTTTCCGGATCTTCCCAAGCTTCCCGGCCTTGATCATGTCCCGCGCTTCCTTCACCAGCGGATACCCAGTGTAGTTGTGCGTCAATCCATACAGCCGCCCGCTCGCCTTCACCACTTCCCCAAGCGCCTTCGACTCCGCCAGATCAAAACACGCCGGCTTGTCGCTCAACACGTGAAACCCATTCTCCAGCGCCAGCTTCGCCGGCGGAAAATGCATGTGATTCGGCGTCACAATCGCCACAAAATCCATCCGCTCACCCACCGGTAGCGCCTTCTCCTTCTCAATCATTTCCTGAAACGTCCCGTAACACCGCTCAGCCGGCAGGAAAAAATCCGCTCCGGATGCCTTCGACCGCTCGGGGTCCGACGAAAACGCACCGCAGACGAGTTCAATCTGCTGATCAATTGCGGCCGCAATACGGTGCACAGCGCCAATAAATGCGCCACGCCCGCCGCCGACCATGCCCATCCGGATTTTTCTGTTCATGTTAGGGGGAGAATGTTGAGTCTGAGTTGCCTGATGCCGCCGGATCTAAGCCACCGCCACCCGTTTCATCAAGAGGAACCCTCAGGCTCCGCAGTTGCGGCACCCGCATCCCACAACCCTCACCGACCTGCCCCGGACCCCGCCACCGTAATCGGCACCGGCACAAATTCCCGGATCACCCCAAGGTCCTCACTGCGCAGCAGCATCACCTTCCCACTCTGCCCAGCCGCCGCAATCGTCTTCCCGTCCGGACTGAATCGCGCCGCATAGAGCCCCCCATCCACCGTGACCTGCTTCAGCACCTCCGCCCCCCCAGTCTGCCACGCCTCCACCGCCGCATTCTCATCCGCCGACCGGTCCGTGCTCACCTTCCCATAGATTCCCTTGATCTGATCCGGCAACGCCGAGTCAAACTCCGCCCGCCCCACCATCAGCGTACCCTTCCCGTCCAGACTCGATGCCGCCAGCACCCGCTTGCCGTCCGGACTGTAATCCACCGCCCAGATCCGTCCCTCCATCGCCGGATACTTCCGGATCAGGTTCGAATTGTCCCCGATCCTCCGCTGCACCTCCCGGAACACTCGGTAAATCTGCGGCACCCCATCCGCTCCACCCACCAGAATCTCATCCCGCACCGGATGCCGCGCAATCGCCGCCAGCCCGCCCTTCAATGCCCCCGGCGTAATGCTCGTCAGGTTGTCCACAAACCGTTCCGTCGCCAGCTCCGTCAGCTTCGCAGACATATCCCGCCCACACGAAATCACATGGTCGCCCTTCAGCGAAAACACCGTATCAAGGACCCAGTCGTCATGCCCAGCCATGAACAACACCTGCTTCGCCGTCCCCAAGTCCACCGCCCTCACCGATTTGTCCGACGCACACCCGAACGCGAATCGTCCACTGTCCGGTGCCCACGACACGCCATACACCGTATCAAAAGTCGCCGGCCACGAAAGCTTCAGGCCGCCCGTCGCCACCTCCCAGATCTGCACCTCCCCCATCCGCGCCGGTAACCCACCCGCCGCCGCCAGAAACGCCCCGTCCGGACTGAACCGCAGGCTCGTCAGCCGCTCAGACAACCCAATCAGCCGCTTCGGCTCGCCCGTCCCATCCACCCGGTGCAGGAGCACCTCATGAAACCCCGTCACCGCCAGCCATTGCCCATCCGGTGACCACGCCAGCGCATCAATGCTCGGCGGTCGGCTGTAAACCGGTGGTCGCTCCGGCGAATGCCGCGCCACCGCATTCGCCGGCGTGTCATCCTTCGCCCCCTCCCGAATCCACCGCTCAATCAACGCCACCTCCGCCGCCTTCAATGGTTCCCCATTCTTCGGCATCTCGCACTTCCCATCCTTGCCCGGCCGGATGTTCGTCATCAGCGCAGAACCGTCGGGATTCCCCGGCACGATCGCTGCCCCATCGTCCTCGCCACCCTTCACCAGCGCCGCAAACTCCGTCATCACATACGATCCCTTCGCCTTCGCAGGCTGATGACATCCATGACACGCCGTCTGCAGCACCGGCCGCACGTCCTTGTAATAACTCACAGGTCCACCCTCCGCGGCACTCACCGCCGGAACCGTTAGAGCCATCACCGGCAGAAGAATACTCAGGGGGGATCGCATCTGTCGCCTTCGCAAGCCTGACCGCCGCACGCAATCCGGATGTCCGTCCGCGCCTGCGGCCAATCACACCCGTTCACCGCTCCACCCGCTTGCTTCCCCCAGCCATCTCCTTCTCCACCTCAGCCAGATTCGCCATCGAGGTATCACCCGGCGTAGTCATCGCCAGCGCCCCATGCGCCGCACCGTAATTCACCGCCTTCGCACCATCGTTGTGCTTCAAAAACCCATAGATCAACCCGCTCGCAAAACTGTCACCCCCACCCACCCGATCCATGATCTCAAGCCCCGGCCGGAACACCGCCTCATGAAACGCTCCCTCGTGCCACAAAATCGCACCCCAGTCGTTGATCGTCGCCGTCTTCACCGTCCGCAAGGTCGTCGCCGCCACCTTGAAATTCGGAAACTCATTCACCGCATGCTCAATCATCCGCTGAAAACTCGCCGTCGGAATCGAGGTCAGGTGCTCGTCCACTCCCTCCACCTCAAACCCTAGCGACGCCGTGAAATCCTCCTCGTTCCCAATCATCACATCCACATACTTCGCAATCCGCCGATTCACTTCCTGCGCCCGCGCCTTCCCGCCAATCGTCTTCCACAGGCTCGGCCGGTAGTTCAGATCATAACTCACAATCGTCCCATGACGGTGCGCCGCCTCCACCGCCTCAATCACCACCTCCGGCGTCGTGTCACTCAACGCCGCAAAAATCCCGCCCGTGTGAAACCAACGCGCCCCCAGCTCTCCAAAAACATGCTCCCAGTCAATGTCCCCAGGCTTCAACTGGCTCGCCGCCGTGTTCCCACGGTCCGGTACCCCCAAAGCCCCCCGAATCCCAAATCCTCGCTCCGTAAAGTTCAACCCGTTCCGCACCGACCGCCCAATCCCATCATACGGCACCCACCGCACCAACCCAGTATCCACCCCTCCCTGCAGCATGAAATCCTCCGTCAACCGGCCCACATCATTGTCCGCAAATGCCGTCACATGCGCCGTGCGCAGCCCGAAACACTTCCGCAGCCCCCGCGACACATTGTACTCCCCACCACCTTCCCAGACCTGAAAGGTCCGCGCACACCGTACCCGGCCTTCGCCCGGATCCAGCCGCAGCATCACTTCACCAAGAGAAACACAATCAAAACGACAGTCAGTAGGGGATTTGAGAGTCAGCATAAGATGAGAATGACATGATAAAACAACGGCTCCACCCGAAAAACAAGCGGCCCGTTTTCCTTTCGGAAAACGGGCCGTTATAACCTGGCAACGTCCTACTCTCGCATGACCTGTCGTCAAACTACCATCG
>JAIXVE010000264.1 GCA_027483175.1 Verrucomicrobiaceae bacterium | reverse complement strand
TCGCTGGGGAACATCCGGGTGCCGCGGGCGCTGCTGGAGACTGGCGAGCGGTTTGCGGACGTGTTCATCCGAGTGAATGCGGACGGGACGCTGGACGTGATCATGGACAAGAACGTGGTGTACTGGAAGGCACCGCTTCCGGGCTTCCGGCCATTGGCTGGGGCGACCTTCGGGTGGGGAGCGCGGACCGGTGGGTTGAATGCGGCGCAGGAGGTTGACGAGATCCAGCTGAACACTAATGCGGAGGCTCAGCCTGGGCTTTCGATCAACGTGGTGGGCGAGAACATCGTGATCACGTTTGACGGCATTCTGCAGACGACCACTGGGTCGGCGGCTGGGTTGAATGGCTGGACGGATGTGCCTGGGGCGACGAGCCCGTATCTGGTGCCGTTGTCGACGGCGACGGACCGGCGGTTCTGGCGGTCACGCCGCTGAGCGGGGCGGCCGAAAGGCCAGTGAATGACAAGGGGCGCGCTCTGGAGACGGGGCGCGCCCTCTTTTTTGGGTTCGCGGGAAGGTGGTGGAAAGGATTGCGGGGGAGACGTGGCTGGTCATGGTGCGGGATGCGATGGGTGCGAATCATCTGCCTTGTGAGTGTGTTTCCTGCGGGGTTGGCGAGTGCGGTATTGGAGGAAGTGCGGACGTTTGCGGCTCCGGGATTGTGTGGTCGGGTGGTGGGTTTGGCGGTGGGTGGGGATGGGCGATTGCATGCGGCGGTGAGCGGGCGGGACGGGCATGGGTGGGTGGTGCTGAAGGATGAGGATGGGGACGGGGTGGCGGATCGGAGGGAGGAGATGGGGGAGATGCTGAGTGGGGAGGGAGAGGGGCCTGCGGGCGGGTTGGTGTTGGAAGAGGGGGGTGGGGGCTGGCTGGCGTGTCGGCCGTCGTTGTGGCGGGTGGCTGCGGATGGAGTGCGGACGGCGGTGGTTTCGGGGTTGGGGTTGAGGGCGGGAGTGGGTGGTGCGGGGGTATATGCGCCGGTGGTGCTGGCGGATGGCCGGGTGGGATTTCTGACGGGAGGGCGCGGGGCGCGGCCGGTGCATGGGGAAGGACGGCCGCTGGAGGTGGATTACGGCGGGGCGCTGGTGAGTTGCCGAGCGGACGGGAGCGGACTGGAGCGGATGGTTCGGGTGAAGGATCCGCTGGCGGTGGTGCCTGATGAAGTGGGGAGGGTGTGGCTGGCGGCGGGTGGTGAGGGGAAGACGAGTCGGTTGCTGAGTGTGCTGCCGGGCAGTGTGGTGCCGGAGGAAGTGGCGACGTTGCCTTACCGTGTGGCGGCGATCGTGCTGGATCCGGCGGGGAGTGAAGACGGGAAATCTGTGAGGGTGTTCGTGGGTGCGGGGCCGGGAGAAGGTGCGGGGCTGCACCGGGTGACGCTGGTGCGAGGGGAAAGCTCGTGGAAGTTGGGGGAGGATGAGGTGATGTGGAGCGGAGGTGCGGTGGCGGCAGTGGCGGCAGGGTTGGATGGATCGCTGTACTGGGCGGATTGGGGTGCGGATTTCGGGGAGGCGGCGGTGTGCCGGATCTGCTGGCGGAAAGGTGAGGGGAAAGCGGGGGAAGGGAAGGTGAGGGGCGAGAGGTTGAAGGCGGTGCGACGGGCGGCGGAAGTGGCGGCGGGTGATCCGCTGCGGGTGCCGGAGTTTCTGATGCTGGCGAAGGATCCGGAGGGAGTTGTGAGGGAGATGGTGGCGCTGAAGCTGCCGGGGATGGATCCGGATCTGGCGTCGGGTGTGGCGTTGCGACTGGCGGTGGATGAGGATGTGGCGGTGGCGGCGGCGGGGATGGTGGCGGCGGCGCAGATTGCTCCGGAGGCGACGGCGGAGCTGCTCGAGCGGGTGCTGGCGGGCCCGCTGCCTAACCATGGCGGGTGGCGGGCGGCGCTGGCGGGGGCGCTGGCGCGTTGTGGTGATCCGGTGGTGCTAGGGGAGCGGATCCGGTCGGAGACACCAAAGGAAGTGCGGATGGTGATTGCGGAGGCGTTGATATCGGGGAGGCATGCGGCGGCGGCGGATGTGCTGCTGGATCCTGATCCGGAGCTGGCGGTTTGGGGGGCGAAGCGGCTTCATGATGAGGAAGTGGTGTCGACGTGGCCGAGTCTGGCGGCGATGGCGGACCGATGCGGGACGGCACGGGCGTTTTCGGATGGTGGGGTGCTGGAGCGCGTGCTGGCGGCGGCGGAGTGGACGGGGAGTGAGGCGGCGGCGGGGGCGGTGGGGCGGTTGTTCCGGCTTCCGGAGGGCATATTGCCTGAGGGGATGGAGGCGAAGGCGCTGGAGGTGCTGGCGGGATGGGATGGGAAGGCGGGCTTTGGTGCGGGCGGGGAGTTAGGGCGGTTGCCGCGGCGGGCGAGGGTGGCGTGGCCGGTGGTGAGGGAGGTGACGGCGCGACTGGTGGCGGGAGGTGGGCCGCTGGCGGGTCGGGCGCGGGAGGTGGCGAAGACGGTGGCTCCGGCGAGTCCTGAGCGACTGGCGGCGCTGGTGAAGGATGGGGATGCGGCGGAAGAGGCCAGGGTGGGGGCGATGCAGGATTTGAGTGTGACGGCGCCTGGGCTGGCGTTGAGTACGGCGGTGGAGCTGACGGCGGGGGCGGCTCCGGCGGTGGTGCTGGCGGAGGCGCGGCGGACGATTTTGAGGTATCAGCCCGGGGCATTGGCGGTGCAGTTAGAGACGGTGATGAACAGCGGGACGATTCCTGAGAAGCAGGTGCTGCTGCGGGCGCTGGACCGGTACAATGGAGCGGACAGCGAGCGGTTGTGGGCTGGGGTGGTGAGGATGTGGCTGGAGGGGGTGCCGGATCCGGCGTGTCATGTGGAGATTCTGGAAGGAGTGGTGCGGCGGGACAACGGGCCGAGGTCGCGGTGGCGGCGGTGGCTGGAGCCGTGGGAGGCGTCGCTGCGGAGTGATATTGACCCGCTGGCGCGGTGGCGGATGTGTCAGGCTGGCGGGGATGCGGAGGTCGGGAGACTGGTGTTTGAGTCGCATCCGATGGCGCGGTGCATGGATTGCCATCAGTTAGAGGGTCGGGGAGGGTCGAAGGGACCGGCATTGGACGGAGTGGCGGCGAGGTTGAGTTCCGGGCAACTGCTGGGGGCGCTGGTGACCCCGTCGGAGATGTGCGGGGAGGAGTGGGGTGAACAGAGTGTGGTGCTGCGGGATGGGAGCGAGCGGAGCGGGCGCGTGATGGGTCGTGGGGAGGATGGGCGGCTGGAGATGGAGACGCGTGGAGGGGTGTTGCGGATTCCGGGTGGGGCGGTGGCGGAGGAAGGAGAGCGCTTGAGTCCGATGCCTGCGATGGGCACGGTGCTGACCCCGCGCGAGCTGCGCGATCTGATGGCATGGCTGAACACATTGAAATGACCCCGGAGCGAGCTGCGGAAGTGATCCGACTGGACAAGGCGCATCACTGGCATCCGTTCACGCAGATGCAGGAGTGGAATGCGGATGAGCATGAGCCGCTGATCCTGACGGGAGGGGAGGGGGCGTGGCTGACGGATCACCGGGGGCGGCGGTATCTGGATGGGAACAGCAGCATCTGGACGAACATTCACGGGCATGGGCATCCGGTGATTGCAGAGGCGATTCGCGAGCAGTTAGGGAAAGTGGCGCATGTGTCGGCGCTGGGATTTGCGAATGAGCCGGCGGCGCGGCTGGCGGCGGCATTGGCGGGGTTGTGGCCGGAGGGGACATTGAGCCGCGTGTTTTTTTCGGATGACGGATCGACGGCGATCGAGTGTGCCTTGAAGATGGCGCTGCAGTATTTTCAGTTGAGCGGGCAGCCGGAGCGGCGGCGGTTTGCGGCATTTGAGATGGCGTATCACGGGGACACGATGGGAGCGGCGTCGCTGGGGGGGATTCCGGCCTATCATGAGCGGTTTCGCGGGCATGTGATGGAGGCGTGCCGGGTGGGATCGATGGAGGACTTGGAGGCGTTGCCAAAGGAAGTGGTGGCGACTCTTGCGGGGGTGGTGATTGAGCCACTGATCATGGGTGCGGCGGGGATGAGGCTGTGGCCATGCGGGATGCTGCGGCGGCTGCGGGAATGGTGTACGGCGCGGGGCGTGCTGCTGATTGTGGATGAAGTGATGACCGGGTTCGGGAGGACGGGGAAGCTGTTTGCGTGCGAGCATGAGGGCGTGGTGCCGGACATGGTGGCGTTGGCGAAGGGATTGACGGGAGGGTTCATGCCGCTGGCGGCGACGATGACGACGGAGCGGGTGTTTGCGGCGTTTCTGGGGAGGGTGGACGAGATGAAGACCTTTTTTTACGGGCACAGTTACAGCGGGCATGCGCTAGGGTGTGCGGCGGCGCTGGCGTCGCTGGAGGTATTCCGGCGGGAGCGGACGATGGAGCGCCTTGGGCCGCTGATGGAGGTGCTGGGGCGGGAGTTGGGTCGGTTGCGTGGGGAGCAGAGGAAGCATGTGGGGGAGGTGCGGCAGTGCGGGTTCATGGCGGGGATTGATTTGGTGCGGGATGCGGAGACGGGGGAGCGGTGGGATTGGCGGGAGCAGATGGGGATGCGGGTGTGTGTGGCGGCGCGGAAGCATGGGTTGCTGACCCGGCCGGTGCGGGACACGCTGGTGGTGATGCTGCCGTTGTGCTGCACGGCTGGGGAGGTGGAGATGGCGGTGCGGGCGCTGGGATTGGCGATTGGGGAGGAGTGCGGGGGTGCGGGTGTGTGAGCGATTGCGCGCGGGGAGTGGCGGGGGATGATGGCGCGTGCATGCGAGATTGATCCTGACAGTTTTTCTGAGTGCGGCGGCGGTTGCTGCTGAGCCTGCGTCGTGGGAAGGCCTGACTTTTCACAAGGCGGCGGGGCCCTTGGCGGCGGGAGCGCGGGCTGGTGACTGGCCGCGGTTTCTGGGGTTGGAGGACCGGCCGGTGTCTGCGGAGACGAAGTTGAACCATGCGTTGCCGGCGGGCGGGCCGCCGCTGGTGTGGGAATGCGAGAAGGGGGAGAGTTATGCAAGTCCGGCGATTGTGGGGGAGCGGCTGCTGTTGTTTCACAACACGGGAGGGAAGGAGACGCTGGATTGTCTGGACGCGGGAACGGGGAAGCGGTGGTGGCGGGAGAGTTACGAAGTGGATTACCGGGATGATTTCGGGTACGGGAGCGGGCCGCGGGCGGCACCGGTGGTGAGTGGGGGGAAAGTGGTGACGTTCGGGGTGGCGAGTCGGCTGGTGTGTCGGGAGCTGGAGACGGGGAAGTTGTTATGGGAGCACGACTGCGAGAAGGAGTATGAAGTGCCGAAGTATTTTTTCGGGTCCGGGGCGACTCCGCTGGTGGTGGATGGGTTGGTGGTGGTGAATCTGGGTGGGGGCGGGGAGCGGTGTGTGGCGGCGTTTGATCTGGGGAGTGGGGCGTTGAAGTGGACGACGAAGCACGAGTGGGGGCAGAGTTATGCGTCGCCGATTCCGTGGGAGGTGCGGGGGAAAGAGCGAGTGCTGGTGTTTGCGGGAGGGAAGAGTGAGCCGTCGACTGGAGGGTTGCTGAGCATTGATCCGGCGACGGGGGTGACGGATGAACCGTTTTTCTGGCGGGCGCGGCGGTATCCGAGTGTGAATGCGGCTAGTCCTGTGGTGTGCGGGCCCGGGCGGGTGTTCATCACGCAGGCGTATGTGGACCGGGACAGTCCTTGCAATGGCGGGGTGATGCTGGAGGCTGGGCCTGACATGAAATTTTCGGCGGTGTGGAAGGCTGAGGATTTCGGGGCGCACTGGACGACTCCGGTGTTCCATGAGGGACATTTGTACGGGTTCAGCGGGGAGAAGGACCGGCAGTGTGAGCTGGTGTGTCATGCGGCGAGTGACGGGGCGCGGAAGTGGGCGCGGCGTTTTGATTTTCCGCTGAAGTATCCGACTGGGGAGGAGATTCCGGTGGGATTGTTCCGGGGGAGCCTGCTACGGGTGGACGGGAGTTTTCTGTGTCTTGGGGAATGGGGGACCTTGTGCTGGCTGGATCTGAAACCGGAGGGTGCGAAGGTGGAGTCGAGCGCGCAGTTATTTGTGGCGACGCAGAGCTGGACGCTTCCGGCATTGAGTCGGGGCCTGCTGTATGTGAGTCAGAATGAGCCTGACCGTCAGACAGGTAAGCCGTCGCGGTTGTTGTGTTATGATCTGAGGGCGCGGGAATGAAGAGGAAGAGTGGAGTGCATGGGATTGCGGCGGCGGTTTTGGTGCTAGGGATGGTGGCATCGTGCCGGCCGGTGGAGGAGAAGCCGGCGGCGGGGCGGTATGTTCCGGTGTTGCCTGAGCCGCGGCGGGCGGTGCATCCGCAGCCGGAGGTGGTGGCGTGGGTGGCGGCGTGGCAGGGGGTTAGGGAGCAGGTGACGGCGCTGCAGAGCGAGCTGGCGGAGCGGCAGCGCGTGCATGTGGAGAATCATTTTGATGGGTTTCTGGAGCTGGATCCGGAGACCCTGGATCACGAGCGGTTGTGCAGCCTGTTTCATTTTCTGGAGCGCGGGTATTTCACGATTGCGCGGGAGATCCTGGTGCGGCTGCTGGAGAGGAGGATTGAGCGGGCGGCGACGCCGATGGTGCTGCCGGGGGAGGGACGGGTGACGCTGAAGGAGAGGATCGCGGCGGCGATGCAGAGTGACGAGTTGCGGACGGTGGATCTGGAGACGGCGCTGGAGTATTATCGGCGGCCGGGGGATGAGGCGATTACGATACCGGAGGGGTTGACGGAGGAGGAGACGGCGGAGTTGCGGGCGGCGGTTGGGGAGATGCTGGAGGCGACCCGGCGGCGGATCGGAGAGCTGGATGTGAGGATTGCTGAGTTGAAGGAGAAGGCCGGGCTTGCGGTCGGGGGAGCGGCGGTGGAGAGTGGAGGCGTGCAGAAGGAACCTGAGAAGCCCTGATGATGGAACTGGCGACACCTGAGTGGTTGCTCTTGCTGCCGGTGCTGGGGCTGGGGGCGTGGTTGTGGCCTGCGCTAGGGTTGAGGCGGCCATTGCGGGCGCTGGTGGCGGTGGTGGCGGTGGTGCTGCTGGCGCAGCCGCGGGCGCGGCTGATGAAGCACGGGATGGATTTGTGGGTGCTGGTGGATCGATCGGAGAGTACGGGTGGGGATGCGGACGCGGCGCTGCCGGAGTGGAAGCAGTTGCTGGAGCGCGGGCGGCGGCATCGGGATGATCGGGTGAGGTGGGTGGATTATGCGGCGGACGTGGTGCCGCAGGAATTGAATGCCGGGGGGCCATACACGGGCGGGCGGAAGCTGAGTCGGACGGCGCTGGCGGTGCAGAATACGCTAGCGATGCGAGATCCTGACAAGGCGTCGCGGGTGCTGGTGTTTACGGACGGGTACAGTACGGAACCGCTGGCCGGGTTGGCGGAGCGATTGCAGGCGGAGCGGGTGCCGCTTGATGTGCGATTGCTGCCGGGGCGGGACGGGGATGATTTCCGGGTGAGACGGTTGTCGCTGCCGCCGCGGGTTCGGGCTGGCGAGCCGTTTCTGATCGAGACGGAGGTGATGGGGCCGCGGGATGGAGTGGTGCCGCTGACGGTGCTGCGGGACGGGCAGGTGCTGGAGACTAGCGAAGTGACGATTGTGAAAGGGAAGGCGGTGCAGCGGTTTACGGATCGGATTGCGGCGGGCGGGGCGTATCGTTATGAAGTGCGGCTGGATGTTCCGGGGGATCCGTGGCCGGGGAACAACCGCGGGGAGAGCTGGATTGAGGTGTCGGGCGGGCCGAGACTGCTTCTGATTACGAATTACACGGATGATCCTGCGGCGGCGGCGTTCGGGCGGCAGTTCAGTGTGGAGACGGTGACGCAGTTGAACACCTTGCGGCCGGGGATGCTGACGGGGTGCAAGGCGGTGGTTTTGAACAACGTGCCGGCGTGGGATCTGCCGGCGGATTTCATCGCGGCGCTGCCGTTTTACGTGGAAGTGCAGGGGGGTGGATTGCTGATGGCGGGTGGGAGGCGGAGTTTCGGGGCGGGCGGGTGGTTTCAGTCGGCGGTGGATCCGCTGCTGCCGGTGTCGATGGAGCTGAAGGAGGATCAGCGGAAAGTGCAGACCGCGTTGAGCATTGTGCTGGATCGGTCTGGGAGTATGGCGGCGGCGGCGGGAGGCGGGACGAAGATGGATCTGGCGAACGAGGGAGCGGTGCGGGCGATTGAGATGCTAGGGATGCAGGATTCGGCTGGGGTGCTGGCGGTGGACAGTTCGGCGCACACGGCGGTGCCGTTTCAGAAGGTTGGGGACCGGGAGAACCGGAAGAAGATGACGAGTGCGGCGCGTCGGGTGCAGAGTTCGGGTGGCGGGATTTATGTGTATGAGGGGCTGAAGGAGGGATGGTCGACGCTGAAGGGGGTAGGAGCTGGGACGCGGCATATCATTTTGTTTGCGGATGCGGCGGATGCGGAGGAGCCGGGGGATTACATCAAGCTGCTGGCGGAAGTGACGGCGGCGGGGGCGACGACGAGTGTGATTGCGCTAGGAACCGAGGGGGACACTGATGCGGGGTTTCTGAAGGATGTGGCGGCGCGCGGGAAGGGACGGATTTTCTTTACGGATCGGGCGGAGGAAGTGCCTGCGGTGTTCACGGCGGAGGCGGTGGCGGTGGCGCGGAGCCTGTTCATTGATGAACCGGTGGTGACGGCGGCGACGGGGCAGTGGCAGGAGGTGGCGGGGAAGGCGATTGAGTGGCCGGGTCGGGTGGATGGTTATAACTTGTCGTATCGGAGGGAATGGGCTGGGCAGGCGCTGGTTTCGAAGGATGAGTATGCGGCACCGCTGGTGGCGTGGGGGCGGCGCGGGGCGGGTCGGAGTGCGGCGGTGAGTTTTCCGTTAGGCGGAGAGGTTTCCGAGACGGTGCGCGGGTGGAGCGGGTACGGGGATTTTCTGCAGACCCTAGCGAGGTGGCTGGCGGGGGATGAAGTGCCGCCGGGGGTGGGGTTGAGGTGGTCGACGACGGGGACGACGCTGGCGGTGGAACTGCTGCATGACGGGTCGTGGGAGACGGCATTCGGGACTGATCCGCCGAGGTTGCTGGTGGCGAGTGGGAGTCGGGCCGAGCGTCGGCGGGAGTTGATCTGGGAGCGGATGGCACCGGGGTCGTGGCAGGCGACGGCGGAACTGGAGGAAGGGGAACTGGTGCGTGGGGCGGTGCAGGCTGGGAAGTTCACGCTGCCGTTTGGGCCTGCGTCGGTGGGGACGGGGACCGAGTGGCAGTTTGATCCGGGGAGGATTGCGGAGTTGCGGGAGGTGGCGGTGCGGAGTGGCGGTCGGGAGTTGGTGGATTTGTCGACGGCGTGGATGAGTCCGCCGGTGCGCGAGTGGACGGATTTGCGGCGGTGGGTATTGCCGGGGTTGCTGGCGATGATACTGCTGGAGGTGCTGATGACGCGGACGGGGTGGCGATTGCCGGTGCTGGGTGGGCGTGGTCGGGTGAAGGGAGTGAGGCGTGCGGGTGCGGTGAAGGTTCCGGGGAAAGTGGCGGTGAAGGCGGTTCCGGCGGTGCCAGCGGCGGCGGCGGTGGTTGAGGAGACGCGGGAAATGGCGGGAGCGGGGGAAGCGGATGGTGGGGCGGTGGTGGATGCGGCGGCGGCGCGGCGCGAGCGGTTTGCGCGGGCGCGGAAGCGGTGATCGGAGTGGGTGGGAGTGGGGTGGCGTTTTCCGCTGGCGATGGGGGAGGTGTGGCGCGATAAGGGCGGCATCATGCGGACCCTGACAGGACTTATTCTATGTGCCGTTCCGGTGGTGGCTGCGCCGCCGGCGGCTGATTTTGCTCACGAGGTTGTGCCGATTCTGAAGAAGCACTGTGTGGAATGTCATTCCGGGGCGAAGAAGAAGGGCGGGTTTTCGATGAACACGCGTGAGGAGTTCATGGCGGGGAGCGAGAACGGGCCGGTGGCGAAGGCATTTGAGAGTCATGGGAGCCGACTGGTGGAGGTGATCGGGGCGAGTGATAAGGATGAGCGGATGCCGCCGAAGGGGGATGGTTTGAGTGCGGAGGAGATTGCGGTACTGACGCGGTGGGTGGATGCGGGGTTGCCGTGGGAGGAAGGGTTTGCGTTTCAGGCGGCGGCTTGGGAGCCGCCGTTGCGGCCATCGCGGCCGGAGTTGCCGCCGGTGGTGGACGGGCGGGAGCATCCGGTGGATCGGTTGCTGGATGCGTGGATGGCGGAGAAGCGGGTGGCGCGGCCGGAGCGGCTGGGGGACGGGGAGTTTCTGCGGCGGGTGACGCTGGACATTACGGGACTGCTGCCGACAACGGAGGCGCTGGCGGCGTTTCTGGCGGATGGTGCGCCTGACAAGCGGAGCCGGGTGATTGACGGATTGCTAGCGGACCGCGAGGCGTATGCGGGGCACTGGATTTCGTTCTGGAACGACCTGTTGCGGAATGATTACGCGGGAACTGGTTATATTGATGGCGGGAGGAGTCAGATCACGGGATGGCTTTATGCGGCATTGGTGGGGAACAAGCCGTACGATGTGTTTGCGCGGGAATTGATCGCGCCGACGGCGGGGAGCGAAGGGTTTTCGCGGGGGATCAAGTGGCGGGGAGCGGTTAGTGCGGGGCAGACCGTGCCGGTGCAGTTTGCGCAGAGTGTGGGGCAGGTGTTTCTGGGGATTAATCTGAAGTGTGCGTCGTGTCACGACAGCTTCATTGACCGATGGAAGCTGAGTGATGCGTATGGGCTGGCGGCGATTTATGCGGACCAGCCGCTGGAGCTGCATCGTTGTGATGTGCCGACGGGGAAGCAGGCGGTGGCGGCGTGGTTGTTTCCGGAGATTGGGCAGGTGGATGCGAAGCTGCCGCGGGACGAGCGGTTGAAGCAACTGGCGGGATTGATGACGCATCCTGAGAACGGGCGGTTCACGCGGACGATTGTTAACCGGATGTGGCATCGGCTGACGGGGGCTGGGATTGTGCATCCGGTCGATGCGATGCAGAGTCCGCCGTGGCATGCTGGGTTGCTGGACTGGCTGGCGTCGGAGTTTGCAGCGACTGGTTATGATTTACAGAAGTTGATCCGGCTGATCTGCACGTCGCAGGCCTATCAATCGCGGGCGGCGGCGCTGGCTGGGGAGGGGACGCCGGAATGGCGCGGGCCGCGGGCGCGGCGGATGACGGCTGAGCAGTTTGTGGATGCGGTGTGGCGGCTTACGGGAACGGCACCGGCGAAGGCTGATGCGAGTATTCCGCGCGCGGCGGCGGGTGGTGGCGCTGCGGCTGGTCCGGGTGCGGCGTGGGTGTGGTCGAGCGACGGGGTGAAGGAACCGCATGCGGCTGGGCAGACGATTGCGTTGCGGCATCGGTTCAAGCTGGCGGCGGTGCCGGAGAAGGCGGTGGCGGCGGTGACGTGCGACAATGGGTTTGTGCTGTTTGTGAATGGGAAGAAGGTGGCGGAGAGCGGGAACTGGGAGCAGCCGGTGGGATTGGCGGAGTTGCCGTTGAAGGCTGGGGAGAATGAGATTGTGGCGGTGGCGACGAATGGTGGGAGTGGGCCGAATCCTGCGGGGTTCTGGTTTGAGGCGCGGCTGACGTCGGCGAAGGGAGAGACGGGGGTGGTGCGGAGCGGGCGCGGATGGGAGTGGACGGCGGATTTGCCTGACAAGGATGGTCGGTGGGCGAAGGCACCATTGAAGTGGCTGCCGGCGGTGGCGCATGCGCGGCAAGGGACGTGGGCGGCGGTGAACGGGGCGCTGGCGGAGATTCTTGCGGGCGGTGGCGGCGGGCCGGTGGTCCGGGCGTCGCTGATGAAGAGTGATCTGCTGATGCGGGCGCTGGGGCGGCCGAATCGGGAGCAGATTGTGTCGACGCGGCCTGCGGAGCTGACGACGCTGGAGGCGATGGATTTGAACAATGGGGCGATCCTGACGGGATTGCTGGAGCGTGGGGCGACGCAGATTCTGGCGAAGCGGGCGTGGACGGCGGCGGAGCTGAGTGAGTGGCTTTATGCGGCTGCGCTGAGCCGGAAGCCGACGGAGGAAGAGCGGGCGGTGGCGGGGGAGTTGCTGGGAGGGTCGCCGACGGCGTCGTCGCTTGCAGATCTGCTGTGGGCGGTGTGCATGCTGCCTGAGTTTCAACTGGTCCGCTGATTTCAACGAAAACCCTGACTGCCATGACTGCTCCTCTGCCATTGGATCCTGAAGACAGCCGCCGAGATTTTCTGCGGAAACTTGCGGCGGCGTCGCTGGCTGCGTGGGCGGCTCCGGCGCCGAGTGCGCACGGGGTTGAGCCGGTGAAGCATCCTGCGCCGAAGGCGGATGCGTGCATTGTGCTGTGGATGGGCGGGGGGATGGCGGCACCTGACACTTTTGATCCGAAGCGGTATCAGCCGTTTGAGAAGGGCGTGTCGATGTCGAAGATTCTGAGCACGTTTCCGGCGATCCGGACGGCGGTGGACAACATTCAGATTTGTCAGGGGCTTGAGCAGATTGCGTCGGTGATGGACCGGGCGACGCTGATTCGGTCGGCGGTGCAGCCTGATCTGGGGAGCATCCTGCATTCGCGGCATCAGTATCACTGGCATACTGGGTATGTGCCGCCGCAGACGGTGGCGGCACCGCACATCGGGGCGTGGATGTCGAAAGTGCTGGGGCCGAGGAATCCGGTGATGCCGGCGTTCATCAACATCGGGCAGCGATTGGAAGGGCATGGGGAGAGCGAGGAATTGAAGGCTTTCACGCAGGGAGGATTTTTCGGGGCGGAGTACGGGCCGATGAATCTGCCGTTTCCTGGGGAGGCGGCGAATGCGGTGCGGCCGCCGGGTGGGATGACGGCGGGGCGGTTTGAGAATCGGCATGCGATGTACAAGCGGCTGATCGACCGGAGCCCGCAGCGGGAGTTTCTGAGTGATTTTCAGCAGGAGAGCATGCTGCGGTCGATGGAGAACGCGCACCGGTTGCTGATGTCGAAGGAACGGGCGGCGTTTGATCTGGCGTTGGAGCCGCGGGAGAAAGTGGCGGCTTACGGGGAGAGCAATTTTGGTCAGGGATGCCTGCTGGCGCGGCGGTTGGTGGAGAACGGGGCGCGGTTTGTGGAAGTGACGACGGAGTATGTGCCGTTTCTGCACTGGGACACGCATGCGGACGGGCACAGCACGCTGGAGCGGATGCATCGTGAGATTGACGCGCCGATTGCGCAGTTGATCCGAGATCTGGAGGAGAGGGGATTGCTGGATCGGACCTTGGTGGTGCTGGCGTCCGAGTTCAGCCGGGATGCGATGATTGAGGGCGTGCCGGGATCGGCGGCGACGGATCAGGCGACGGTGTCGGGTGACCGGTTGGAATCGCCGAAGCATTACGGCCTGCACCGGCATTTCACGGGTGGGACGAGTGTGGTGATGTTTGGCGGGGGGATGAAGAAAGGGTTTGTGTATGGGGAGACGGCACCGGAGCGGCCGCTGGTGGCGGTGAAGGATCCGGTGACGATTCCGGATCTGCATGCGACGATCTTCACGGCGATGGGGATCAGTCCGAAGACGGCGTACGACATTGAGCAGCGGCCGTTTTACGCGACGATTGACGGCAAGGGGGTTCCGGTGGCGGGGGTGGTGGCTTGAGGGAGGTGCGTGAGGGGACGGTTGAGGGGCTTGGATTTTCGTGTGCAAACCGGGTTGCCGTGTTGGTGGTGCGAGGGCAGACTTGGGGTTCTCCCATGAAAGTGTTTGGATTTTTATTTCTGTTTCTGGCGATTCTGGCAAGCGGCGTGAGTGCGCAGCAGGCGGAGTCGCGAGCGGAGCTCATCGTGATCAGCGGTGGGCCGGCGCTGAGGGCGTGGGAGGAGTACCGGGTTCCGGCGGATCAGCATGACCGGTATGCGGGGAATTTCATCAAGGCGGCGCACATTCGGATGCAGGGGATGCGTCGGACGCAGCCGCAGGGGCAGCTGACGTGGGCGATTTACCGTCCGGCGTATACGAGCCGGGATCGTGAGGATGCGGTGCGGCAGCCGCCCTATCAATGCAACATTGCGGAGATTCAGACCCGTGCGGCGACGGTGGATGCGAAGATTTTCTGGTTCAGCACGACCCCGCAGCTGATGAATTATCTGAACAACCGGAAGGGGCGGCCGATTGCGCACCTTGAGTACTTCGGGCACTCGAACAAATATGCGTTTCTGTTTGATTACAGCAGCGACATTCTGGGGGTGAGCACGTGTTATCTGCATGCGAGTGATCTGAAGGGATTGCGCGGGGGGATTTTCACGCGGAATGCGCACATTCAGAGCTGGGGGTGCCATACGGCGGAGTACATGAGTCAGATTTTCAAGCGTCGGACGGGGCATCCGATGATTGGAGCGGTGGGCAAGACGGATTATAGTGCGATTGCCGACAACGTGTCTCTTCCGGCGGTGAACGGCCGGTGGGGGCAGTAGAATTTTTTTCAGTTCCCGACGCACATTCTGATCATGGAATACCAAGAACTTCACCGACTTTATCACCTGCCGTTTTTCGAGCTGATTCAGGAATCCCGGCGGGTTCATGAGTCGCACTGGCCGGAGAATGAAGTGCAGCTGTGCACGCTACTGAGCATCAAGACGGGAGGGTGCAGTGAGGATTGTTCGTATTGTGCGCAGAGTGCGCGGTATACGACGGGGGTGAAGGCGGACCGGTTGATGGGTAAGGAAGAGATTGTGAGTCGTGCGGAGGCGGCGCGGGCGAACGGGAGCACGCGGTTCTGCATGGGAGCGGCGTGGCGCGGGGTGCGAGCGGGGACGGATCGGTTTGAGAAGGTGCTGGATATCGTGAAGGACGTGAGCCAGCTGGGGATGGAAGTTTGTGTGACGCTTGGGGAGTTGGGTCCTGACGAGGCGCGGATGCTGAAGGAGGCTGGGGTGACGGCGTACAATCACAACATTGACACGTCGCCGGAGCATTACAGCAAGATTGTGACGACGCATACTTTTCAGGATCGGTTGAAGACGATCCGGTGTGCGCAGGATGCGGGGATGAGCGTGTGCAGTGGGGGGATTCTGGGGTTGGGGGAGACGGTGGAGGACCGGTTGCGGATGCTGGAGATTCTGAGCGGGTTCAATCCGCATCCGGAGAGTGTGCCGATCAACAGCCTGATGCCGATGCCGGGGACGCCGCTGGAGGGAGCTGAGTCGGTGGATGTTTTTGATCTGGTGAGGATGATTGCGTGCACGCGGATTGCGATTCCGAGGGCGAAGGTGAGGTTGTCGGCTGGGCGGACGCGATTGAGCAGAGAGGCGCAGGCGCTTTGTTTCTTTGCGGGGGCGAATTCGATTTTCTACGGGGACCGTTTGCTGACGGCGGCGAATCCTGCGGTGGCGGCGGATCGTGCGTTGCTGGCGGAGCTGAATCTATCGGCGCAGGTACCGGATCCGATGCTGGCTCCGCCGGACAAGGACGGGGAGCGGGAATTGAGTCCGGCGTGTGCTGGTGCGGGATGCTGCGGGGATTGAGAGGGTGTTGCGGGCGATAGCAAATTCCGACAATATGAAAGCGAGCCGTCGTCAGTTCTGCCGCACGGTCCTGACCGCGGCTGCGGGTGGGGTCGGGGTGTCGTGCGAGGAGCCGGTGAAGCCGAGTGGGCCGAGGTTGCCGAAGGTGAAGTGGCGGGTGGTTTGCACGACCAGCTGGGCGGCATCGATTGCGGCGCAGGTGGGCGGGGAGGCGGTGGATGCGGTGTGTCTGATGAAGGCTGGGATGAGCCCGCATCAGTTCAAGGCGGCGGCTCCGGATGTGGCGAAGCTGAGGACGGCGGACATTGTGCTGAGGCACGGGCTGGGGCTGGACGACGCGTGGCCGGTTGATTTTCCGTCATTGGAGCAGGTGGGGGTGCGATTGCATTCGGTGACGGATTCTGTTCCTGCGGAGCGGTTGATTCGTGCGGGCGGGCCTGATGGGGCACCGGATCCTCATGTGTGGATGGACCCACAGTTGGCGGTGTACATGGTGCATGCGGTGGAGGCGGCATTGATTGCGGCGATGCCACGGCTGGCGGAGTATATTTCGCCGCGGGCGCAGCGGTTGCGGGTGGATCTCGGGGAGACGGATCGGTTTCTGAAGGGGTTGATGGGGGAGTTGCCGGAGAAGGACCGGTTTCTGTTCACGAGTCACGCGTCGATGGCGTATTTTGCGCGGGCTTACGGGCTGGAGTTGCGGAGTATTGCGAATGCGGGCGGGCAGGCTCCGCAGGCGTTGCCTGATGAGCTGAAGGCGTGGCTGAGCGAGCGGCGGGTGGGGACATTGTTCCACGAGCAGGACACGAATGAGACCGTGCTGGCGGCGCTGCTGCTGGGGTCGAAGGTGGTGACGGGTCCGGTGATTTATTCGCTGGCGCTGCCTGCGGCGGGGACGTTTCACACGATTGCGACGAAGCGGTACGATGTGACGGCGATCAACGATGCGATCCGGTACACTGGGGATGTGGTGCAATCGAAGCTACAGATTGACTGAGGCACCGCATTCGCGTGATGGAGGATGAATCGGGTGGAAACGGGCAACCGCATCTGCTTAGGTTCCGTATCGGTTTTGTCGAGGTTTTCCCCGTTGGGATGCCCGTTTTCTGCTCACACTTTCATCCATGGCGAATCAGCGACGCAAGGTCAACATCATCGGCGCCGGACCCGGCGGACTCGCCACGGCACTCCTGCTGGCCCGCAGCGGGGCAGAGGTTCATGTTTTTGAGCGGCACGGCCGGGTAGGGGGGCGGACCTCGATCTATGAGAAGGATGGGTTTTCGTGGGATGTGGGGGCGACGTTCTTCATGTATCCGCGGATCCTTGAGGAGATTTTTTCTGCGGCGGGACGGAACATGCAGGAGGAGATTCCGATGGTGCGGCTTGATCCGCATTATCGGCTGGTGTTCGGGCGTGGCGGGGAGTTGACGGCGACGGCGGATGTGGCGGAGTTGAAGCGGCAGATTGCGACGTTTGCGCCGGAGGATGCAGCGAATGTGGATCGGTTTCTGACGGAGAACCGGGAGAAGCTGGCGGCGTTCCGGCCGGTGCTGGAGAAGCCGTTTCTGGGGCTGCGGGATTTTCTTGATCCGGCGCTGCTGAAGTGTCTGCCGCTGCTGCGTCCGACGACGTCGGTGGATGCGGATCTGCGGCGGTATTTCAAGGATGAGCGGACGCGGCTGGCGTTCAGTTTTCAGACGAAGTACCTGGGGATGTCGCCGTTCCGGTGTCCGAGTCTGTTCACGATTCTGTCGTTCCTTGAGTATGAGTACGGCATTTTCCATCCGATTGGCGGGTGTGGTGCGATTTCGAAGGCGATGGCGCGGGTGGCGTCGGAACTGGGGGTGCATGTGCACCTTGACGAGCCGGTGGAGGATATTCAGTTCGAGGGACGGCGGGCGACGGGGGTGCGGACGAAGTCAGGGGTGCATGCGTGCGACGGACTGGTGATCAACAGTGACTTTGCGCGGACGATGCGGAAGCTGGTGCCGGACCGGCTGCGGCGGCGTTGGACGGACCGGAAGATCGAGGGGAAGAAGTTTTCCTGTTCGACGTTCATGCTGTATCTGGGGCTGCGCGGGACTTGCGAGAAGCTGCAGCATCATAACATTTACATCAGCAGCGATTACGAAGGGAACCTTGAGGAGATCGAGCAGAGCCATGTGCTGCCTGAGAATCCGTCGTTCTATGTGCAGAACCCGTGTGTGAGCGATGCGACACTGGCTCCGGAGGGTCATTGCGGGCTTTATGTGCTGGTTCCGGTATCGCACCAGCATGAGAACATCGACTGGAAGGCGGAGAAGCAGCGGTTCACGGATCTGATTCTCGACAAGCTGCACCTGTTAGGCGTGGAGAACGTGCGTGAACGGCTGGTATCGCTGACGGCGGTGACGCCGGATGACTGGGCGGAGGACCAGCAGATTCACCTCGGGGCGACCTTCAATCTGGCGCATAACTTCAGTCAGATGCTGTACTGGCGGCCGCGGAACCGGTTTGAGGATCTGGACGGCGTTTATCTGGTGGGTGGCGGGACTCATCCGGGGAGCGGGTTGCCGGTGATTTTCGAGAGTGCGAGGATTTCGAGCAATCTGATCACGAGCGACCTCGGGCTGGCGCCGCGGGAGCATGAGGAGAGCAAGGCACCGGAGGGTGAGGATCATGCCTCGGCAGAGGCGGTGATGATGGGTTAGGGGGAGGCGGGCTTTGCCGGGTGATGACGGAGGAGGCTTGTGGGTCGGTGGTGCGGGATCAGGGGGAGGGCCTGCGTTCGGTGGCGGAGTTTCCTGACATGTCAGGCGGGGTGACGCCGGGTGCGAGAGAGAGGACGGAGCGGGTGGCGGGGGTTCGGGTGTCGGTGAAGCGGTTTGATTTGAGTTCGATGCCTTCGACGGGAGCGGCTAGGGTGATGGCGGTGCCGTTTTCGGGGCCGTTGTCGGTGAAGGCATTGTTTTCGATGAGGTTGTGATGAGCTGCGGCGGCGGAGTCTTTTTCGCGGCGGAAGAGGAGACCGGTGTCGTGGTTTCCGGTGATTTCGTTGTTGAGGACGTGGTTGTTGGTGTCGCGGTGGCCCATGGAGATGCCGACGCGGTTGTTGAGGATGCGATTTCCTTCGGCGAGGGTGCCGCGGACGCCCCAGCAGAAGAAGATGCCGATATCGTTCTGTTCGAGGAGACATCTGGTGATGCGGGAGCGTTGGGAGCCGCTGCCAGGGTGGAGGCCGAGGCCGCTGTGGCCGTGGGACCAGCAGTCTTCGATTTTCATGTCGTGGCAGACCTGCCATGACAGGCCATCGCCGTGAAAGGAGCGGGCGTCGAGTTTCCGGAGCGTGCCGCGGCGGCAATCCTGGAGCCAGACGCAGCCGGCGTAGTTTCCGTCGAGAAGGCCGTTGGCGGCGCGGTTGCCGTCGAGGGTGAGATTTTCGATGACGAATGAGTCGATCTGTTCGCCGCTGATGAGAGGGAAGAGAGAGGCGACGGTGGCATTGTCTTCGGCGATCCAGAGATTGTCGCGGAGCGGGCGATCGAGTTTCCAGCGGTTTCCGGTGCGGGCGAAGAGGGTTCGTTTGATGGCGAATCTTGCGGATGGGGCGCGGAGGGTGATGCCGTCGCCTAGCTGGAATCCCTCGGATGATGTCAGGGTGATTTCCTGATCGTACCAATCACTGTCTGCGGCGATGGTGGTCGTGACGGATGGTTCTTTGATGAGGATGGAGGCTGCGCCGTGGCCGGTGAGGCGGACGCGGGAGGCCATGAAGATGGAGTTCCGGAGCCGGTAGGTGCCGGGCAGGATTTCGACGGTGCCGCCGCCGTGGCGGGCGACAAGATCGATGGCTCCCTGGATGGCGGCTCCGGAATCGCCGCGGAGGTCGCCGTTTGTGTTACCGACGCGCACGGTGAGGTGCTCGGTCCAATCGGGTTCGATGCGATCGTCGCCGGAAGTGGCCCGTGGTAGCGGGGCGGGTTCGGCGGCGGTTCCGGTGGCGGCCCAGATCAGTCCGAGGATCCATGGTTTCATGGTGCAGCCTCCTGCAGGGGCGGCCGGGTGCATTCCCTCAGACGCGTAATTCCGGGGGGCGAGCGAACTTTTCGGCTTGCCGCGGGGCGAGGTGCAGGCTAGTTGGCTGAGCGCGTATCACGGAGAGGTGGTCGAGCGGTTTATGGCTCCGGTCTTGAAAACCGGCGACGGGTTAAACTGTCCGTGGGTTCGAATCCCACCCTCTCCGCCACTCCCATTTCTGGGGAAGAGTGGCTTGCTGCAATTCGGTGCATGGTTAGCGGCGGGCCGGTGCTTCCGCTTTGGGCGACTGATGGGATTGAGTATCTCACTTGCCACTTGAGGGAGGGGATCATATCAGGCGGGAGGACATCAACACGAGTGAACCGAAGATGAGACGCGGCATGAAGAATCTGATGGTATTTTTCTGGATGGCGGGACTGAGTTGCGTGGGTGCTGGTGCGGTGGATCGGCCTAATGTTCTGTGGATCACGAGCGAGGATCATGGGCCGGAGATGGGTTGTTATGGGGATGGGCTGGCGCGCACGCCGAATGTGGATGCGCTGGCGGCGAAGGGGATGCGTTTCACGCGGGTGTGGTCGGTGGCTCCGGTTTGTGCGCCGGCGCGGACGTGTCTGATCAGTGGGGTGTATCCATCGAGCACGGGTGGGTTGCACATGAGGTCGATGGTGTCGCTGCCGAAGGGGATGAAGATGTATCCGCAGATGCTGCGCGAAGCGGGCTACTATTGTTCCAATAACAATAAGACCGATTACAATCTGCGTGAGGCGGGGAAGGTGTGGGATGAGTCATCTCGGGATGCGCATTGGAGGAAGCGCCCGGAGGGTCAGCCGTTTTTCGCGATCTTTAATTCGACGAAAAGCCACGAGAGTCAGATTCGCACGCGGCCGCACAAGCGGATCACGGATCCGGGCCGGATTCGGGTTCCGGCGTATCATCCTGATGTTCCGGAGGTTCGGGAGGACTGGGCGCAGTATTACGATCAGGTCAGTGAGGCTGATGCGGATGCGGGGAGAGTGCTGAAGGAGATGGAAGCGGGTGGACTGGCTGAGGATACGATTGTTTTTTACTATGCCGATCACGGCAGCGGGATGCCACGGAGCAAGCGATGGCCATGCAATTCAGGATTGCAGGTGCCGTTGGTGGTATTTTTTCCGGAGAAGTGGAAGCATCTGGCTCCGAAGGAATATGCAGCGGGCGGGACATCGGAGCGGATGGTCAGTTTCGCGGATCTGGCACCGACTGTGCTGAGCATTGCGGGGGTCAAGCCGCCGGAGTGGATGCAGGGGCATGCGTTTGCTGGACCGCATCAGAGTGAGCCGCAGCGGTTTCTGCATGGAGAGCGCGGGCGCATGGATGAGTGCATGGATCTGGTGCGGAGCACGACGGATGGTCGTTACGTCTATCTGCGGAATTATTTTCCGCACGTGTCGCAGGCGCAGCGTGTGGCGTATCAGTTTGAGACCCCGACGACGAGGGTCTGGCATCAGTTATTCAGCGAGGGAAGGACCAACGAGGCGCAGTCGATTTTCTGGCGAGTGCCGAAAGCGCCGGAGGAACTCTATGATTTGCAGGCGGATCGCGATGAAGTGAAGAATCTGGCTAGTGCGCCGGAGCATCGTGCGGTGCTGGAGAGACTGCGTGAGGCGCAGCGGGAGCACCTTATCCGGGTGAAGGACGTTTGTTTTCTGCCGGAGATGGAGATCCACAGCCGCTCGGTGGGCAGCACACCTTACGAGATGGCCCGGGATCCGGGGACGTTTCCTTTGGAGAGAGTTCTGAAGGCAGCGGATCTTGCGTCGAATCTCGATGCTGCGGCCGTGCCGGAACTTGTTGGGATGATGGGTGATGCTGACAGCGCGGTGCGCTGGTGGGCTGCGATGGGATTGCTGATGCGGGGTGGCAAGGCGGTCACGAAGAATGTGGCGGTGCTGGAGAAGGCGCTGAGTG
This sequence comes from Verrucomicrobiaceae bacterium, assembly GCA_027483175.1. Classification (GTDB taxonomy): domain Bacteria; phylum Verrucomicrobiota; class Verrucomicrobiia; order Verrucomicrobiales; family V1-33; genus V1-33. The sequence continues at coordinate 3,792 of JAIXVE010000264.1, read as the reverse complement.
ATGCGTCGCCTGCGGTGCGCATTGCGGCGGCGCAGGCGCTGGGTCGTTCTGGCGATGCTGCGGCACTTGGCAAGGCACTGAGCGCGCTGGGTGAGTTGGCACCTCCTGAACGAAACGGTGTGCTGGTTTCGATGTCGGCGCTCAGTGCGATTGAGGCACTGGGGGAGAAGGCTGCGCCGCTGCATGCCGCGATAGCGGCGATGAAGACCAGTGGGGAATCGCCTGACCGACGGTACAACGAATATGTTGCAAGGCTGATTGCTAGCATTATGGGTGGCGGAAAAGGTGAGGGAGAGGGGAAGGGGAAAGGGAAGAGGGCGAAGGGGACTGAGTAGGGGCGAGTTGGGAGAGGGTGTTGGCAGGATGGGGGGTGCTGTTTTGTGGTGTGGTGTTGGGTGAGGAGGATTGACGGTGGTGGGGTGGGGGGTGTAGGGTGGGGGATGAGATGGATGCTGACGACTTTGGTGATTTCGGTGGTGATGGTGGGACGTGTCGTTGGTGGGGGGTATCCTGAGTCGGGGCAGGTGGTGGATGTGAGGAAGGCTCCGTATGGGGCGAAGGGGGATGGGGTGAGTGATGACACGGCTGCGTTGCAGCGGGCGATTGATGAGAATTGCGGGAGGCATCGGGTGATTTATCTGCCGAGGGGGACGTATGTGGTGAGTGGGACATTGAAGTGGCCGAAGCGGTTTGCGGGGCGGGACAACTGGGGGATGACGTTTGTGTGCGGGGAGTCGCGGGAGACGACGGTGATCCGGTTGAAGGCGGGGACGTTTCGGGACGAGAAGAAGCCGGAGGCGATGATGTGGTGTGGCGGGTTCGGGTCGGCGGACTGGTTTCACAATTATGTGGAGGGCCTGACGTTTGATGTGGGGGAGGGGAATCCCGGGGCGGTGGGGTTGCAGTTTTATTCGAACAATTCGGGGGCGGTGCGGGATTGTCGGTTTGTGGCGGGTGAGGGGAGCGGGCACACGGGGTTGGATCTGGGGCATCGGGACATGAACGGGCCGCTGCTGGTGAGGGGGTGCGAGGTGGTGGGGTTTCGTCGCGGGGTGGCGACGTCGCATGCGGTGAACGGGCAGGTGTTCGAGCATCTGGTGCTGCGGGGGCAGCGTGAGGTTGGGATGATGAACGAGGGTCAGGCGGTGAGCGTGCGGGGGTTGGTTAGTGAGAATGCGGTGCCGGCGGTTTCGAGTTACGGGGTGATGTGTCTGGTGGAGGCGAAGCTGACGGGGAAGGACGGGGCAGGGAAGCACCCTGCGGTGGTGAATTTCAATGGCGGGCGGATGTTGTTAAGGGATGTGAAGACGAGCGGGTATGGTCGGGCGCTGGCGGATGTCTCGCAGACCCCGGATTTCGGGGCGGCGTACCGGGTTGAGGGGGAGGACAAGGCGGGGAGTCGGGGGCCGGAGATTGGGGAATACAGTTCGCATGGGGCGGCGAGTTTGTTTGCGTCGCCGGAGCGTTCGCTGCGATTGGCGGTGAAGGAGACGCCGGAGGTGGCGAGGGATGAGCCGGGGCGGTGGGCGGACGCGACGAAGTTCGGGGCGGATCCGAGCGGGGAGAAGGATGCGTCGGCGGCGGTGCAGCGGGCGATGGATTCGGGCGCGACGACGGTGTTTCTGCCGGGGAATTACAAGCTGGAGCGGACGGTGGTGATTCGGGGGAAAGTGCGGCGGGTGGTGGGGACTGGGGGGATGATCAATTACGGTGGGAAGCTGAAGCCGGATTTCCGGTTAGAGGACGGGGAGTCGCCGGTGGTGGTGCTGGAGCATTTTGGGAATATCTTCGGGGGGATGGAAGTGGATACGAAGCGGACGCTGGTGCTGCGGAGTGTGGCGGATTGTGATCTGACGGTGACGAAGCGGGCGGTTGGAGCGGAGTGGTTTTTCGAGGATGTGGTGACGCATCATCTCGAGATGCGCGGGGTGAAGCTGTGGGCGCGGCAGTTGAACATAGAGAATGAGGGGACCCATCTGCTGAACGACGGAGGGGATGTGTGGATTCTCGGATATAAGACCGAGCGAGGCGGGACCCTGCTGGAGACCCGCGGGGGCGGGCGGAGTGAAGTGCTGGGAGGATTCAGTTATACGACGACTGCTGGGAAGCTGGCTCCGATGTTTGTGAATCGGGAGTCGTCGATGTGGGCGTTTTTCGGGGAAGTGTGTTATAATGGCGATCCGTTTGCGGTGCGGGTGGAGGAGACGCGGGGAGGTGTGACGAAGCGATTGGGGAAGGACGGGCACACGGCACCGTATGCCGGGTGGAGTGCGGAGCGGTGAGGGGGCGGGGATGCGCAGGCGCGGACGGATGCTGCGGCTGAGTCGGATGCCTCGGCGTTCCCGGAGGCGCTTACAGAGTGGCTTCAGAGCAGCCAACAAGTCAGAAAATCCCTCGAAGCATTGGGAATGTGAAGCCTTTCATTCCCAACCTTCGTTTTCACGAGGCAGTAAAAATGGCTGTTTTCAGTGGAAATCTGTTCGCTTTTTCACTGAAATGCCCAATTTTACCCGGCAGTGAAAATATTTTATTCCAGTAAAGGCACAATCATCCGCCACGAAAGCGAGCTGGCCCTCCATTTCCGGGAGTTCCTGCCCGAGGACCCTGATTTGCGCTGGCAGCTGCCACCCGGCGGCAACTGGCAGCGCCTCGACCATGTGGAACTGGAACTGGATCGTCAAAGGCTTGCCTTTCGTCCCTTCTATGAACTGAAGCCCAGCCTGCCGTGGCTGGAAAACCTGAGGGTGTTCCCCGCGTCTCCGCGACCACTGATCGTGACGCCGGAGTTGTCCCCGCGCATTGTGGCTGCCTGTAAGGAACTTGGTATTGCCGCCATCGACCTCAATGGTCGCTGTTGGCTGCGCGCTCCCGGTCTGCTAGTGGATCGCCGTCCGCTGCCGGGCCGCTCGTTCAGCTACGAACTGGCGCCGCGAAACATCTTCATTGGTAAGAGCGCCCGCATTGTCCGGTGCCTGCTCACGGATCGGGACCGCACTTGGACGCAGGGGGAAATCGTCCCACGCACCAAGGCTAGTTCCGGCCTTGTTTCACGTATTGTGCAGCACCTCATCAGTCAAGGATTCGTCGGAAAGACCAGCGCCCGTGAGTTCCGGCTGCGCGACTGGCATGGGTTGCTCAATGAATGGGTAGAGTCGGACCATTTCCCTAAACGCACGCGCACGACGGCCTACGCTGGCTACTTCGGACCGCCACAGGAACTGGCGCAGCGCCTCCAGCAATGGGCCAAGACGGAAAGTGTCCCGCTGGCCTTCACGCAGTGGACAGCTGCATGGACCCGGTGTCCCTACACTGAGCCGGCGGTCTGTTCCGCTTATGTCGAGCGCCTTCCTGACGCGACCACATTGGAGCAACTCGGACTCCGCCCGGTCACCGAAGGCGGGAGACTCTGGCTGCATGTCCCGGATGACGAGGGCATCCTGACTGAGACGCAGACGAGCAGTGGTCTGACGCTCGTCACCGATGCTCAAATCTACCTCGACCTCAAACGCACCGGACTCCGCGGGCCGGAGGCCGCCGCGGCACTCCGGGAATGGGAGGGTTTCTGTCGCCCATGAAATACGAGACCTACAGCGAATACGATCCGCGTTACACCGCCCTCGCAGAGAGCGCTTTTCTAACCCTGTGGTCCACACTAGGCTCATGGCATGGCGATCTCGTGCTCGTGGGTGGCCTTGTTCCCAAATATCTTTGTGGCGACCTCACCCAGCACCGCAGCCTGCCGCGTCCGGCCACGCTCGATGTCGATCTCGGAATCGCTCTTGCCGCTGACTC
>JAIXVE010000277.1 GCA_027483175.1 Verrucomicrobiaceae bacterium | reverse complement strand
TCACCCTTCACCCTTCACCCTTCACCCTTCACCCTTCACCCTTCACCCTTCACCCTTCACCCTCTCCCAACACGCCCTTCACACTTCACACTTCTCACTTCTAACTTCTCACTTCTCACTTCTCACTTCCCCCTTCACCCCCTCAGCGCCATCAATCCCACCGCTGCCAGCACAATCGTCACGAGCGCCTCCACCAGCGCCTGACCCGCCACAAAACCAGACCCGGTCGAAACCGTGTAAGCCTCCGCCTGCCGCGCGTTCACCTTCTTCCACACCCACGCCACCACCGCACCCAGCGTGAACCCGAGCCCACTCGCAAAATCAATCACAAACCCTAACCCCAATCCCATCGCGCTCGGCAGAAACGGTCTCAGCTTCGGCACAAACTTCTCCAGCACCGGCAGCACCACCCCAAGCACCGCACCAATCACAATCGCCTGCGCCGCACCCCACGGCAACGCTTCCATCGCCGTCTTCCCACTCCCCGGATTCAGCAGATCAGCCATCGCCTTCCACGCACTCGCCGCCTGCATCGGAAACTTCTTCATCAACGCCTCGTAATCCCCAGCCAGCAGATACCACGCAGGCACAATCACCGCCGTCCCGAAAAACACCCCGGCAAACTGCGCCAGAAACTGCCGCCGCGGATTCGCTCCCAGCAGGTACCCGCTCTTCAAATCCGTCAGCAGATCCGCCGCACTCGCCGCCGCCGCCGATGTCGTCCCCGCCGTCATAAGGTTAGTCACTTTGTTCCCTGGATGCATCAGCGCAAACGCCAGCTGCGTCACCTTCCCCATCGCCCCGATCGGCGTCGTGTCCGTCTCCCCCGTCGCCCGGCACGCCACCAATGCTAGCGGAAACGCCATCGCAATCCCGATCAGCCCGAAATACCACGGAATCCCGAACCCAACCTGCAGCACCGTCACCAGCCCGATCGTGATCGGCACCAACCCAATCACCATCCAGCTCCCCGGCACCTCAATGTCCGCCATCGCCGCCGCCTCACTCGTCCCCGATCCTTCCTTCCTCCGAAACGCCCGCGCCACACTCCGCCACTGAAACCCTAGCGACACCAGACTCGACACCACCATCAGCGCCGTCCCGCCCCACACACCCCACCGGAACAACGCCGTCACTCCCCCATCCGGAGTCTCCGCCACCTTCACCGCATGATTCGCCACAAGGATCGGCCCCAGCCAGAAATGCAGAATCACCGTCCCCAGCAGCATCGACAGCGACGCCCGCAACCCCACAATCATCCCCGCCCCAATCATCAGCAGCGACGGCTCCCACGCCAGCCCCGCAAACGAAACCCCGCCCGCCGCAGGCCCCGGTATCGCCACGCTCTCAATCCCATGACTGAACTTCGTCATCCACCCTCTCACGCCCTCTCCTAGCCACTTCGCGCTCTCCGCAATATTCCCCATCTGCCTCAACAGCGCCATCACCGCCCCAGCCGCCATCGCCCGCAGCAGCGCATACGCCTTCCGCGACGCTTCCTCCCCAGCCGCATACAGGCTCCGCAAGGTCTCCGCCGCCGCAATCCCCCCAGGAAACGCCAGCTGCTCATGGTTGATCATCTGCCGCTTCATCGGAATCGCCAGAAACACCCCCAGACACGCCGTCAGAAACACAAACGCCGCCATCATCGGCCACTCCATGTGCTTGCCTCCATTCACCATCAGCAGCGCCGCACACGCACTCCCCACCACCGACCCCGTACTGTACCCAGCCGCCGACGCCGTCGACTGCATGCAGTTGTTCTCCAGCAGGCTCATCGGCGTCACGCTTCCCCCACTCAACGCCCGCACGCCTTTCCAGATCGCCCACGACATCACACACGCCGTGATCGCCACCCCGAACGCCCACCCCAGCCGCAAGGTCGTGTAAAGATTCGACAACGACAGAAACGCCCCCAGCAACCCGCCCATCAGCACCGCACGCACCGTCAGCTGTTTCTGCTGGTGCCCCTGATAAACATTCCGGAACCACCACAGATCCTTTTCCTCAGGCGTCGCATCAGGCCCCGGCCCAACCGGCAGTTTCTCAGCAGTGTCAGATGTCATAGGCAACTCTTGGTTCAGCTCCCCTCAAACCCGGTTCCACGCCCCGCGCAATCCCCTTGTTCCCCGCCATCACGCTCCCCCCACGCCCATTCCGCGTTGGACAAAACCCGCACCGTCGCCACTCTCGTCCCATCGTCCCTCGCCCGGATCACCCGGCCCGCCGACGTCTCATCACACTCCATCCTCTCTCCAATCTCTCTCCACTCGCCCACCATGCACGACCCTCGTCTCGACAAGCTCGCCGCCCAACTCATCTCCCACTCGGTCTCCCTCAAACCCGGCGAAAACATCCTCTTCGACCTCTACGACACCCCACCCGAAATGGGCATCGCTCTCGTCCGCGCCGCCCGCGCCGCCGGCGGCATCCCCCAGGTCCAGATCCACGACGCACGCGTCGCCCGCGAACTCCAACTCGGTGCCACCGACGCCCAGTACGATCACTGGAGCGCCGTCCAGATGGACCTCATCCAGCGCATGCAGGCCTACATCGCCATCCGCGGCAGCCACAACATCACCGAAAGCTCCGACGTCCCCGCAGAACGCATGAAGCTCATCATGGGCAAAATGCGCCCAGTCATGAACCACCGGGTCCAGAAAACCAAATGGTGCGTCCTCCGCTGGCCCAACCCTTCCATGGCTCAACTCAATAACATGAGCACCGAAGCCTTCGAAGACTTCTACTTCCGCGTCTGCCTCCTCGACTACGCCGCCCTCAAACCAGGCATGAACGCCCTCGAAAAACTCATGGACCAGACCAGCGAGGTCCACATCACAGGCCCAGGCACCGACCTCCGCTTCAGCATCGCAGGCATCCAGTCCGAAGCCTGCGGCGGCGAAAAAAATATCCCCGACGGCGAATGCTTCACCGCCCCAGTCCGCGACTCCGTCGAAGGGGTCATCTCCTACAACGCCCCCACCATCTACCAGGGCATCGCCTTCGACAGCGTCCGCTTCGAATTCTCCAAAGGCAAAATCATCAAGGCCACCGCTAACAATACCGAAGCCATCAACCGCATCCTCGACTCCGACGAAGGCGCTCGCTACATCGGCGAATTCGCCATCGGCTTCAATCGCGAGATCCTCCACCCCATGCGCGATATCCTCTTCGACGAGAAAATCGCCGGCAGCTTCCACTTCACCCCCGGCCAGGCCTACGAGGGCAAAACCGACAACGGCAACCGCAGCCAGGTCCACTGGGACCTCGTCTGCATCCAGCGCCCGGACTACGGCGGCGGCGAAATCAAATTCGACGGCCGCACCATCCGCAAGGACGGCAAATTCGTCCTCCCGGAACTCGAACTCCTCAACTGACCTAGGCTAGTCCGTCTTACAAAGGGTGTCTCATGAAAGTGGCACGGGCATCCTGCCTGTGACCTCTCTACCAACGTCTCTACAGAAAGTGGCACGGGCATCCTGCCTGTGACCATCAGTGCCTCCGCGAAAGTGGCACGGGCATCTTGCCTGTGACCCTCAGTGCCAACGTCCCTATACAGAAGCAGAGCCGCTGTATCCTCCTTCCTCCCCACAAAATCAGAAGATCCCCGCTGCCCCCAACCCTCAAGGCCGCATCACCCGCATCTCCACCTCCACGGGCTTCGCCAGCTCGTCGAGGCGCGCTTCCACACGCACCCACTCCGCCTCTGCTTCCTCCACCGTCCTCACGTCCCGCTCCACCCCCGGCTTCCGGTGCCCCACCCGCTCCCGCCACGCCGCACTGAACCACCGCTGCCGCTCCATCACCGCCTCCATCACCGCCACCGACGCCCCCGCAAACGGCAGCACCGGCAATCCCGTCAGATCATAACCCCGCGCCAGTTGCTCCCGCGTCACCACCGCCGCCAATCGCTCCCCAACCATCAACCGGCACGCCGCCGCCGGCGCATCCGTCACCATCAGCTCCAGTCGGTTCATCAATCTCGGAAATCCCCCCGCCTCCAGAAACCCGCGCGGCGCTCCCGCTGGCCCAGCCACCGGCGGCCGACACACAAACCTAACATCCCGCCCGCCATCCACCCCCGCCCCGCTCACCACCGGCACCCCCACCGTCCCCGGCACACCCAACCCCTCCGCAATCAACCCAGCCATCAGCCAGTGCACCGCCCCGTCTGGATGAATCCCATCCCCGTTCTTCCACCCGGCATCACGCTCATGCCACGCCCCCACCACCGCACTCAGCGGCCCATGCAGATCAATCACCTTATCCGCTAGCCCCTCGCTCCCCACCAGCCACTCGCTGTACCCAGCCAGCGTCTTGTCATACCCTCGCCACGGCTTCTGATAACCATACGACTCCGCCCCGTCATCCGCCAGCGGCCCGCGAAACGACTTCGCATCAAACGGCGGCGGCGTCACCACCACCACCCGCGCCCCCGCCCCGCGACACTGCTTCACCAATTCCTTCATCCCCTCCTGATACGCACGCATCCGATCCTCCGCCGGCGGCGCATAAATCCCGTCGTTCATCCCATAACAAATCATCACCACCGTCGGCTTGATCATCGCCAGCGCCCGTCCGCTCCGCTCCAGCACACACGGTCTCGGAAACGGATGCCCACTCTCACTCAATCCGCTCACGGTCTCACTCCCTAACCCCAGCGGATAAAGCCGGATCCCCTCCCCCGGCTGCCGCGTCCGCAACAGCACGTCCAGCACCGCCAGATACCTCCCATCCTGCGTAATGCTGTCCCCCAGACACAACACCCGATCCCCTCGCCTCAAAAACGGCGCGCCCGCCCCGCACTCACCACCCAGCACCAGCATCACCATCAGCAGTATTCTCAATCGCTTCATTTCCCTCCATCCTACGCTCCCCCGCCCCCATTCTTGCGCTCGCATCCCCGCCCACCACGCTCCATCTCCCACACCAACACCATGGACTCCGTCTCCGCTCCCGTCGTCGTCGAAAGCCGCGCCCGCATCCGCCAGCCTCGCCAGCTCGCCGTCGCCGACTTCTTCGCACGCCACTCCCACCACCTCCACCTCGAACTCGAAAACACAGGCTGCTCCATGGACCGCCCCATCCACGAGCCCTCCATCAACCGCCCAGGCCTCGCCCTCGCAGGCTTCTACCTCTACTTCGCCTACAAACGCATCCAGGTCCTCGGCAACTCCGAATTCGCCTACCTCACCAGCCTCAGCGAACCCGAACAACGCAAGGTCTTCAGCCGCATGTGCGAAAGCGAAATCCCCTGCATCGTCCTCTGCCGCTCCCGCAAACTCTCCCCCCCTCTCCTCAAAGCCGCCCGCGACATCGGCGTCCCCGTCTTCCGCAGCTCCATGAACACCATGAAGTTCATCAACGCCTGCACCCATTGGCTCGAATGGGAATTCGCACCCGTCGCCAGCGAACACGGCTGCATGGTCGACGTCAAAGGCATCGGCGTTCTCATCAAGGGCGACAGCGGCATCGGCAAAAGCGAAGCCGCCCTCGGCCTCCTCCAGCGCGGCGCCTCGCTCGTCGCCGACGACAAGGTCGTCTTCCGCGCCCCAGGCGCAGGCGAAATCATCGGCTCCGCAGAAGAACTCGGCCGCTTCCACATGGAAGTCCGCGGCCTCGGCATCGTCAATGTCCCCCTCATCTACGGGGTCGGCTCCATGCGCATCGAAAAACGCCTCGACCTCGTCGTCAATATGCGCCACCTCGCCTCCATGGACGATGTCGACCGCCTCGGCACCTCCGAACACCACTACCGCCTCATGGGCGTCGATGTCCCTTACTTCGAGATCCCCGTCTCCCCAGGCCGCGAAATCGCTCCCCTCATCGAGGTCGCCGCGCTCGAACAGAAACTCCGCTCCTTCGGCCATCACAGCGCCATCGAATTCAACAAGAATCTCTTGAAAGTGATGGCGGAGAAGCGAATCAGTTGAAGGCCGTCCCTCCCATGCTCACCAAAGAACTCACCATCGTCAACAAACTCGGCCTCCATGCGCGCCCCGCCGCCATGTTCGTCAAGACGGCCGGTGCCTTCAAATCCGAGGTCTGGGTCGAAAAAGATGACGAACAGGTCAACGGGAAAAGCATCATGGGCCTCATGATGCTCGCCGCAGGCTGCGGGGCAAAAATCAAAGTCAGCGCCGAAGGCGCAGACGCTGAAGCCGTCATGGCTCAACTCGAAGCCCTCGTCGCAGGCGGCTTCACCGAAGGAGCCACCGGTCGCTCCTGACTCCCCGCGCTTCTCCGCGGCCGCACCCCGCCAATTTCCGCGCAGCGCCCCCAAAGCAATGCGCAGCCTTTTCCCTTGCCGCGCCCACCCGGGAAACGAACGCTCCCACCATCATACCAAGCACCCCCGTACCCCTCTTCCCATGAGCGCCGCTCCCCCCATCCCCGTCGAACACTCGGACGAAATCAACACCCGCATCCTCTCGGTCTCCGAAGACATGGTCAAGGGCTTCGTCCCTAACCCTTTCCAGGTCATCGCCGAACGCTCCGGCATCCCCCTCCCCACCGTCCTCGAACGCATCCGCGCCATGCTCGAAGCCGGTGTCATCCGCCGGGTCCGCCAAACCCTCCTCGCCACCAAACTCGCCCACGGCGCTCTCGTCGCATGGAAAATCGACCCTGACAAAATCGACGCCACCTTCGACTTCATGTTCCGCGAAGACCCCTTCAGCGGCCACGTCGTCACCCGCTCCACCGACCGCGATATCTCCGGCTCCGACTACCGTCTCTGGACCACTCTCAAGGTCCCCCAGGGACGCTCCCTCGAAGAACACGCCGATGTCCTCAAACGGCTCGTCGGCGCTCACGAATACATCCTCATGCCCGCCAACGGGATCTTCGCCCTCGGCGTCGGCCACGTCCGCCGCAAAACCATGGAACCAGGCGACCGCGCCCCGGAACCAGTCGCCATGGACACCACCACCACCGTCGAACTCTCCGACGAAGAATGGGACGTCCTCCTCTCCCTCAAGGAAGAACTCACCCCGGACGAAATCTGCGAAAACCCATGGCTCGGCCGCGCCGCCGTCGCTAACGTCTCCTACGAGCGCTTCTGCGAGGTCGCCACCGAACTGAACCGCAAAAAGGTCATCGGCCGCTTCTCCACGTTCCTCGAACACGTCAAACCTTCCCAATCCGGTGAACGCGTCACCCGCTTCAACGGGCTCTTCCACTGGGCCGTCCCCAAAGGCATGGAACAACAGGCCGGCGCTGAAATCGGCCGCCACTTCATCCTCACCCACTGCTACTGGCGCGAAGGCGGCCCACGCTTCGGCAATGTCAATATCATGGCCGTCATCCACGGCTCGGAACGCGACCGCGTCCTCGCCCACAAAGCCGCCATCGACGCCCACCTCGCCAACATCGGCATCCCCGTCTCCTACACCGCCGTCTTCTGGGGCGGCCGCAGCGAAATCAAACCCAGCGAAATCTCCCCCAAGGTCTACCGCGAAACCCACGAACGCTGGGCCACCATGGGCACCGTTCTCTAACACCACCCCATGGCCGATCCAGCCCCAGCCCTCTACCCGGGCAGCTTCGACCCCATCACCAACGGCCACCTCGACGTCATCGAACGCGCCGCCAAGCTCTTCGACCACGTCCTCGTCGCCGTCGCTGACAATAACGCCAAAAACGCGCTCTTCTCCACCGAAGACCGCGTCTCGCTCATCCGTCAGAGCGTCTCCGCCTTCCCTAACGTCCAAGTCACTTCCTTCAAAGGGCTCCTCGTCGACTTCGCCGCCGCCTCCGGCGCCCGCGTCGTCGTCCGCGGTCTCCGCGCCGTCACAGACTTCGAATACGAATTCCAGATGGCCCTCATGAACAAAACCCTCCGACCGGACCTCGAAACCATCTTCCTCGCCTCCCGCGAGGTCTTCACCTACGTCAGCTCCCGCGTCATCAAGGAGGTCGCCCGACTCGGCGGCGATGTCACCCGCATGGTCCCTGCTCCCGTCGCCACCGCCCTCGCCGCTAAATTCCACACCCCGTAAGCCGCGCCACCGCCCGTTTTCCTCTTTGCAATCCCCACCGCTTCCTTAGCCTGCCGCGGTGAACCCCTCCCCACCGGCCGACCGCCCGGATCGCTTCCGCTTCCCATCGGCCGCCGCCCTCTTCCTCTTCGCCCTCCTCGCCGCCTGCATCCTCAGGTTCCCCTCCCGGGAACTCAAACCCATGCACGCCGACGAATCCACCCAGGCCCTCAAACTCCGCGAGGCCCTCGCCGGCCAATACCAGTATGACCCGCGCGACCACCACGGCCCCACGCTCCTCTACTCCACCATCCCGCTCCTCAAGCTCTCAGGCACCGACTGGAACCACGCCACCGAATCCGACCTCCGCCTCGTCCCCGCTCTCTACGGAGCCGCCCTCCTCCTTCTCCTCTGGCTCGTCCGCGACGCCCTGCCTCCTAACGCTCTCGGCTGGGCCGCTCTCTTCCTCGCGGTCTCGCCCATCATGGTCTTCTACAGCCGCTACTACATCATGGAGATCCTCCTCGCGGTCTTCACTCTCGCCTCCATCGCCTGCGGCTGGCGCTTCTTCATCACCCGCAAATCCCCATGGCTCATCGCCTCCGGTCTCTCCGCCGGCCTCATGCACGCCACCAAGGAAACCTGCATCCTCCACTTCGCCGCCCTCACCGCCGCCCTCGTCGCCGTCCGGCTCCTCAATTGGCTCGCCCCAACCGCCCCAACCGTCTCCGACATCCCCGCCCGACCGTTCTTCTCCCCGCGCCACGCCCTCGTCTTCACACTCGCCGCCACGCTCGCCTCGGTCTCCGTCTTCTCCAAGGGCTTCACCGAATGGCAAGGCGTCGCCGACTCCATCGGCACCTACTTCCAGATGTTCAGCCGCGCCGGCGGCCAGGGCCACGAAAAACCTTTCTCCCACTACGCCGCCCTCCTCTGGGGCGGCTCTTTCGGCACCACCTCCATCCCCTTCCCTTCCTCTCCATCCAGCCTAACCACCCTCCTCTCCAACCCCTCCCGCCTCGCCATGATCCTCGGCATCAAAGCCGACGCCCGCATCATCGTTCTCTCGGAAGCCCTCCTCGTCATCCTCGCCACCATCGGCTGTCTCGCCGCCTTCTCCCCCAGCCGTCTCCACCGCCACTCAATCCTCCTCCTCCGCTTCCTCGCCGTCTTCAGCATCGCCCTCTTCCTCATCTACTCCATCATCCCCTACAAAACCCCATGGTGCATCATCACCCCATGGCTCACCCTCCTCATCATGGCAGGCTTCGGTGCCTCCCAACTCCTCCGCCTCGTCTCCCCTCGCCCGCTCCACTTCCTAACCCTCGCCCTCCTCTCCGCCGCAACCGCCCAACTCGGGCTCCAGGCATGGCGCGCCTCCCGCGACTTCGCCTCCACCGCCGCCAATCCCTACAACTACAGCATGACGTCACGCGACGCCCTCGACGCCGTCCAGCGCATCCGCCGTCTCGCCTCCCTCGACCCCGCAGGCAACTCCATGATCATCGCCCAGCACGACGAAAACGGCGCATGGCCCCTCCCATGGTTCCTCGCCCGCCAGTTCCCTAACTACCAATGGCAGGGCGGCCCGCTCGACGCCGATCTCCCTTCAATCCTCCTCCTCAGCGGCCAAGCCGAAGCCACCCTCGACAAGGCCCTCGCCGCCTCCGGCAACCCCGACGCCCTATCCTCCCGCTTCGCTCGCATGCCGGTCTCCCTCACGCCCTCCACCGGCCTCACCATGTTCGTCCGCAAACCCCTCTGGGACCAGTACACCGCACACCCCGCATGGCCCCCCACACCAGTCCAGAAATGACGCCGCCCTCCATCCATCGCTTCGGCCACGAAGCCATGGCCACCCGCTTCGAACTCACCCTCGTCCACCACGACGCCGCAGAAGCCGCCCGCGCCGCCCACGCCGTCTTCGACGACACCGACCGTCTCGAACAGGAACTCAGCCGTTTCATCCCCCACTCCGATCTCGGCCGTCTCAATGGCAGCGACGCAGGCCGCATCGTCGATCTCCGCGAGGCCGCCATGGATGTCCTCTCCTACGGCAAGGATATCTGGGAACAAACCGGCGGCGCCTTCGACATGACCATCGGCCCGCTCTACGCCATCCTCCGCTGGCCCGACGGCCTTCCCCGCAAGGCCTCCCCAGACGAACTCGCCGACGCCCGCGCCCGCTGCGGCTTCCAGCACCTCATCCTCGACCCCGAAGAATTCACCGCCATCCCTCAAGTCTCCGGCATGATCACCGACGCCGGCGCCATCGGCAAAGGCTACGCCCTCGACCAGGCCGCCCAGATCCTCACCGAAGACTACGGCATCACCAACGCGCTCCTCAACGCCGGCACCAGCACCATCCTCGCCCTCGGCTCCATGCCCGGCCACGACGGCTGGCTCGTCCGCGCCGGTGCCCCCGAACCTTTCCTCCTCAAAAACGAAGCCGTCAGCGGCACCGGCTTCGATGTCCGCGGCGCTCACATCATCGACCCTCGCTCCGCACGCCTCGTCAATGTCCGCCGCATCATCCGCTGGGCCGTCGCCCCCAACGCCACCCTAGCCGACGCCCTCTCCACAGCCTTCATGGTCATGAACCGCCGCGAAATCACCGCCTTCACCCGCCGCCACCCCGGCACCCGCGCCATCTTCATCACCGACTAACAGCTAACACCCTCACCGCACCTTCCCCTCACTCTCCTCCCCACAAGCCCTCTCACTTCTCACTTCTCACTTCTCACTTCCCTCACCCCATAACTCCGGATCACCGACGCCTGCCACTCCCTCAGCCCAGCCTTCATCCGTTCCACCACCTCCGGATGACCCGCCGCCACATCCGTCATCTCTCCGCGGTCTTCTAGCAAATCATACAGCTCCCACCTCCCGCGACCGGGCTTCACCAGCTTGTAACGGTTGTCACTCCACGCCGACGGGCCCGAATCCTCAGTCAATCGCCCCTGGTCCCCCGCAAACTGCCAGAATCCCAGCGGTCGCGGCCTACTCGTCATCGTCCCCTCCATCAATCCCCGCAGGCTCACGCCGTCCAGCACCACCTCGGGGTCCAATGTCAGTCCCAGCACATCAGCCACCGTCGGCAGAATGTCCACCAACCCAGCAGGCACCCCCGTCACCCCAGGCTTGATCCGCGACGGCCACTCCACCAGCCCCGGCACCCGCAACCCGCCCTCCCACATGTCCCCTTTCCTCCCCCGCAGCCCCGCATTCGTCCCGTTCGCCTCCGGATGCTCAGGATCAATCCAGCCACCATTGTCCCCCGAAAACCACACCATCGTGCTCTCACCCACCCCCAACCCACGCACCCCACGCCGCAACTTCCCCATCGCCCGATCCACCGCTATCAACTCCCCGTAATACCCAGACCCTCCCGCCGCCTTCAAATCCTCAGGCAATGGCTGATGCGGCACATGCGGACTCCCAAACCACACCACCGCAAAAAATGGCTGCCGACGCTCCACCGCCCCACCAATAAACCGCAACGCCTCCGCCACAATCACCTCCGACCCATCCCCACGCGCCTTCTCCGCCACCCCATTTCGCCCAAACGTCCAGTCCCTCTCAAAATAATTACTCACCGAAAACGTCTCCCCAAACCCAAACCGCCGCGGCGACAACGGATCATCCTCCGCGATCACTTTCCCTGGCCCCGCCACGCCATTCAAATGCCACTTCCCGAAATGCCCCGTCGCATACCCCGCACGCTCCAGCACCTGCGCCACCGTCACCTCATTCCGCCGCATCGGCATCCCCGGCCAGAATACCCCCATCCGATTCGGATGCCGCCCGGTCATCACCGACGCCCGCGCCGGTGAACAACTCTGCTGCGCATAAAAACGATCAAACCGCAACCCCGCCGCCGCCATCGCATCCAACTCCGGCGTCCCTATCTTCCTCAACCCGTTATACCCCACGTCCCCCCACCCATGATCGTCCGTCATGCACAACACAATCCCCGGTCTTTCGTCACCCCCACCTCTCACCACACCACTCCATAAGAGACACAGCACCACCCCACGCAGGAGTGCGTACACGGTCACGGCCCCGCCGATCTTCTCCTCAGCGGGCATACTCAATATCACCACGCGCCCTCAACGACGACGACGCCCGCCCACCAGCATCACCAACCCAAACACACCGGAAAGCATCGCCACCCCCGGCTCAGGAACCGGCACCATCAGAATCTTGGCATTAGTCCCATCATAAGTACCCAGAAACACCTCCGACGCATCCGTAATCGCATTCGTCGCCATCGTCCGCGTCCCCGACGCAGGAATCGTCCATGACGCATCCGAAAAAATCGCCCACTCAGTCGCAAGCGACATCGTCTCCGGTGGCGCATTCAGCACAAATACATACAACCGACTCGCAATCGGAAACCGCGCATCAGAATTCTGCACCGCATTAATCGTACCGGCATAATGCCCCCTCGCCGCAGTCGGATTCGGCGTGTTCACATCGTTGATCGTCAACGGTCCATTCGTCCCGTCATTCGCATCCGTCGAACTCTCCCCAATCGGCACAAACGCCGCACTGACCGCACTGAAACTCGTCGCCGCAGGAATCCCCGTCGGAAATAACCCAATCCGAACAATCGACCCAAACGGCAACGGAGCCCCGTCACTCGTCGTCACCAGTCGCCCAGCCCCGGAAAAACTGTTCGACCCAATGTTCACCAGAGCCGCCTCAGCATCACCAGCAAACGCCGCTGCCACAACGGCACCAAATGTCATCTGTGCAAAACGTGTCATCATATGTTTCTTCATTAAACTGGTCGTCTTCAGTTGCCCGCCCCCGGATACGTCGGCGTCTGCTTCCAGACCCGATCCGCACTCTCCGCAGAAATAATCATCGCCGCCCCATTCCTCAACAGCGTGTCATCCGCAGGCGTGAAAAAGTCGTCCGCATACACCGTCCCCAACCCCACATAAAATGACCCCAATGGATTCAAATCCCCACCCTGCAGAAACAGCGTGATCGAATCCACAAACTCCTCCAACCCGGAATTCGTCAACCCCAACGACCCCAACGTCAAATTGCCTCCAGCCACCGTGCTCGTCGACGTCAACCCGTACAGCGGATCCGCAGGATTCGTCGCCACCAACGGCGTGATCGGCCCCACCACATTCGTCTGCCCGCGATACAACGGCACCTGCGTCGGCCCGCTCTTCACATACGCCACCTCACCACCACCAATCGTAATCACCGTGTCAGGCGTCGACGACAGAATAAAACCCTGCCCAGGATAAATCACCGTGTCATTCGCCGGCGTGAAAAAATCCTCCGCCACCCAATTCCCACCACCCGCAGGAAAATACGAACTCAGCGAATTGTCAGAATTATACAGGGTCAGCGAATCCTGAAAATCCACCATCCCCCCAAGCCCTTTGAAAATCGTCCCCAGCGTCGCGTGCTTCCGAATGCAGAATGTAGGAGTCCCCGAAATCGCCCCCCTCACCCGCACCGTCGTCGCCGTGTTCCCAATAATGTCCAGCACCGCCCCCTGCGTCGGTCCCGCACTCAGAATCTCCACGTAATGCAGCGAAAACGGTGACGCCCAGTTCGCCGCCGATTGCGTAATCACCGACGTCGGCGTCCCATCCGCCAGCGGCACTCCCGGAGCCACCGACGTCGCCGGCCCCTGAAACTCCGTCATCGTCACCAACCCGCACACCCACGCCGACTGCCCAGCCGGAACATCCACCTTGTAATAACCAATCACAGGTCCCGCACTCTGCCCCCGACTCGTCATCGGTGCCAGTGCCGCAGCAGCAATCAGCGTCAGGAAATAGGTCTCTTTCATGGTCGTGAAGGCACCCGCAATGGATATTCCATCCCGGTAATCAACCACTTACCACGACGACACCCAACACGGAAAGCATTTTTTCATGGGATTTTCAGGCCACCTCACGCCTTCCGCACCATGATCGAATCCATCGCCGCCTCTTCCGCAAGAATGTCGCTGATGATCACCACTGTCCCACCCTCCCGCAGCAACCGCCGCGACTTCAGCAGCGCCACCGCCGCCGCCGTCGACGCTTCCCGCTGCGCAGGATCAAACGGCATCACAATCGGATGCACCGCCCGCAGCAGATGCAGCGGCCTCGCCACCGCCGTCGTCTGACACACCGCAAACACCGGTGCCTTCTGCGGCCGGAACCACGCCGCATACCCAGCCAGCACCCCGCGCTGCGTGAATACAATGATCGACGCCCCCTCAATCCGATCCGCCAGATCCACCGCCGCACGCACAATCCGCTGCTTCTCATTCGCGATCGTCGCATGATTCGCCAGACTCGGCGTGTGGTCCCACGCCTCCATCCGCCGCGCAATCCGGTCCATCACCTCCACACACTCCACCGGATACGCCCCCGTACTCGTCTCGCCACTCAGCATGATCGCATCCGCTTCCTCCATCACCGCATTCGCCACATCCGTCACCTCCGCACGCGTCGGCACAGGATTCGTCACCATGCTCTCCAGCATGTGCGTCGCCACCACCACCGGCTTCCCCCGGTGAATGCATCGACTCACGATCCGCTTCTGCACCACCGGCAATTCCTCCATGTGCACCTCAATCCCAAGATCACCCCGCGCCACCATCACCGCATCCGCCGCATCAATGATCCCATCCAGATTCGCCACCGCCTGCTGATCCTCAATCTTCGCCATCACCTTCGCATCCAGCCCCGCATACCCCAACTCCTTCCTCAGCAGCTGCAAATGGCTCCCGTCCCGCACAAAACTCATCGCCACCCAGTCCACCCCGATCTCCTTCCCCAGCACAATGTCACTCCGGTCCCGGTCCGTCAGCGGCGGCAGATTCACCCGAATCCCCGGCAGATTGATGTGCCTCCGCGACCCCAGCTTCCCCTCCGTCAGCACCGCGCAAATCAAACGCTCCGGCCCAGTCTCCAGCACCTTCATGTGCAGCATCCCATTGTCCACCAGCACCGTGTCCCCCTTCTTCACATCCGCATACAACCCAGGATAATTCACACTCGTCGACACCGGCAAGGTCGCCGCCGCCCCCGACAACGTGAACTCCACCTGATCCCCCTTCTTCAGCATCACCGACGCCGCCAGATCCCCCGTCCGAATCGTCGGGCCCTTCAAATCCATCAGCACCGCCGCATCAATCCCCGTATGCGCACTCGCCTCACGCACCGTCGCCGTCACCGCACGGCACCACGCCGCCTCCGCATGACTCATGTTCAGCCGGAAAATCCCCGCCCCAGCCCGCAGCAACGCCACGATCTTCTCTAATGTCTGGGTTCCCGGCCCAAGGGTCGCGATGATTTTAGTTTTGCGGATCATGTCTTCTTCGAAAACGCTCTTCCTCACCCAATACGCAATCGCAGATTCCCCGGGCGCACCCCACTCGCCGATTCCTCCTTCCATTCTTCAACCCAGCGCCACCACCCGCTTCCCCTCCACCCCAAACGCCCCGCCCTTCACCCGAATCCGCTCAATCACCATCCCCTCCCCATCCCACGTCACCCGCCACGGCCGACTGAACGTCACAAACCCTCCCGTGTTCACCAGCCACCGACCGCCACGCCGCCACAACGCCGCACGATGCGTGTGCCCGAACACCACCGCCTTCGCTCCCGGTCGATACTTCCCCGCAAACTCCGACGCCAGCCGCGGCAACCCCGCCCACACCTTCATCACCTCCCACGGCCGCGTCGGCGGCCACACTTCCCTCACTAGCAATCCCACCTTCGCCGCAACACTCTGACTCCCCTGCCGGGTCTCCGACGGCGGCATCCGCAGACAAACCGACCGCGTCAGCGCATAACGCTCCCCTAACGTCAACCGCTCCCACTCGCCTGCCGCCGCCAGCATCGCCTCGATCTCCCCGCGACACCCCCGCAGCTTGCTGCTCCAAGGCGACACAAGGCGCAGCAGCACATGCCCGTGCGTCACATACATCCGCCCGCCAGCCGCATCCACCGCATCCCGACCCCATCGCTCCGGATCATGGTTCCCATTCACCATCACCGGCTTCACCCCCTCCTCACGGCACAACTCCATCAACTCCGCCAGCATCGCCCCCGACTTCTCCCGATAACACGGAGCCCGTTCCTCAAAGGTATCCCCATTGAACACCACCGTCCCGCCTCCCGCCAGCAACGGCCTCAAATCCCCCACCCGCCGGATCACACTCTGATCATGCCCAAGATGCAGATCCGACAACACCCGGAATCTCTCACCCTCCCCTAACCGACACGCCCCACCCTCAACACTCTCTCCGGAAATCTCACTCGCTGCATTCACCCGAAAATCTGCCCCATCTCCACACGTCATTCCCCTTCAGCCTCCTCCGCGTCTGCGGCCCTTTCCACGTCACCTCAAACCTCCACCACCGCCTCTTCCCCAACACTCTCCGCCACCGGCTCCGGCTCCGGCGGCAGCGCCGGCATCAGATACCCCAGAAACTGCCCCAGCGTGTCCCGCAACGCATGCCGGTCCACAATCCGATCCACCAACCCGTGCTCCAGCATGAACTCCGCCGTCTGAAAACCCGGCGGCAACTTCTGATGCGTCGTCTCACGGATCACCACCGGCCCCGCAAACCCAATGATGCTCTTCGGCTCCGCCAATATCAAATCCCCCAGCGTCGCAAAACTCGCCGTCGTCCCCCCAAACGTCGGATGCGTCAGAATCGAAATGAACGGCAACCCAGCCTCATGATGCAGCGCCAGCGCCCCGCTCGTCTTCGCCATCTGCATCAGACTCAGAATCCCCTCATGCATCCGCGCCCCGCCAGACGCCGATACAATAATGCACGCCCTCCTCTCCGCAGTCGCCGTCTCAATCGCCCGCGTCACCTTCTCACCCACCACACTCCCCATGCTCGCTCCCTGAAACCGGAAATCCATCACCCCAAGCGTCACCGGATGCCGCTTCAATAACCCGCGCCCCGTCACAATCGCCTCGTTGATCCCCGTCTTCTTCACATTCGCCTCCACCTTCTCCTTGTACGCCTTGAAACCCAACGGATTCTCCGTCCGCAATCCCTCGTCCATCGGTTCCCACGTCCCCCCATCAATCAGCGACGCCACCCGCGACCCGCTGTCCAATGGATGATGATGCCCGCACTTCGGACACACCTGCAGGTTCCCCGACAACTCCAGCTCGTGCAGCATCGCCTTGCACCCGCCACACTGCCGCCACTGCCCCTCAGGCATGTCTTTCTTCTTCTCACCAAAGTTGCCGAGAGAGAATTTACGGAAAAATGCCATGGCTGCTCAAAAAGGGGAATACTCAAAGACGGTTCGTCACCTTCCCGCCTTTCAACGCGCCATATACGCCAGCGCACCAGCCGTCGACTCCACCGCCGGCAACCCCTCAATCAAATCCGCAATCGCATCCCAGTGCCCGCTCACCAGCGCCTCACGCGCCGACTCCGGAATCGTCACCGCAAACCCCTCGCCTCCATACTCAATCCTCCTCCCCACCACATCAATCGTCACCTCCAACTCAGGATCAGCCTCCACCGCCGCACGCAACCGCGCCATCTCCGCCGCCCCAGCCACCGCACACGGAATCCCAAGGGTCGTGCAGTTCCCAAAGAAAATCTCCGCAAAACTCTCCGCCACCACCGCCCGGAACCCATACCGGTAAATCGCCTGCGGCGCATGCTCCCGCGAACTCCCACACCCGAAATTCACCCCCGCCAGCAGAATCGTAGCCCCCTTGAACCGCTCCTCATTCAACGGATGCTCCTTGTCCGTCCCATCCGCATGCTTCCTCACATCGTAAAACAAATACTCACCCAGCCCGTCAAACGTCACGCACTTCATGAACCGCGCCGGAATAATCCGGTCCGTATCAATATCACTTCCCGGGACATAAACAGCTTTGCCGCTGACCTTGACGATGTTTTCCAGTGCCATGCCTCACGGCCTTCCACCGCCTCCGCCCCTCATGCAAGAGAAACTCCCACCTTCCATCTCTTCCCCCATTTCCACCCACCCCGCACTTTTTTGATGCGTTTTCACACATTTTCCTCCAATTTAACACCAGCTTCAATCGTTCCCTGCCTAAACCACCCACCATGATCAGGATCTCCCTCCCCCTCCGCTCCTGCCTCGGACTCCTCTCCGCCGCCCTCGTTTCCTCCGCCTCCGCCCAACTGGCCCGCAAGGAAGCTGACCTCGGCAACGACCCCGCATGGATCAAAAAAGCCGCCGCAGAAATCGATAAACGCGTCGGCACTGGCTTCCAGAAAGCCAAAGTCACCCCTGTCACCCCCGCCGACGACTCCCGCTGGCTCCGCCGCGTCTACCTCGACGCCACCGGCCGCATCCCTTCCTACACCGAAGCCAAGGCTTTCCTCGACGACTCCGCCCCAGACAAACGCGAGAAACTCGTCGAAAAACTCCTCAACTCGGAAGGCTACGTCAGCCAGATGTACAACTACTTCTGCGACCTCTTCCGCGCCACCTCCCGCCTCGGCGACGGCACCCGCTCCGGCGTCCCCTACCTCCGCTGGATCCGCGAAAGCGCCGCCTCCAACAAATCGTGGGACAAAATGACGTTCGAACTCCTCACCTCCTCCGGCGGCGGCTGGGAAGAAGGCAAGGGAGCCGTCGGCTACTTCGAACGCGACCGCGGCATGCCCCTCGACAACATGGCCAACACCACGCGCATCTTCCTCGGTACCCACATCGAGTGCGCCCAGTGCCACGACCACCCCTACGATAAGTGGAAACAGACGGACTTCTACGAAATGGCCGCCTTCACCCACGGCATGAACACCGGCTCAGGCGACGAACGCAAAAAATTCGTCAACGAACAGTACAACGGTAAAAACGAAAACCCCGACGCCAAAAAACGCGAGATCTACCGATGGCTCATGGACAACATCTATGACTTCGGCGTCGCCGGCGGCGGCGATGGAGTCATCAAGCTCCCCATGGACTTCAAAGGAAAGGGCGGCAAACCAGACGAACTCGTCAAAGCCAAATCCCTCTTCCCCGGCGCCCGCAACGGCTCGCCAAAACCCATCGACGACGGCCGCGAGAAATTCGCCAAATGGGTCACCGACCCAGCCAATCCGCGCTTCTCCATGCTCATCGCCAACCGCATGTGGAAACGCGTCATGGGCATCGGTCTCTTCGAACCAGTCGACAAATTCATCGAAGGCACCCGCGAAACCCCCGGCACGGTCATCAGCAACCCCGCCGTCATGGACTACCTCCAGTCCATCCTCCGCGAATCCAGCTTCGACCTCAAAGCCTTCCAGAAGGTCCTCTTCAATACCCGCACCTACGCCCTCGGCACCAACGCCAACCCGGTCGACCCGCGCATGCCCTACACTTTCCACGGCCGCGCCGTCCGCCGCATGAACGCCGAACAAGTCTGGGACTCCATGGCCACGCTCGTCGTCCCCGACATCGACTACCGCAAAGGCAACGCCCTCAACCCCTCCGCCGTCGTCGGCGGCCGCAATCTCGGCCGCACGGTCTACGACGTCTACAAGGAGGTCATCAACTTCAAACCCGCCGAAATCTCCGCATGGGTCGACAAGGTCGTCACCTACACCCCCGCCACCAAAGGCGGCGACTCCATGATGATGATGGACAACATGATGTCCGCCAAAGACCCCGCCGCCGCCGCGACCTCCAAAGACGCCGCTCGCTGGGCCGGCTACAGCAACGACCTCATCCGCGCCTCGGAACTCTCCGCCCCCACCCCGCCAGAACACTTCCTCCGTAAATTCGGCCAGTCCAGCCGCGAGGTCATCGAAGGCGGCTCCAGCGAATCCGACGTCACCCAAATCCTCTCCCTCATCAACGGCCACGTCGAAAAGAACATCGTCGCCGAATCCAAAGCCGTCGTCTACAAAGCCATCGACGCCGCCGCTTCCCCCGAAGACAAGGTCAAGGCCGCCTTCCTCGCCATCCTCACACGCTACCCAACCCCGGCCGAACTCGACCTCCTCGTCCCAGAAGCCAAAAAAGGCCGCGAGGGCATCAAGAACATCCTCTACGCACTCCTCAACTCCAACGAGTTCATCTTCATCCTCTGACCGCTGGCCCACACCACGCCTCACAAACCCAAACATTCCGCCCAGATGATCCCTAACCAGCCAGACGAACTCTCCCGCCGGCAGCTCCTCACGAGTCTCGCCAAATCCGCCCTCGGCGTCTCTCTCCTCCCGCTCACCGGCCCCACCGTCGCCCACGGCGCTGACTTCGTCCCCAATCGCCCCCGCGCCGCCAAAAGCGTCATCTTCCTCATGATGTCCGGCGGCATGAGCCACCTCGACACCCTCGACGTCATGGGCAAGAAAAAGGATGTCCTCGGCAAAACCGAAGCCATCCCCACCAGCGCCACCGGCATGCAGCTCTCCGCCAATCTGCCGAAAACCGCTCAGCAGATGCACCACATCGCCCTGCTCAACGGCATGAACACCACTCAGGGCGCTCACGAACAAGGCCAGTACCTCATGACCCGCAGCTACATCATGCGCGGTACCATCGTCCACCCAGCCCTCGGTTCATGGGTCGTCCGCCTCGCCGGAAAACGCAACGCCAACCTCCCCGGCTACGTCGCCATCAGCACCGACCCCAACCAGGCCGCCGGCGGCTTCATGGGCGCCAAATACTCCGGCGTCCCCATCGGCGAACCCGGTCAAGGGCTCCAGGACAGCATGCGCCCTAACTCAGTCAGCGAAGCCGATTTCGAAAAACGGCTCAAACTCGCCGACTCCATGAACAAGCAGTTCCACACGCTCGTCAGCAATCCCTCCATCCGCGAGCACAACAATCTCTACTCCGACGCCCTCCGCCTCATGCGCTGCGAAGACCTCAAAGGCTTCGACATCGCCAAGGAACCCACCGAAATGCAGGAACTTTACGGCAAATCCCGTTTCGGTCAGGGCTGTCTCCTCGCCCGCCGTCTCGTCGAACACGGGGTCCGCTTCGTCCAGGTCACCCTCGGCGGCTGGGACACTCACTACGATAACTTCACCGCCGTCCCCGCTCGCGCCAAGGACCTCGACGACGGTCTCGCCGCTCTCCTCAAGGACCTCCACCGCCGCGGCATGCTCAACGACACGCTCGTCGTCCTCGGCACCGAATTCGGCCGCACCCCCGAAATCATCGGCGAACACCAGGACGGCCGCGACCACTTCCCCCAGGCCTTCTCCTGCCTCATGGCCGGCGGCGGTGTCCACGGCGGCACGTTCTACGGCAAAAAAGACGACAAGGGAGCCAAGGTCGTCGAAGGCCTCACCACCCCTCAGGACCTCAACGCCACCATCGGCTACGCCCTCGGGCTCCCCGTCGACCAGGTCGTCGTCTCCCCATCCGGCCGCCCCTTCACCATCGCAGACAAGGGCAAGCCCATCACCGCGCTCTTCTCCTGATCCCCGCGGCCTCCCGCATCCCCGCAATCCAGACTCCGTCCCCCCAACGCAAGGGGACCGGCGCTCCCACACGCTCCCCAGCCATGCTCCGTCTCTCCCTGTCCTCCCTCTTCCTCGCCGCCTCCCTCCCCGCCGCCGCAGAAATCAACTTCCGCACCCAGGTCCTCCCAGTCCTCGGCAAGGCTTGCGCAGAATGCCATAAAGCCCCTCAGAAGGATTCCTCCGGCAAGGTCCAGAACCCCAAGGGCGGTCTCCGCATGGACGCCCCCTCACACCTCCTCAAAGGCGGCAGCGGCGGCGCAGGCATCGAACCCGGTGACCCCGACAAAAGTCTCGTCTACCAGCGCGTCCTCCTCCCCCAGGAACACGAGGACGCCATGCCCCCCAAAGGCAAAGGCAAACCCCTCACCTTCGCAGAAACTGAAATCGTCAAAAACTGGATCCTCGAAGGTGCCAAATTCGGCGACTGGAAAGGCTCCGACGCCGCCACCACCGCCGCAACCACCCCCGGTTCCCCGGCCAAACGCACCGCCGACCCGCTCGCCGCCGGCGTCACCGAGGCCCCCGCCGACGTCCTCAAGAAAATCGCCGACCTCGGTGCCGTCGTCGGCCCGGTCTCGACCGACAGCAAGCTCCTCCGCATCGAGTTCGTCGCCAATACCTCGAGCATCACCGACAAAACCGTCGATCTCCTCAAACCGCTCGCCGGCAACATCACCGATCTCGATCTCTCTAACACCAAAATCACCGACGCCGCCATGGCGACCATCGGCACCTTCACCCGCCTCACAAGGCTCTCCATCGGCGGCACCTCCGTCACCGACGCCGGCATCGCCAGTCTCAAAGGGCTCGTCAATCTCGACTCCCTCAACGCCCACAGCACTCAGGTCTCCGACGCCGCCCTCGCCACTCTCCAGTCACTTCGCAAACTCAAACAGGTCCACTTCTGGAAATCCCGCGTCTCCGCCGACGGAGCCAAATCCCTCCAGAAAGCCCTCCCCGGTTCCTCAGTCTCGATCGACTGATCCGCTCTCCCCTCCTCTCCGTGCACCGGCGCAACTTCCTCTACGGTCTCCCGCCCGCCCTCGCCGCTGCCCTAGCCTCCTGCTCTTCCACCGGCTCACGCCTCGCCTTACCGGGAGCCTCCGGCTTCGCCCTCGGCATCGACGTCCTCGCCGCCTCAGGCTTCGCCGCCCTCCGCAATCAACGGGTCGGCCTCATCACTAACCAAACGTCCGTCAACAGCCGCGGCATCCCCTCACGAGTCGTCCTCCAGCGCGCCCTCGGCCGTAATCTCACCACGCTCTTCACCCCGGAACACGGTCTCGACGGCCGCGAACCCGCCGGCTTCAAAGTCCAAAGCCGCCGCGACCCGCTCACCGGCCTGACCGCATGGTCGCTCTACGGCGACACCCGCAAGCCTTCCCCGCGCATGCTCGCCAATGTCGACGTCGTCCTCTTCGACCTCCAGGACATCGGCAGCCGCTCCTACACCTACATCAGCACCATGGCCCTCGCCATGGAGGCCTGCGCCGAAAACCGCCGCGCCTTCATGGTCCTCGACCGCCCTAACCCCATCGGCGGCATCCGGGTCCAGGGCCCGCCCCTCAACCCTCGCTGGAAATCCTTCGTCGGCCAGATCCCCGTCCCCTACCTCCACGGCATGACCGCCGGCGAACTCGCCCGCATGGGCAACGCCCGCGGCTGGTGGAAGGCCCGACCCGCCCTCCGCGTCGTCCCCATGCACGGCTGGAAACGTTCCATGGTCTGGCGCGATACCGGGCTCCGCTGGACACCCACCTCACCTAACATCCCTCACCCGGAATCCCCGCTCTACTACGCCGCCACCGGCATCCTCGGCGGTCTCGACGGGGTCGACATCGGGATCGGCACACCACACCCCTTCGAATTCGCCGGCGGCAAAGGCATCGACCCGCACCGCTTCGCCGCCGACCTCTCCGCCCTCCGTCTCCCCGGGGTCCGCTTCCACCCCTATCACAGTCAGAAGAAACCCGGCTTCGCCGGCGTCCGGCTCTCCATCGACCCTCGCGGCAGCACCGACCTCATCGCCCTCGCCGTCATCCTAACATCGGAAGTCGTCCGCCGCAGCAACGGTCTCCCTCTCCGCCAGTCCACCGGCGATACCCGCACGCTCTTCCACAAGGTCTGGGGCTCCGACAATCTCTGGCTCGCCCTCAACTCCCGCACCCCTGCCAACCGCATCATCGCCGGCTTCCAATCCTACGCCCGCTCCTTCGCCGCCGCACGCCAGCCGTTCCTCATCTACTCCTGAACGCACCCACCCACGCACCTCCGGCCCCTCCCGGGACTTGCGCACCCACCGTTCCTCAAGGACCATCGCCCACACGCATGATCCTCTCGCGCCGCCAGCTCCTCTCCCGGCTCTCCTGCGGCTTCGGCCTCACCGCCCTCGCCGGTCTCTCCCACGCCTCTCCACGCACGCCTCTCTTCCGCCCTCGCGCCAAAAGCGTCATCTTCTGCTACATGTCAGGCGGCTTCTCCCACGTCGATTCCTTCGACCCCAAACCCGAACTCATCAGACGCGCCGGCCAACCCATGCCCGTCGCCGTCCAGCGCACTCAGTTCAATCAGAACGGCACCATCCAACCCTCCCACTGGGCCTACAAACCACGCGGCCAGTCCGGCACCGAAATCAGCGACCTCTTCCCCAATATCGGCGCTCTCGCCGACGACCTCTGCGTCATCCGCAGCATGACCGCCAAATTCAGCGAGCACGCCCAGGGCAACTTCTTCATGCACAGCGGCTTCCCATTCCTCGGCTACCCCAGCGCCGGAGCATGGACCAGCTACGGTCTCGGCAGCACCGCCGATAACCTCCCCAGCTTCGTCGTCCTCAAATCCGGCGACAGCACCGTCCCCCACGGCGGCGCTGGCCTCTTCGGCAATGGCTTCCTCCCAGCCATCCACCAGGCTTCCTTCATCAACGCCGACGACGGCGAACCCGTCGCTAACATCAAACCCCGCGAACCCGCCTCCCTCCAGCGCTCAAGGCTGGACTTCGTCAGCTCCATGGACCGCCAGTTCGCCGCCGCCAACGCCCCCGGCGACTCCCAGATCGACGCCGCCATCGCCAACGCAGAACTCGCATGGCGCATGCAGGCCGCCGTACCCGAACTCTGCGACCTCCGTGGCGAATCCGAACCCACTAAACAACTCTACGGCCTCGACGACCCGGACCCGAAAACCGCCGCCTACGGCCGCCAGTGTCTCCTCGCCCGCCGTCTCGTCGAACGCGGGGTCCGCTTCGTCGAACTCTCCTGTCTCTCCTACAACATCGGCGGCGGCAACGCCCCCAACCCATGGGACCAGCACGGCGGCATCAAAGACGGGCACGGCCGCATGGGCCATCAGGTCGACCGCCCCATCGCTGGCCTCCTCCGCGACCTCAAAGCTCGCGGTCTCCTCGACGAAACCCTTGTCATCTTCGCCGGCGAATTCGGCCGCACTCCCTTCAGTCAGGGCAGCGACGGCCGCGACCACAATCCCTTCGGCTTCAGCATCTGGCTCGCCGGCGGCGGCATCCGCGGCGGCCTCGTCCACGGCGCCACCGACGACTTCGCCTACCACGCAGTCTCCAATCCCTGCTCGGTCTACGATCTCTGGGCCACCGTCCTCCACCAGCTCGGAATGGACCACGAAGCCCTCACCTACCGCTTCGGCGGCCGCGATGTCCGACTCACCGACGTCCACGGCTCCGTCCTCTCCTCCATCCTCGCCTGACAAAATTCGGCACCGCCCACCTAACCGTCAGTCCACTCTGACCTGCCACCCCTCACGGTACTCCCGGCCCCACAGCGCCTGCACCTCCGGCCCGCCCTTCATCACGCCAGCCGCCCCATCGTAATCCACCACGCCTCCCGTCCGGTACGCCACATTCCCCAAGTGGCACACCAGCGCACTCCGCTGCCCGGTCTCAATCGCCGCATTCAGCGGCTTCCCATCCCGGATCGCATCCGCCAGATTCTGAAAATGCGGCACGTCGCTGAACGCCGGTTCGTTCCGCCCGGTCTCCTTCCCCGCCTCGTCATACACCCGATACCCGCTGCTGCTCAGCGCCATCGCCCCGCCATCCCCGTAGAACGTCACAAACGCATGCGCATCCGACCCTTTCCGCAGGTGACACGACGAGCTGTCTAACATCACCGTCGCACCCGCAAACCGCGCCGTCAGCAGCACCGTATCAGGCGTCTCCTGGTCATCCTGAAAATGATAGCGCCCGCCCCCGCACAGCACGCGCTCCGGCACCGTCAGCCCCATCCCCCACATCGCCAGATCCAGCATGTGCACCCCATTGTTCGCCAGCTCCCCGCCCCCGTAATGCCACCGCCAGTGCCATTTGTAATGCGCCAACCCATCCAGATACGGCCGCTCCGGACAAGGCCCCTGCCACATCCCCCAGTCCAGCCACCCAGGCACCGGCTTCCCGCCCGCCAGTCTCACCGCCCCCCGATCCGCATCATACCAGCACCGCGCACTCCGCACCGCCCCAATCACCCCTCCCCGCAACCGCTCCATCCCCTCCCGCATCGCCTCAAGGCTCCGCCGCTGGGTCCCCAGCTGCACCTGCCGCTTCCACCGCGCCGCCGCCCGACCCAGCATCACCGCCTCCGCACCATTGTGACTCCCCGGCTTCTCCACATACACATGCTTCCCAGCCGCACACGCCAGCACCGCCGCCGGCGTCTGCCAGAAGTTCGGTGCCGCAATACTCAGCACGTCAATCCCCGGATCCTCCAGCAATCGCCGGAAATCCCGCTCCACCC
>JAIXVE010000309.1 GCA_027483175.1 Verrucomicrobiaceae bacterium | reverse complement strand
TAGGTACCGTCGTTGAAGGCGGCGTTGTACTGACAATTCTGGACATCCTCGGGGCGACTGAGGAGATGCCATGGGCGGACCTTGCGCATGGTTGATGCGGGAAAGGTATCGACTGTGGTGGTGCCTGGGCGGAGGGCGGCGGACCATGAGGGGACCCCGTCGTAGGTGAACCATGAGAAGTCCGGGCAGTCGTCGTCTGGATAGGGAACGCGGACGGCGGCGAGTTGACCGTCCCATGAGCGGATGCGGTAGCGGACGAGACGCCGGTGCTGCTGGAGGGAGGCGGGGAGTGTGACGGAGAACGTGTCGTCGTTGGCGGTGAGATCGCCACTGGTGCCGCGGTCGTTCATGGGGAGGGAGGCCCACTGGGTGAGGTATTCCGGGTCGGTGAGGCGGAGGTAGTTGCCGGGTTCGACGATCTGGTATTCGAGCCAGACGGCGGCGATGCCATCGGGGTCGGTGACCTTGGCGGTGACGGTGACGGGTGAGTTGGAGATTGGGGCGAGCGGCGAGTGGTTGACCTGGCGGATGGCGGGAGGGGCGTTAGCGGTGGTGACAGTGTTGCGGGTGCCTGGGGAGGGGAGCGCGCTGCGCCATGAAGCGCCGAGGTCGGAGGGGAGACGTTCGGAGAGCCGCTGCATGGAGTTGCCGGGGTCGTCGCCGACGGTGGGCCATGGGAAGCCGAGACGGTAGTTGACGCGATCGGCGATGGAGAGGTCGGGGCGGCGGAGCGTGATGTCGTCGCCCTCGTTGCGGAGACTGCCGGACCATGGGCCGAGGGCACCGGAGAAGGCCAGGAAGGACTGGAGGTGCGCGGGGTTTTCGCCGATCACGAGGAAGGAACCGGCGCGGATGACGGTGCCGGGCGGGAACGTGAAGGAAATGCCGCCGGTGAGCTGCCAGCCTGTTAGGGAAAGGTCGGTGGGGAGCGGGTTGAAGAGTTCGACGAATTCGGTGAAGCGGGATTTTGAGTCGGGCGGGTCGCTGTGGATTTCGGAGATGACGGGGCCGAGGGCGGGGAGTGGCGGGGAGTTAGGGTTGCCCGGGGATGGGTTGGGGAACCACCCGGTGATTTCTCCGGTGAGTGAGGAGGAGATGGAGGCGGAGAGCCGGAAGTCGGGGTCGGAGGCGGAGAGATTGAGCCCGTGGATGGCGAGCGTGTTGGAGTCGGTGCGGAAGAGGGCTGGGTCGATGGGGATGGAGAGCGAGACGCTTTCTGCGGTGGTGCCGTTGGCGTTGAAGGCGAGGGAAGCGGGGGCGTTGCGTCGGGCGATTTCGGTGCCGTTGAGCCATGCGACGAAGCCGTCGTCTGCGGAGATGGAGAGGGTGGGGTTGAGGGGCGGGGAGGAGGTTAGGGAGAAGGCGGTGCGGGTGAGGGCGGAGCCGCTGATGTTGAGCATGGCGGCCTGGGTGTTGGTGGAGATGACGGCGGGTTCGCGGAAGCGGAAGGTGCCGGAGGCGTAGCGGGCGGCGGGGCCGCCGTCGGGGGAGCCGGGCCATGAGGCGGCGGGTGAGGCGGGCGGGGCGGTGACGCCGAAGCGGCTGGTGCCGGTGAAGATGAGGGCGCCGCTGCCGGAGTTGGTGCCGGAGTTGAAGGCGGCGTTGTTGCCGTTGGGTTCGCCGGTGCCGTAGTTGTAGGCGAGGATGGTGTAGCTGCCAGGGGCGAGATTGAGCGGGGTGGCGAGCGGTTTGAAGCGCTGGCCGCCGGAGAGCGTGCCGGGGTTGGCGGAGGTGAAGATTTCGCTAGTGAGGACGCTTCCGGGAGTGTCGTCGCTGGTGGAGGCTGGGGTGCCGTTCTGATTGCGAGACCAGAGGACGACGGTGATGGTGCGGCTGAGGCCATTGGAGCTGCTGTCGAAGCAGCCGAGGTCGGTGAGGGTGATGGGGCGGACGACGTCGAAGTCCATGCCGAGCGAGCCGGAGTAGGATTGAGTGCCGACGGTGCCTGCGGCGACTTGATAGGCGGTGGTGGAGGCGGCGGAGAAGCCGAGTTCCCAGCGGCCGTTGAACCATGCGGAGTCGTCGAAGGGGGCTGCGCCGCGCCAGTCGTCGCTGACTGGGCTGGCGGGGACTGACCAGCGGACGACGGCGTCGGGGGGGATGAGCTGGGCCGAGCCGCCGGTGGGCCCGGTGCCGAGGCCGTAGCTGGTGTCGGGTGGTGAGGCGGGGAGATCGAGACGGCTGACGAGATTGCCTGCGGGGTCGGAGAGGACGATGGATTCGCCGTCGTTGGAGAGACGGAAATTTGTGTGGAGCGGTGTGGTGGCGCGGTTTTTGCCGGAGGCGAAGACGATGAGGCGGGAGTTAGGGAGGAGGGGGAGGTCCGGGAACGACCATTTGGCGGGTTGGGAGGGATTGTCGCTGAGATGCCAGCCGTTGAGATTGATGGTGGTGTTAGAAGTGTTGAGGAATTCGATCCAGTCCTGGGGAGAGCCGTCCTCGTCGGTGAGGCCTGAGTGGTTGTCGGCGAGGACCTCGGTGATGCGGATGGGCGGGGTGGGGCGCGGGGCGGGGAGGACCTCGATGAGGATGGAGCGGGAGGTGGTGCCGTCGGGGTTGGAGGCCGAGAGCGACCATGATTCGGGGGTGGCGGGTGCGGGGAGCGTGATGGACGACTGGCCGGTGACGGTGGTGCCGTTGAAGACGAGTGTGGCGGCGTTGGTGGTGGTCCACGAGACGGTGACTGGCTGACCGGCGGTGGCGGGCTGGGGGGATGCGGAGAGGGCGGTGATGGCGGGTGAGGCGGGAGAGACGAGCGGGGCGGTTAGGACGCAGGCGGCGAGTCGAGACAGGAAGACCGGGCGCAAAGAGGGCATGCGCGAGAGTATTCTGGAACCGGGAGCGGAGTCCAGAGCAACCGACGTGCGATTGCGGCTGCGGGGCGTTTACGGACGGCGGGAGGCGCGGAGTCGGATGAAGAGAGGGCTGGTTGAGGGGCTCGGGTGGATGAGGCGCCAGCGTTCCGAGGCTGGGCCGGAGGGGGAGGGGGTGGATTCGACGAGCGACCAACCGGCGGAGGACCACGAGGAGAGGTCGGAGGACGATTCCGGGAGGAGGGAGGCGTCTTCGGCGGCGGAGGCGCGAGGGAAGACGACGTCGGTGAAGGGGATGTTGCCGGGGAGAGCGCCGCGGGCGGTGGAGAGGGCGATTGGGTTAGGCGAGGAGTCGCTGGAGCCGGAGGCGTATTCGAGGAGAGCGGGGATGCCGTCGTTGTCGAGGTCGGTGGATTCGGAGCCGGGGGTGAGGCGGAGGGAATCGGAGACGCCGGGGTTGCCGGAGGTGCCGGAGGAGGCGCGCCAGTTGGAGGCGAGGGCGGGGTCGGGTTTGCGGTCGGGTCTGATGAGGACGAGACTGGGGCCGGTGCCGTCCGGGGAGGAGGGCCATGGGGATTCGTCGTCGTAGGCGAAGTCGGCGATGGTGTTGTTCTGGGGGTCTTCGAGTTTGAGGGATTCGCCGGCGTTGTTGAGATTGGAGTCGTCGGCGAAGGTGCCGGCGACGGGGAGATTGGGGCCGTAGGCGGCGGTGAAGGCGGCGGCGTCGCGGACGACGAGGACGCGGGCCCCGGGGGCGAGGGAAGTGATGGCGCTGGTGGCGAAGGAGAAGGAGATGCCGTTGGTGAAGCGGACCCCTGTGAGGTCGAGCGTGACCGAGTTGCTTATGTTAGAGAGTTCGATGAATTCGGCGAGACCATTGCCGCCTGGGTTGTACATGATCTCGGTGATGGCGAGGGATTCCTGCCATGGGGAGGGTTGGCCGGGGTAGGTGGTGGAGGCGCGGATGGTGCCGGAGGGATCGATGAGGGAGAGGGACTCGCCGAGATTGGAGAGATTGCCTTGATAGGGGCCGGTGACGGCGAGACTTTCGCCGGGTTTCGGGCTGACGGTGCGTGATCTGAAGCCTGAGCGGGAGGCGGCGACGATGAGACGGCCTCCGGCGTTGATGACCGTGCCCGGTTCGAAGGAGAAAGAGATGCCGCCATCGAGCGACCACTTGGAGAGATCGATGTCGATGCTGTTGGGGTTGGTGAGGGCGATGAATTCCTGGTCCTGGTTGCCGGAAGCGGGCGAGTGTTCGATGGTGGAGAAGACGAGCGGGAGGAGCGAGGAGATCTGATAGCCGGGCGGGACGAGAGAGTCGCTGTTGATGGTGTTGATGCGCTGGACGACCCACGACGAGAGAACGCGCTGCATTTCCTGGGAAGTGGTATTGGAGGCGAAGATGGAGGCGGCGGTGTTGCCGGTGACGGCGGTGTGGTTCTTCCACGCGGCGGCGGGGTATCTGGCGAAGTCGAGGGCGGCGTCGCTGCCGGGGAGGTCGTTCTGGCCTGGGGTGATGGAGGCGCCGAGGCGAGCAGCCATTTCGGAGAGCCTGCGGTCGTACCAGCGGGAGAGGTCTGGGGCGGAGGCGGAGGTTTTGAAGAACTGGTCCTGGAGCGAGCGGAGACGGCGGCGGACCATGGCGGAGATTTCGGGGATGGCGTAGAGGCGGGCGATGAGGGACTGGCCCTGACCGCTGAGCGTGCCGCCGGCGTTGAGGTAGATGCCGTCGTCGAAGTAGTTATTGGTGGAAGTCCAGAGACGCCCCTGACTGAGGTCGAGGTCCCATGGGAGGAGCGTCCAGAGACCGGAGCGGGTGGAGTCGCGGTAGATGTAGTAGTTTTTGGCGTGGAGGTCGACGTTGCCGGTGACGGTGTTAGCGGCCATGAAGTTGACCATTTTGGGGAGATCGACGTTGTCGAAGAGGAAGGCCTTGCGTGCGGCGTCGTCGGCCAGGTTCATGCCGACGATGAAGGCGTAGAGGTCGGCGTTGTTTTCGAGTTTACGGTTTTTCTTTTCGACACCGGTGATGGCGTCGGCGGCGGGATTGCTCATCCCGTTGTACATTTTGTAGAGGGCACCGTCCTTATTGAGACCGGCGCGTTCGAGGTAGACGTCGTCGGCGTCTTCGACGAAGTCGTAGAGCCCGTCGAAGGTGCCGTTGAGACGGTTGTGGGTGAGGAAGCAGTAGTGGGCGGCGACGCCGGCTTCGCGTTCCATTTCGTAGGCGAGGTCGTGGCGGACGCGGGTTTTGTCTGCGTAGACGGTTAGGAGATTGATGTCTTTGGCGCGGGGCTGGGCGGGATCCGTGCTCCATTTGAAGCGATAGCCGCGATTGCCGTCGATATCGTAGGATTTCTTGAGGAAGGCTGCGCCGGTGGTGCTCTGGCCGTGGAGGTTGATGCCGACGTTGTCGTAGAACTCGCCGTTGAGGAAGATGGAGCAGCGGGTGCCGCCGGTGGTGGCGGCGGTGGCTGGGCTCTGGATGAAGCGGTGGATGACGGTGAGTTGGGTATTGATGGACGGGTCGACGGGGACGGTGCCGAAGTACTGAGGGGAGTCGATGGGGTCGGCGAATGGGGGGATGAGGGAGGAGAAGGCGGAGGAGTCGGTGGCGCGGATTTTCCAGCGGATCATGGCCCCGGCGGTGATGGGGGTGGCGGGGATGGGGGCGGAGAAGATGCCGTCGGCTGGGTTGGCGTCGCCGG
>JAIXVE010000005.1 GCA_027483175.1 Verrucomicrobiaceae bacterium | reverse complement strand
GGGGGGGGGGGGGGGGGGGGGGGGGGGGGGGCGCGTTGGGTTCCGGGATGGGGTGATGGGAGTGTTAGGGGTTCAAGGGACGTGCGTGGGATCTTCGTCAGGTGGGTAGAAGGACCATGCGAGGTCGATGTGGAGGGAGGCGAGGCGGGCGAGGGTGGGGGAGGAGATGCGGTCGGAGGATCGGTCGTGTGAGTGGAGGCACTGGTAGCCGATGTCGATGACGCGCTCGTGGGCGGCGTGCCAGAGGGAGAGGCTCGCCGGGGAGAGGGAATCGATGAGGTGGGTGAAGGCGAGGAGGAAGGATTCCGGGGAGCGGTCGTGGGGTTCGAGGGATAGTTCGTAGCGAGCGAAGCAGGTGTTATCTTCCGAAGAGGGGCCGCAGGCGAGGAGGAAGGCGCGGTTGCCGATTTCGTCGATGAGCGGCTGGAGGTTCTGATGGCTGAGGATGTCGAGGTCCGCGTTGAGGAAGATGACGGGCACGGCGGGGCGTTGGGACTGGTGGGGCGTGATGGTTATTGTCTGGTGATGGCGAGGCGGTAGAAGCGTTTGGGGCTTGGGGTGGGGATGGAGTCGCGGACGGTGACGGAGCGGAAGGAGACGTCGATGGTGGATTCGCTGACGAAGCCTGGGCCGGTGGGGGTGTTGCCGGCGGTGCTGGTGGCGAGAGTGGACCATGAGATCATGTCAGTGGAGACCTGAGCGCGGTAGGTGAGGTCGGTGGCGAGGGGGTCGCGGCGGAAGGTGATGGTGACGGCGTCGGCGGCTGGCGGGGTGACGGAGAAGCCGGAGGATAGCATGTTAGGAGCGTTGGGCTGGAAGCCCCATGCGTATTCGAGCCCGTCGGTGAGGGAATCGCCGTCGGTGTCGTAGGCGTCATCGATGAACTGGCCGATGAGGTAGTTGGCGGCTTCCCATTGTTTGCGTCTGGTGGCTGGGGGTGGGGTAGCGGGGACGTAGTTGACGGTGAGGCGGGGACGGGCGGAGGTGGTGGTGCCGGTGCGGGAGGCGAAGCGTTTGGCGGAGGGTGCGTTGAGGTAGAAGGAGATGGTGGCGCTGACGTTGGCGAGGTGGGTGCCTGACAGGGTGATGGAGCCTGCGGCGTCGTCGATGGCGGTGATGGTGGCACCGGTGCGGATGTTGGGGCCGATGGCTTTCATGCCGACGGCGAGGCCGTCGGTGGAGGCAGGGATGAGGGATGCCTGGCCGGCGGTGCCGGTGCAGGGGACCATGATGGTTTCCGAGTCGGCCTTGAGGATCCAGCCGAAGTTAGCGGCTGGGTTGGCGAGCCATGCGTTGAGGTCGGCGGTGAGGCCGGGGCCGGACCACGAGTAGGCGGCGTTGTTGTTGACGGAAGTGGTGGCGGAGGGGGTGGGGAGGAAGTCGCCGCCCGGGGTTGCCCATGTGGCGGGTTGGCCGTGGAATGGTTTGGCCCATGTGGCGTCGGTGGCGGAGGCTGGAGCGCCGCTGCCTTCCTGGGAGCCGGCGTTGGCGGTGCCTTCGCCCCAGTTTGCGGTCATGCGGTGGAGGGAGAAGGGGAAGGCACCGACGATGGTGCGGTCCATGGTGAGCTGGAGGGAAGCGGAGGCGACGGTGGCACCGGCGGGGATGCTGGTTAGTGTGAAGCCGAGGAGGGCGCGGCGGACGGCGGCCTGATTGCTGTTGGGGTCGGTGGCACCGGCGAAGATCCATGAACCGGCGCCGTTGCTGTCGGTGTCTTCCTGGGAGATGTGATTGTCCCTTGCGGCGTTGAGAGTGATGGTGGTGGTGGGAGGGACGGGGACGATTTTGTAGATGGAACCGCTAGGGAGACCTGAGGCGCCGTCGAGCCCGCTGGTGGCCTGGACTCGTTTGGTGAGGACGTAGAGTTCACCGGCTTCGTCTTCGCCGAAGCTCTGGATGTAGCGCGGGATGGGGTTGCCGCCGAGGATGTCGAGCGTGGCGAGTTTCCAGACGTTCGGGGAGGTTTCTTCGAGGCCGAGGAGGACGCCTTCGCCGGTGGGGGTGGGCGGGGCGTTGTTGATGATGGGGGTGCGGCTCCAGTCGCCGAAGACGTACTTGCCCTGGAGGGCGGGGATGGCGGCGCCGCGGTAGAGGTAGCCGCCGCTGACGGAGACCCCGATCTGGGGGAGCGGGGGCGAGCCGATTTCGATGCCTGGGTGGGCGTACTGGCCGATGGGGTCGATGGCTGGGGCGGACATGGGAGGGGCGTCAACGGAGAAGGAGGGGACGAAGGAGCCCTCGCGGTTCCGCCAGCCGTAGTTGCCGCCTTTGGTGATGAGGTTGATTTCTTCGACGGCGTTCTGGCCGACATCGGCGGCGAAGAGACGGTTGGTGCCGCCGGGGCGTTTGTCGAAGCTGAAGCGCCAGCAGTTGCGGAGTCCGAAGGCGTAGATTTCGGGGCGTTCGCCGTTGGGGCTGGAGGCGAAGGGGTTGTCGGCGGGGATGCCGTACTGACCGCCGGGGCCGTTGGTGCCGAGGGGATCGATGCGGTGCATTTTGCCGAAGATCTTTGTGAGGTCCTGGGCGTTGCCTTTGGCGTTGGTGGGGCGCGGGGTGGTGGCGGAGCCTCCGGTGTGGCCGGCGCCGTTGTCGTTGCTGCCGCCGCCGTCGCCGACGGTGAAGTAGAGGTAGTTGTCAGGGCCG
The DNA here is from genome assembly GCA_027483175.1 of Verrucomicrobiaceae bacterium. Taxonomy (GTDB): domain Bacteria; phylum Verrucomicrobiota; class Verrucomicrobiia; order Verrucomicrobiales; family V1-33; genus V1-33. Next base: position 18,084 of record JAIXVE010000005.1, on the reverse strand, counting down.
AAGGCGAGACAGCCGCCGCCGTGATTGGACTGGGGTTTGTCGAATTTGAGGAGGACCCGTTCGGAGGCCGGGTCGGCGGCGTTAGGGTCGGTGGAGGAGACGCGGAATTCCGAGATGACGGTGCGGCAGTTGACTGGGTTGTTGGCGGTGCCGGGGGCATTGGGGGAAGGTTCCATGTAGAAGACGTAGAACCGGCCGAAGCCAGGGGAGGCGGCGTTGGCGTAGGCGGGGTGGAAGGCGAGACCGAGGAGACCGCGTTCGTCGTAGTTAGGGGTTTCGGGGACGAGTTTGGAGCGGATGTCGAGGAACGGTGCTGGGAGGAGCATGCCATTGCGGAAGATGCGGATGGCACCGCGTTGTTCGACGATGAACGAGCGGCCGGAGCCATCGCCGGCGTGGGTCATGGCGAGCGGGGCGAGGAGCTGGAGGTCGGCGACGAGTTCGAGTTTGAGGGTGGGGAAGGCGGCGGAGGCGGCTGCGGGGAAGCAGAGGGCGGTGGCGAGGGCGGAGCCGAGAGAGAGAATAAGGTTAGGAGATTTCATGGTGGCGGCCGTGATGGAAAAAGATTGCGGTGACAGGGTGTGGACTGGTAAAACCCGTATAATCATGTCGTTATCAATTTTTGAGGACCAAGGGAAGCACCATTGCAGTGAAAAGGGTGCTGATACGGGCATGCGATTGGCGGGTGGTGGGAGGGTAGTAGGTGTTAGGATGAGGAATGGGGTGGCGGTGCTGGGCGTGATGATGGTGCTGGCGGGTGAGGGAGTGGAGGGGGCGACGTTGGTGTTTGGGGCGATGCGGGATGCGGTGCTTTATGAGGATGCGGGTGGGTTGGTGGCGAATGGGGCTGGGGAGTTTCTGCTGGCGGGTCGGACGAATCAGGGGAGCGGGTCGCGGCGGCGGAGTGTGCTGGCGTTTGATGTGGCGTCGATACCTGTGGGGGCGGTGGTGACGGGTGTGGAGGTGCGGCTGCATGCGCAGACGGTGACGACGGCGGATGTCGAGCTGGGGTTGCACCGGATGCTGACGGCGTGGACGAGTGGCGGGTCGAATCCTGGGGGGACTGAGGCGACGGGGGTGGCGGCGCTGGCTGGGGATGCGACGTGGCTGCATGCGACGGTGCCGGGGACGCTGTGGGCGGTTCCGGGAGGTGACCATGCGGGGGTGGCGTCGGCGGTGACGATGGTGGCGGGTGCGGGGGGATGGGTGACGTGGAGTGGGGCGGGGTTGGTGGCGGACGTGGAGAGGTGGCGGAGTGATCCGGGGGGGAATGCTGGTTGGATGCTGAGGAGTGACGAATTGAGTGCGCAGACGGCGAAGCGGTTTGAGTCGGCGGACAATCCTGATGCGGGGTTGCGGCCTGTGCTGGTGGTGGCGTTCGCGGAGGTGCCGGAGGTGTCGGTTGGGGTGCTAGGGGTGGTGGGTGGGATGGTGGTGCTGGGGCGGCGGCGGCGGGGGAAGGTTGAGTGATGCGGGCATGAAAAAGCCCTGCCTTGCTGGGAGCAGGGCAGGGCTTGGAGTGGGAGCCGGATGGATCAGGCGCGGCGGCGACGGCCGAGCGTGAGAGCGCCGAGGCCGAGGAGGGCGGCGGCGGTTGGTTCCGGGACGTTGGAGAGCTGGAGGCGAGCGCCGTCAGCGCGGACGAGGGCCTGGTAGGCGGCGGCGGAGCCGGGGGCTGCGGCGAAGTGGCTGGCGATCTGAGCCGGGGTCAATTCGGAGCCGTAGAGGGCGACCTCGTCGATGCCGCCGTTGTATGGGCTGCCGCTGTCGGTGGCTCCGACGATGAAGTTGCCGGCGGTGGAGGCGTTGTAGACTGGGTTCCTTGTGGAATCATTGATGTCGTCGACGAGGACGCCATTGACGTAGAGTTTGGCGGCGGAGCCGTTCCATGTGGCGACGACGTGGCTCCATTCGAAGAGATTGGAGGTACCGCCGGTGAGGTCCCAGCCGACTTCGGTGCCGGTGCCGTTGTACATGCGGAGGTTCCAGCCTGTGGCGGAGCCGCGCTGGAAGAAGGCCCAGCCGGAGCGAGGGCTGGCGGAGATACGGTTGGAGACAGGGGAGTCGTCGTTATCGGAGGCGGTAGGGTAGGCCCAGAATTCGATGGAGAACGGGCTGGAGGAGGAGGGATTGACGCCCGAGTTGAAGGGGACGATGGTGGTGACGCCGGCGGCGCCGTAGAAGGCTGCCTGGTCGCCGCCGGAGCCGAGGGGGCCTGCGGCGAAGGTGACGCCGGTGGCGTCGGTGCCATTGGCGGCAGCGCCGAGGCTACCGGTGTTGATGGAGATGGAGGATGCGTGCAGCGGGGCTGCGGCGAGTGCGATGACGAAAGGCACGAGAGTGCTGAAGTTTTTCATGGTTTCTGACTTGGGGGGTAAAGGGTGAAGTTATGCCGGGTGGGGAGAGTCGCAACGCGATTTCCAGATGATACGCAGGTGCGGAAAACGGGGTGTGAGGGGAGTGAGAAGGGGGCGGTTTTGAAGGTGTGGGGGGACGCTTGCGGTGGGAGGGGAGAAGGTGGAGGGTGGGTGAGGATGGCAGAGGAACACGAGTTTGTGGGGCATCAGCCGCATCTGATCTTCGATTGGAAGAAGGTGCGCGGGTCGCGGCGTCGGTTGGTGGGGATGCTGCTGGTGGCTGCGGGGGCGCATGCGGGGTTGTTTTATCTGTTTCGGGTGGTGGGGCAGGTGGACGGGCGGGTGGTGCCGCCGCGGAGTGCGATGCTGCATTTGCCTGGGGAGGCGGCGGAGACGGTGGCCTTGGTGAGTGCGCTGGAGGATCGGTTTCCGGGGATGTGGCGGCGGGCGGAGAGTGGGGTGTTCGAGCGGGATCTGGAGATGCTGAGGGGGGTGGTGCCGCCGGTTTTTGAGAAGCATGGGGGCGGGGTGACGGTGTTGAAGCCGTTTGGGCTGCCATTGGTGTCGCGGGGATTGCCTGCGGTGGTGGGGCCTGGGCAGGTGTTGCTGCCGGTGGTGGGGGGTGGGGAGAGCGGAGCGGTGGTGGCTGCGGTGGGGGCGGGGGAGGAAGCGGATGGGGGCGAGGAGGAGGAGACGCCGCGGGCGCAACCGTCGCTGGCATTGGAGAGCGGGTTGGATGGCCGGGCGGTGGTGACGGGGCCGGGGTGGCCGGAGCGGGTGATTGATGAGACGTGGCCGGAGACCGCGGCGATTCCGTTTATGCTAGGAGTGGATGCGGGCGGGCGGGTGCGTTATTGCCTGCCGGTGACACCGGCGACCGGGGTGGACCATGAGAAGCTGCGGGGGCCGCTGCTGGGGATGCGGTTTGCGGCGAGGCCGGGGACTGGGGTGCAGTGGGTGACGGCGGCGGTGAGGTGGTGAGTTAGGGGGGGGGCTGGGTGTCTTCTGATTTTGAGGGAAGGAAGGAGGATTGAGCTGGGCTGCTTGGGTAAAGAGACGCAGGCAAAGAGGTCACAGGCAAGATGCCTGTGTCACTTTGCATGTTGCGGCGGTGCGGTGACGGCAGGGATTTCTCAAGCGCTGCCTAGCTGATGCCGGGGTCAGGCGGCGTGGTCGGAGGGGGCGGCGGGGGCGTCATCCGGGGCCATGTCCTGTTCGATGCGGAGATTACGGATGATGAAGTCCTGACGTTCCGGGGTATTTTTGCCCATGTAGAATGTGAGGAGGTCGCGTGTGGAGTGGGCGTGGTCGACGCCGACTGGGTCGAGACGCATGTCCGGGCCGATGAAGTGTTTGAATTCGGAGGCGTTGATTTCGCCGAGGCCTTTGAAGCGCGTGATCTCGGCGGTTTTGCCGCATTTGGCGATGGCTTTGAGTCGTTCTTCTTCGGTGTAGCAGTAGAACGTTTCCTTTTTGTTGCGGACGCGGAAGAGAGGCGTCTGGAGGACGAAGAGGTGGCCGCGGCGGATGATGTCGGGGAAGAACTGGAGGAAGAAAGTGATCATGAGGAGCCGGATGTGCATGCCATCGACGTCGGCGTCGGTGGCGAGGACGACCTTCTGATAGCGGAGGTCATCGACGGAGTCCTCGATATTGAGAGCGTGCTGGAGGAGATTGAATTCCTCGTTTTCGTAGACGACCTTTTTGGTGAGGCCGAAGGTGTTGAGCGGTTTACCGCGGAGACTGAAGACGGCCTGGGTTTCGACGCTGCGTGCGGAGGTGATGGAGCCGCTGGCGCTGTTGCCTTCGGTGATGAAGAGCGTGCTTTCCTCGCGGTTTTTGGCGTTGGAGTCGAGGTGGACGCGGCAGTCGCGGAGTTTTTTGTTATGGACCTTGGCTTTGCGGGCGCGTTCGCGGGCGATTTTGGCGACGCCGGCGAGTTCCTTGCGTTCGCTTTCGTTTTCCTGGATTTTTTCGAGGAGGGCTTTGTCGGTGTCTTTGTTGCGGGCGAGGTGGAGCTGGAGTTGTTTTTCGAGGAAGGCGCTCATGAAGGCGCGGACGGTGGGACCGCCGGGCTCCATGACGGTGCTGCCGAGTTTGGTTTTGGTCTGGGATTCGAAGACAGGTTCGACGACCTTGAGGGCGACGGCGGCGACGATGCCGCCGCGGATGTCTGCGGGGTCGAAGTCTTTTTTGTAGTGCTCGCGGAGGACCTTGACGACGGCTTCGCGGAAGGCGGCGAGGTGGGTGCCGCCCTGGGTGGTATTCTGGCCGTTGACGAAACTGTAGATGTCTTCGCCGGCCTGGTCGGCGTGGGTGAAGGCGACCTCGATGTCCGGGCCGGTGAGGTGGATGATGGGGTAGAGCGGGTCCTGGGGGAGGTTTTCCTTGAGGAGGTCCTGGAGCCCGTCTTTGGAGCGGAATTTGCGGCCGTTGAAGGCGATGGTGAGGCCGGTATTTAGATAGGAGTAGTAGCGGAACATCCGTTCGAGGATGTCGTGTTCGAAGCGGAATTTGGCGGCGAAGACGGTTGGGTCCGGGTGGAAGCCGATGCGGGTGCCGTTGGGTTCGGCGGAGCGCTCGGGTTTTTTCATTTCTGACTTCACCTTGCCGCGGCTGAAGGTGATGGCCTTGGTTTCGCCTTCGCGGAAGGCCTGGATTTCGAAGATGTCGGAGAGGGCGTTGACGGCTTTGATGCCGACCCCGTTGAGTCCGACGGATTTCTTGAAGGCTTTGGAGTCGTATTTGGCGCCGGTGTTGATTTTGGCGGCGCAGTCCATGAGCTTGCCGAGAGGGATGCCGCGGCCGAAGTCGCGGACGACGAAGTTGCCGTGGTCGTCGAGGGTGACGTCGATTTGTTTCCCGTGGCCCATGACGAATTCGTCGATGGAGTTGTCGAGGGCTTCCTTGACGAGGATGTAGATGCCGTCGTCGGGGGAGGAACCGTCGCCGAGTTTACCGATGTACATGCCTGGGCGGAGGCGGATGTGTTCGACCCAGTCGAGGGATTTGATGCTGTCTTCGGTGTAGTCGGAGTCTGCCATGGCTGCGGGTGGTGAGCGGAGAGGAAAGAGGATCGGGTGCCGTGGGAGATAGTTTGGGAAGCTTAAGGAATCAAGCCCGTGGGTGGGGAGAGCGGATCAGGATTCGACGAGACAGGAGAGCATGGTGTCGTTGTCGAAGTCGAAGAAGCCGCGGAAGGGGGTGGAGGTGAGGAGGTGGTGGAACCAGTGGATGTCGTCGGCCCACATTTCGTGGAAGGGGATGGAGGAGATGGGGGTCCAGAGGGGGATGGCTTCGTCGGTTTCGGTGGCGGTGCCGGAGTGGGAGTCGGCGCGGAAGACGTGGCATTCGAGGGTGAGCCCGTCGGTGAAGCGGAAGTGGAGGAGGCCGAGGAGGGAGGGGTTGTGAGCGGAGATGAGGAGTTCTTCGGCGGTTTCGCGGATGGCGCATTGGGCAGGGGATTCGCCGGGGTCGAGTTTACCGCCGGGGCCGTTGATTTTGCCTGCGCCGAGCCCGCGTTTTTTGCGGATGAGGAGGACCTCATTGCCGTTGAAGACGAACATGAGCGTGGCGCGCATGGCCGGGTCCCATGATTCCCAGCCGTGGGGGCGGGGTGGAGGGGAGAGGAGATTCATGGGAGGGGGAGGTCCTCGCCGACGATCTGGACTTCGGTTTCGAGATCGATGCCGCGTTCGCGACGGGCGGTTTGGCGGATGCGGGAGATGAGTTCGAGGACCTGGGAGGCGGATGCGCCGCCTTCGTTGACGATGAAGTTGCCGTGGACTGGGGAGACCTTGGCTGGGCCGACGGAGGCTTCTTTGAGGCCGAGTTCCTGGATGAGTTTACCGGCTGGGCAGGCGGCGGGGTTTTTGAAGATGCAGCCGGCGGAGGCGGCGATGGGTTGGGAGGATTTGCGTTTCTCGATGCTGAGCTGGAGGTTGGCGTCGATGACCTCGAGTGGGGCGGGGGTGCCTTGGAAGACGGCGCTGATGCAGTACTGGTCGTTGAATTCCGGGACACTGCGGTAGCGGACGAGGATTTCGTCGCGGGATTTTTCCTGAACGGAGCCAGCGGCGTCGAGGTAGCGGACGGAGAGGACCTGGTCGAAGGTTTCGATGCCCATGGCACCGGCGTTCATGCGGAGACCACCGCCGACTGAGCCGGGGATGCCTTCCATCCATTCGAAGCCTGTTAGGCCGGCCTGGCGAGCGGCGGCGGCGAGGCGTTTGAATTTGACGGCGGAGCCTGCGCGGATGGTGTTGCCGTCGACGGAGAGTTCGTCGAAATCGCCGCCTTCGGGGTGGATGACGGCGCCTTTGATGCCGCCGTCGCGGATGAGGAGATTGGAGCCGCGGCCGATGATGCGGGTGGGGATCCCGCGTTCGCGGCAGAAGCGGATGAGGTGGGAGAAGCTTTCGGTGGAGCGGGGTTCGATCCAGAACTGGGCAGGGCCGCCGACCTTCATGGTGGTGTGGCGGGTCATGGGTTCGAAGAGACGGACGGTGGCGTCGGGGTCGTCGAGGGCTGCGGCGATCTGTTCGAGAGTGGTGAGGTCTTCGGCGAGGAGTGTGCCGATTTCGTGGACATTGCCTGCGCCTAGCGTGATGAGGAGATCGCCGGGGCGGAGGAAGTTGCCGGCGGCGGCGCGTGCGGCGGCGTGTGTGGGGGTGGAGAAGACCTTGAGTTTATCGCCTTCGTGGGAGCGGACGGCGTCGACGATGGTCTGGCCGGAGATGCCAGGGATGGGGAGTTCGCTGGCTGGGTAGATGTCGAGGACGAAGAGGGCGTCGCAGTTAGAGAAGGCGGTGGCGAACTGGTCTTTGAGGAGCTGGGTACGGGTGTAGCGGTGGGGTTGGAAGATGCAGACGACGCGGCCGGAGGAGAAGCGGCGGGCGGTTTCGAGGGTGGCGGCGACTTCGGTGGGGTGGTGGCCGTAGTCGTCGACGATGGTGTAGTGAGGGGAGCGGAGTTTGACGTCGAAGCGGCGTTTGGCTCCGCGGAACGTGCTGAGGGCCCATGCGATGCGGTCGAAGGGGACGCCCATGTCTGTTGCCAGGGCGATGACGGCGAGGGCGTTGAGGACGTTGTGGCGGCCGGGGATATTGAGGATGAGGTGGCCTAGGGGTTCGCGGTTTCTGAAGACGGAGAAGCGGGTGCTCTGGCCCATGACCTCGACCTCCTGGGCGGAGAAGTCGTTAGAGAGTTCCCAGCCGTAGCTGCGGCAGTCTTCGCGGTTCTGGCAGAGGGCGAGGGCACCGGCGTCGGCGGCGCAGAAATAGGAATAGCCGGAGGTCTGGTCGAGCAGTTGGCGGTAGACGGAATTGATGTGAGCGAGGTCGCGGTAGTAGTCGAGGTGTTCTTCCTCGATGTTGAGGAGGATGGCGTGTGAGGGGTGGTAGAGGACGAGAGTGCCGTCGCTTTCGTCGCCTTCTGCGACGAAGTGGGTGCCTTCGTGGTCCCAGTGGGCGTTGGTGCCGAGGAGGGGGATTTCAGCGCCGACGTAGTGGGAGGGGTGGAGCCCGGCTTCGCGGAGGACGTGGGCGGCCATGGCGGAGGTGGTGGTTTTTCCGTGCATGCCTGCGACGACGATGCCGTGTTTGCGCTTCATGATGGAAGCGAGGGCTTCGGCGCGGCGGAAGAGGGGGATGCCGGCTGCGGAGGCGGTGTCGTAGGCGACATTGCGGCCGGGTTTGACGGCGGAGGAGTAGACGATGGCGGAGGCACCGAGGACACTTTCTGCGGTGTGTGGGCAGAAGAATTCGAGACCGGCCTGCTGGAGGCGTTCGGTTTCGATGGTGGTGCTGCGGTCGGAGCCGCTGACTTGGTAGCCGAGGTCGAGGAGGAGGGCGGCGATGCCGCTCATGCCGCTGCCGGCGACGCCGATGAGGTGAATGCGGCCGGGTTTGCCGGCGTCTGCGGCGCTGAGGAAGTCCAGATCCATGATGGGGCTGAGGCTACGTGGGGAGGAGGGGGCGTCAAACGGTGGTGCGAGCGGGATCAGTGGCGGAGGTCCGGGGAGGGGTGAGAGGATGCGGACATGAGGTTGAGGAAGATGGGTTCGAGGGAGTCCTGGCCGGCGTTCTGGCGGAGTTCGGACATGGAGCCGAGGGCGACGAGTTTGCCCTGGTCGATGATGCCGATGCGGTCGGCGAGTTCTTCGGCGACGTTGAGGAGGTGGGTGGACATGAAGATGGTGACACCGGCGCGGGAGCGGGCTTTGAGTTCTTCTTTGACGACGCGCATGTGGACTGGGTCGAGGCCGATCATGGGTTCGTCGATGATGATGACCTTGGGGTCGTGGAGGAGGGCGGAGGCGATGGCGAGGCGCTGGCGGGTGCCGTGGCTGAGGTGTTCGATTTGTTCGCGACCGTAGGGGTGGAGGGCGAACTGGTCGAAGAGATCGCCGGTGAGGCGGCGGGCGCGGTCTGGGGGGACGGAGAAGATTTCGGCGATGAAGCCCATGAATTCGAGGGCGGTGAGTTTGTCGTAGAAGACGGCGACATCGGGGACGAAGCCGAGGGCTTGTTTGGCGGCGCGGGCGTCGTTCTGGACGTGGTGGCCGCAGAGCCATGCTTCGCCGGAGGAGGCCTTGAGGAGGCCGGTGAGGAGTTTGATGGTGGTGGTTTTTCCGGCGGCGTTGGCGCCGAGGAAGGCGAAGAATTCGCCCTGGGGGATTTCGAGGGAGAGGTGGTCGAGAGCGCAGAGGCTGCCGTAGTGCATGGTGAGATCGCGAGTGCGGATCATGGGGGTGGAGGCGAGTGGTCGGTTGGGGAGTGTGGGGAGATGTCGGGTGGGCGGAATGATTCGCTGAGGAGATTGAAGCTGGAGGGCGTTTCGATGCGGAGGATTTCGCCGGTGGAGGCGATGTAGAGGCGGAAGGCGCGGTTGGAGTCGGCGTCGCTGCGGGCGAGGATGAAGCCGTCGGTGGAGGAGTTGGCGACGGTGATGCGGCCGGCGCGAGCGGAGAGGGAGGCGCTGGGGGTGGAGGCGGATGGTGGTTTGGAGAGACTGGCGAGTTGGTCGGGATTGATGCCGAGAGTGGAGGAGAGCCAGAGGAGGAGGGATTTGGTGGCGGCGTCGGGTTCTGCGCCGGAGTTTGAGGTGAAGGCGATGTGGGTGCCACGGGTGAGGGTGATGGCAGGCCATGCGGCACCCTTGGGTTGGTCGATTCTGAGGTCGATGGGGGGATCGGCCTTGGGGAGACGGAGGTTGAGGTCGAAGGAAGTGACGTCGCCGGAGACGGAGAGGTCGAATCTGCTATTGAGGGCGAGTTGGCCGAAGGAGGCGAAGGGGCCGCGGAGTTGGAGCGTGCCATTGAGGGCGACGCGGACGCTTTCGAGGCGGCGGGAGGGGATTGGAGGGCCGCTGAGAGGGGTGATGCGGCATTGGCCGATGATGGTATCGCCTTCGTAGATGTCCATGTCTGTGCCTTCGCTGCGGGAGGCGAAGAGTTCGCAGATGGCCTGAGGGGAGGCGGTGGCGAGCTGGGAGTTTTCCGGGAAGAGGATGCTGCGGACGAGCAGCGTGGTCATGAGGCCGCAGAAGCCGAAGATGAGGGTGGTGGTGCCGAGGAAGGCGGGAGAGTGGCCGCGGAGCATGCTAGGAGCGGTGGGAGGGGTTGGGCGGAAGGGGGGATGGAGGTCAGTTGAGTGTTAGATGGAAGGGTGGGGGAGGATGTTCACAAAAAAACAGGGCGGCGGAAGAATCCGCCGCCCTGTTGAAGTCAGGCGCGTTGAGCGACTCTGGATTAGAGAGCGCGGAAGGCGTTGGTGCCGAGGTATGGGGCGGTGCTGATGCGGCCGCCGTAGACCCTGATTCTGATGGTGGCTTCGACTTTAGGACCGTCGCCTTGGTTGATCGTGGTGGTGGTGATGGAACCGTTGGTGGGCGGGTCGACAGGGAGGGCCGGAGGCGTTGGGGTGTCGAAGTCGCCGGTGGCGGAGGAGACGGTGATGGTGGTGGAGCTGTTGCCTTCACCGAGGAAGGAAGCTTCGCCCTTACCTGAGAAGCGAGGGACTGGCTTGGTCTTGGTCAGTTTGCCGGACCATGTGGCGTTGACGACGGCGCGCTTGGCGGCGTTGTTGGAGCCGTCGAAGACACCACCGAAGAGGGGGTTGCCGATGCCGTAGCGGACGCCGTTATTGACGCCCCATGTGGTACCGGTGGCGGAGCGCCAGAGGGATTGTGGGTTGTTGTCGGCACCGGCGGTGGCGGCATTGATCATGCCGTCGCACTTTTTGGAGGCGAAGTCGACGAAGCCGTAGGATTCGCCGTAGTAAGTGGTGCCGCGGAAGTAGACGACGGAGTCACCGAATTCCGAGTTGAAGGCGGAGGCGGTGTTTTGGGAGAAGCGGGACATCCCGGACGTGCGAGCGCCGCGGATGGTGTACTGGAAGATCCCGCCGGTGATGCCGTCAGTGGTGTTGTCACCGTACGGGCCGCCGACCCACGCGAGAGCGGTGGATTGGAAGAACATGGCGGCGAGAGCGAAGCAGGCGCTGAATTTTTTCATGGCTATGTTTGGAATGTGGCGATTGGAGGGTGAGCGGGCAAGAAGAAAATCAGTATCTCGGAAGTTTTTCGCGAGGAGGGGAGGTCATAGGGGTTCGATGTCCGAGAAGAAGCGGCGGTAGAGGAGGATGGCGGCGGTGGCGAGGGTGCCGACCATGAGGAGCCATGTGATGATGCGGCCGGTCCAGCGGGCGCGTCGGTTGAGGCGTTCGGTGGGGTTGAGGACTGGGGTGGCGACGGTGCAGAGGAAGACGAGGAGGAGAGGGACGATGACTGGGGCGCCGCCGAGGAGGAGGATGGCTGGGGCGAGGAAGACGCCGAGGAGGCCGAGGAAGAGGAAGAGGAGACAGCCCTTGTCGGCTTTGTCGTGTGGGGCTGCGGAGGGGTCAGGAGGGGGCGACTGGTCCATGGGTGCGGAGGGTGGGGGATGGACCGGATGGGGGGCGGATGGGAATCAGAACGTCTGGATGACGAGACCGGAGCGGAGTTTTGGTTCGAACCATGTGCTTTTGGGCGGCATGATCTGGCCGGCGTCGGCGATGTCCATGAGTTGGTCGACGGTGACGGGGAAGAGAGAGAAGGCGAGGGCTGCGGAGCCGTCGTTGACGCGGCGTTCGAGTTCGTCGGTGCCGCGGATGCCGCCGACGAATTCGATGCGGTCGTCGGTGCGTGGGTCATTGATGGCGAGGATGGGAGCGAGGACCCGGTCCTGGAGGACGGAGACGTCGAGACGGGAGACGGGGTCGGAGATGGAGGAAGTGTCCCAGTGGAGGGAGTACCAGAGGTGGTTGAGGTAGAGCCGGGCTTCAGTTGGGGCGGCTGGGGATTTATCGGAGGCTGGGGTGACGGTGAAGCCAGCGGCGGAGAGTCGGGCGAGGAATTCGTCAGGGGAGAGCCCGTTGAGGTCTTTGACGAGCCTGTTGTAGGGGAGGATCTGGAGTTGGTTGGCGGGGAAGAGGACCCCGAGGAACCAGTTGTAGTCTTCCGAGCCATTGTGGTTAGGATTGGCGGCGCGGCGTTCCGAGCCGACGCGCCATGCGGAGGCGCTGCGGTGGTGGCCGTCGGCGACGTAGGCGAGGGGGACGTTCGCGAAGGCGTCGACGAGGGAGGCGGTGGAGGAGAGTTTCCAGACCCGGTGGGCGATGCCGTCCGGGGCGGTGAAGTCGAAGAGAGGTTTTTCGGAGGCGAGGACGCGGGAGACCTCGGCGTCGATGGCGGGCTGCTGGCGGTAGGTTAGGAAGATGGGGCCGGTGTGAGCCGAGAGGGCGTCGACGAGGCGGGTGCGGTCGTCTTCTTTGACCTTCCTGGTTTTCTCGTGTTTGCGGATGATGTCGTTGCCGTAGTCGTCGATGTGGCAGGCGGCGATGATGCCTGTCTGGACGTGGGGGCCCATCTGCTGCTGATAGAGATAGAGGACGGGGCCTGGTTCGCGCTGGAGGATGCCGTTGGCGATGAGGTTCTGGAGATTGGCGGCGGCGGTCTGGTAGACGATGTCGCTGTAGGGGTCGGTGTCGGGTGGGAGGTCGATTTCGGCGCGGTCGACGTGGAGGAGGTCGTGGGGCCTGTGGGCGGCGAGGGCGCGTGCTTCTTCTGTATCGACGACATCGTAGGGGACGGCGGCGACGTCGGCGGCGAGATCTGGACGCGGGGTGAGACCGCGGAAGGCTTGGATGCGCATGGTGGGGGAGGGCGGGGTGACGACGGAGCGCCGAGGGCCCCTGGGAGGGCTGGATCGTGGGGGGCGAGGGAGCGGTGGAGCCGCGGGAGGGAGGTGTTACTTGCCGAGGGCGGAGGCCACGAGTTTTTTGACGTCTTCCTGGAGGGCGGTGACGGCTTTTTCTGGGCCGGTGACCTTGATGAAGACATTGCCGTCGGCGTGTTCGATGATGGCGCCGATCATGGCGGAGCCTGGGACGGGGGTTTTCTTGGGGCTCATGGCTGGGCCGCTGAGGAACGTGCCTTTGAGGAGGACGTAGTGGACCTTATGGGAGCCGACGGTGGCGTCTTCGCGTTTGGGTTCGATCGCCTTGCCGTCGTCGCCGGGGAGGAACTGGGATTGCCAGCGCTTCATGTTGGCTTCGATGTCGCCGCCCTGGCCGGTGCCGAAGCAATAGAAGTCGGCTTCGACGCCCTGGGCTCCATCTTTGCCAGGGAGGGTGAGACCGCCGGCGCTCATGGGGCGTGGTTCCGCTTTGGCGGTCCATGGGGCGGCGGCCTTGAAGGTGAGACTGCCGGCCTTGATTTCTGCTGGTTTATCTTCCGCGGAGAGCGGGGAGAGGGCGAGGGAGAAGGCGAGAGCGGAGAGGATGAGGGATTTCATGGGGAGAGAGGGAGGAAAGCTGGAGGAGGGGGATGTCAGGAGTATTTGACGTTGCGGCCGGGTTCCATTTCGTAGTCGAGGAGGACTTCTGCGGCGGTGTGCGGGCGGATGACTTCCTCGATGAATTTGTAGTAGACCGGGTCGTCGCGGAACATTTCCTGTTTCGCGAGGTTTTCGAAGTCGATGGCGACGAAGAAGGGGAATTCGCAGCGAGGGTCGATGCGTTTACCGGAGCGGACGGCGAGGGCTTCCGGGATTTTGAGGAGGAGGGATTTGGTTCTGCGGACCATTTCCTCGAGGGTTTCCTGGGAAACGTCCGGGAGGAGTTTGTAGAGAGCGACGTGATGGACCATGCCGGTGGGGGAGGGGCGAGGTCAGTCGTTCCACTTGAGGGCGCCTTTACGGAGTGCGTAGAGGTAGGCGACGAGGAGGATGGAGGCGAAGCTGGCCATGCTCCAGAAGACGGCGGAGTTGACGGCGATGAGGTCGCGGAAGACGAGGGCCCATGGGTACATGAAGACGACCTCGATATCGAAGAGGACGAAGAGCATGGCGACCATGTAGAACTTGACGCTGAAGCGTGGTTGGGCGTCGCCGATGGGGAGCATGCCGCATTCGTAGGCGGAGTCTTTGGTGTCGTTGGCGGTCCCGGATTTGCCGAGGAGGACACTGACGAGGAGCGTCACGACGGCGAAGCCGCTGGCGATGACGATCTGCATGAGAACTGGCAGGTAATCCTTGAGCATGGGATCAGGGAGATGCACGGGATTGCGCCGTGGGCAAGGGGATCCTCGGCGCGGGGGAAATCAGGGGAGGACGACTGGTGGGGCGGGATGGGCTTGCGGAGTGGTTGGGGAGGTGGCTGGGAGCGTGTTTGGGGATGGGGTGGGGCAGGCGAGGGCGGCTCCGGAGAGGGCGCAGAGACCGCCAGCGCAGGTGGGGCGGTGGGAGCGGGTGCCGACCGTGCTGAGGAGGAGGGCGGCGCCGAGGACCGGGATGAGAGCCTTCGGGGTTGGAGGTTGGGAGTCTTTCATGGGTCAGTATCCGCGGGGATAGGGGTGGCTGCAAGGGCGCTGGCGGATGGGGCCAGGGGGCGTGGTTTTCCATTTGCCATCGTGTGGGCGGGCGGCATGGGTTCGGCCCACTTTTTTCCCAGCCCCCACGAACATGTCACAGCCCGTCAAGGAATCGCCCCTCATGGAGAAGATCTCGAGCCTCTGCAAACGGCGTGGTTTCATTTTTCAGTCGTCTGAGATTTACGGAGGGATTGCGGGGTTCTGGGATTACGGCCCGATGGGAGCGGAGCTGAAGCGGAATCTGCGGGATTTGTGGTGGCGGGCGATGACGCGGGAGCGTGAGGACGTGCTGGGGCTGGATGCGACGATCATCATGCATCCGGCGATCTGGAAGGCGTCGGGTCACGTGGATACCTTCAGTGATCCGATGGCGGACTGCCTGCTGACGCAGAAGCGGTTCCGGGCGGATCATGTGGATCTGCAGAGCGGGATGGTGTTTCGGTTTACGGGAGCGAGTGGTGATGAAGGGACGGCTAGTGCGGTGGCGTTTGCGGTGCTGGTGCCGCCGGGCAAGCCGCGGGAGAGTGCGCTGAAGGTGGCGAAGCAGTTTTACGAGCAGCGCGGGGTGAAGAATGCGGTGGTGCTGGGAGGTGAGCAGGGGGAGAAGGTGGAGAACACGCGTGGATTCAATCCTGAGAACGGGGCGCAATTGACGGAGCCGCGGCCGTTCAATCTGATGTTCAAGACGTACGTGGGGCCGACGGCGACGGAGGCGGATGTGGCGTATCTGCGGCCGGAGACGGCGCAGGCGATTTTTGCGCAGTTCAAGAATGTGCTAGACACATCGCGGCAGAAAGTGCCGTTCGGGATCTGTCAGATCGGGAAGGCGTTCCGGAATGAAGTGACGCCGAAGAACTACACGTTCCGGAGCCGGGAGTTCGAGCAGATGGAGCTGGAGTTCTTCATCAAGCCGGACGAGGCGGTGGCGGCGGTGTGCGGGAGTGTGGCGGAGTGGAGTGAGAGTGCGGATTTGTCAGTGCCTGCGGACAACTGGGGATGGGAGATGTGGCACCGGTACTGGGTGGCGCAGCGGACGGCGTTCTATCAGAGCATCGGACTGGGAGCGGACGTGCTGGATTACTACTGGCAGACGGGGGATGACCTAGCGCATTATGCGAGGGCGTGTGTGGACATTCTGTTCAAGTTTCCGTTCGGGACGGAAGAGCTGGAGGGGATTGCGGCGCGTGGTGATTTTGATCTGACGCAGCATCAGACGCATTGCGGTAAGCCGCAGGAGTTCTTCGATGAGGAACTGAAGGCGGCGGTGTCAGGGTGGGATGAGGCGAAGCGGGCCGAATTTGTGGCAGTGAAGACGGCGGAATTCCGGGCGAAGGCAGAAGCGGCGGCGGCGAAGGCGAAGCGTGCGGCGACGGCGGAGGAACTGGCGGCGGCGGTGGCTCGGGCGGAGCACTGGAGTGCGCGGTTCTTCACGGGGAACTATGTGCCGCATGTGATCGAGCCGTCGGCTGGGCTGGACCGGCTGGCGCTGGCGGTGCTGTGTGCGGCGTTCTGTGAGGAAGACAAGGCGGATGTGAACGGGAAGGTGGAACGGCGGACAGTGCTGCGTTTCCATCCTCGGGTGGCACCGGTGAAGGTCGGGGTGTTCCCGTTATTGAAGAATCGGCCGGAACTGGTGGCGAAGGCGCGCGAGGTTTACGCGATGCTGAAGCCGCTGATGAACTGCTTCTATGATGAGACGGCGGCGATCGGGCGGCGGTATGCGAGACAGGATGAAGCGGGGACTCCGTTCGGGGTGACGATTGATTTCGAGACGCTGGGCGAGAAAGGGCCGGAGCTGGCGGACACGGTGACGGTGCGGGAGCGGGATAACGGGGCGCAGCACCGGGTGAAGATTGCGGAGCTGAAGGGCTGGCTGCTGGAGCGGCTGGCGTGAGGGTCTGAGTGGTCATCACGGATTCCGGAGAGATGCCTGCGGCCGGGAGGTTGTGAGGTTTGGGGGTGACCCGTGGATGGACGGGGAGGGGAAGGGCGTGGGTGTGCTGCGAAGGTGACGAGATGAAGGGAGCGGGATGGGGAGGCAACCGGGGGGGGGAGCGGTTTGGGATGTTCTCCGGCCGGAGAGCGCACCCATGATGCTGCCAATCCATCGGGCGGGCGGCGGGCGACAACGTCCGGACGATTCATGATGTGCGCGTGGATCGCGGTGGTGCTAAGAAGGTTATGACCTCAGCAATTCCTGAACCGCGCGGACATGGCTGCGACGCCGTGACGAATTGCAACTGCACGCAGGGTCAGTTGATGGATATTCCGGGATCAGTTGGGCGGCCTCACCGGTGAAACGGGCGATTGAGCCGCTCGTGGGGCGCCGGCAACCATGCGATTCCCGCCGTCCGGTCAGGCGTCCGTTCCCTCCGCTGTGCTCAATAAAGAAAGTTCTCGATGGTCGGACGCGGATGCGAGTGCCTCCGCTCGTGCCAAACCCTTGTCGAGAGTTTGGGCAGCCCGATCACCTTGAACTGCAGGTGAGTGCACGGAATGCTGGGTGGCCGCAGATGAGGCGGGCAGGCAATGGGGGATTTTTTGGTAGGCCTGGGCTCGACGCCACCTTGATCGATGGCGATGCCAAGGCACGGTGGGAAGCTCTTGCCAATTCGGTTGGGCCGGATATAATGCTCTGAATTCAATCATATCCGTTGAAATTCAGGCGGTTGCAGGATTCCGGGACTTGCCGGAACGCACCGATTGAGAATGGATATTCCACGAGATATAGTGAAATGATCAACTGTTGGCTCTCATAAAGGATGTTCGAGCAACTAAAAGAATTCCTTCGCTGGTGGCGACGTGCGAAAAATCCGGTGACGATCACGGCAGGAACGCAGCGGCGGATTGAACTGCTTTTTCAGCCATCGGATCGAGGTCGAGTCGTTGAGTTGTTGGAGCGCGAATGCAGTACAAATCTCCCACTTCTAGAGAATTGGGAAGCTCATGAGTTGGAGAGAATTCAGTTCGCAGCACTGAAGTTAAGCGATGGTGACCTCGGCAAGCTCATTGAAGCGATTCGGCTGGCGCAGAGGGATTGGCGAGATCTGCTTTTTGCCGCGGGATTTGAGGGGATTGAAACCCACGCAAAATGGATTCCAACAGGAGCCACCAAAACGGATGCAGGCAACGGATCGTATGGCATCTGTCGTGTCATTGACGCCTCCCGCTCGCCGTCGCCTGATCCGGTCGTTCGGCCAACAAGCGAAGTCCACTGCCCTTAGCATTATGCCAGTGCCCATCACATTGATCGTCGCCATCCTGACCATCGAGAGTAGCTATATCGAGGAGACTGAGCGACCCGCAGCATCTGTCGCAGATACTGTTCAGTTTTGCTTTCTCCTGGATAGCCAGTGGAGGATCAAGACCTTCGCGACTGATCACGACATTCATGTGCATCAGCTTTCCAAAGCCGGTGAGAATCGCATCACCGAGGAGTTCGCGAAGAGCAACATTCAGAAGTCCTACGGCGATGTCACTTCGCGGGTTGAGCATTTGAGTCTCATCGATCCCGCCGATATCAAAGAGGTCGAGAAGGTTTTGTCTGCTCATGGTCTAAAGGGAACTATCGAGCTCGCCAAGGCGGGATTTTGCTTTTATAATCCAGACAAGGGAGATTACCGCACGAAGTCGAAACCCAAATGATCAACACTGGCGCGAATCAACACGAACAGAGCGGCGGAGGAGATCCCGCTGCGCTCCGTGAATCCCCGGAACCGTCGGGCGTCATGGCAATGTACATCCCGCCGAAGATTCCGCCCTCTCCCGCCGAGTTAGAGCCTCGGCCGCGGTGGTCGTTCGGCTGTATGGGTGCATC
>JAIXVE010000037.1 GCA_027483175.1 Verrucomicrobiaceae bacterium | reverse complement strand
AGTGTTAGTGAGCCATCGGATTCAGATCGGGGGGAGGTGATGCGCGAGGCGTTTCTGATTGTGCCGGAGGATGAGGGGGCGGGTGAGGTGCGGCCGAGTGGGGCGAGGGTTGTGGCGAAGGCTTTTGTGGATGAGGGAGGGGGTACGGTGGAGCGGCGCTGGCAGCGGCGGCGTGCGGTGTTGTTAGAGGGGGGCGGGGTGCGTGCGGATGACGACGCGGTGTTTCAGGTGTTGAAAGCGGCGGGGCAGCAACTGGCGGTGGTGACGTGGGAGGAAGGACAGCTGCCGGGGGGCGGGGGGCGGCGCGCGGGAGTGTGGCGGATGCCTGGTGCGGAGATCTGGTTAGGGATGGAGCCGCATGGTGACAGCGGGTACTGGCAGACGCTGGTGCGGTTTGTGTGCGAGCGGAGGATGGCGGTGCGGGAGACGGTGCGGCTGGCGGTGTTTTCGGAGGCGTCGCGCCCGGTGCCTTTGCACGCGTGGGTAAGGCCGGATGAGATCATCGGGGCGCGCACGCAGTTTCTGGACGTGCACACACTGGATGAAGGGCAACTGGCGGGGCTGGCGGCGGCAGGGGAGCTGCTGCGGGAGGCGGAGCGAGGCGGGGGTGTGGCTGGGCCGGCGGAAGTGTTTGGCGTGCTGGCGGAGCGGCTGGCGTTTCTGTGGCGAGAGCTGACGCGGGTGCCGGAGCGGGTGTGAGGTCAGGGGACTGGCCGGAGGCGGCCGAAGAAAGTTTCTGGGTAGGTGGTGCCGAAGCCGATGATGACGCCGCCGTTGTTGGTGCTGGGGGCGAAGACGCCGAGGGATTCCCAGAGGGCCATGTCGATGTCGGTGGTTTCTACGGCGTAGGCTCTGCCGGAGAGCGTATTGCCGCCAATGATGAAGCCGTCGCTGCCGACGCCGTCCCTGTCGAGTTCCGAGGAAGTTATTCTGAAGAAGCTGGCTGGGTCTTCGGGGTCGGTGCCGGCGACGGCTTCGTCCTGATTGATGATGCCGTCGGCGTCGGAGTCGGCGAGGGTGTTCTGGTCGGTGATGGTGGCGGCTCCCCAGCGGAGCGTTTCGCTGGCGGAGTCGGCGGTGCCGGAGACGACGAGTCTGGCGGATTTGACGTTAGCGGGGATGGCTGCGGTGAGGTTGCGGGAGCAGTAGATGTATTCTGTGGCGGTGGCGAGGATGGGGTTCATTTCGTCGCCGTTGAGGAGACCGTCGGCGTTGAGGTCATCGGCGACGGGGACCATGCTGATTTCAGCGGTGGTGTTGTCGTCGAGGGTGACTTCGAGTTTAGCGGAGAAGGAGTCGGTGGGTTCGAAGTTGGAGCCGGTGCTGTTTTCCGAGGCGTAGAGAGAGAGGGCGACGGAGGCTGGGCCGACGGTGGAGAGGTCGATGGTGTCCGAGCGGATGGTGGCCCCGGTGGAGCCGTTCATGATGAAGGAGTCGGAGCGTGCGGCGGTCCAGCCTGGGACGGCGGCTTCGGCGCGGACGGTGGTGGGGTTACCGGCGATGTTGCGAGTGAGCATGACCGGGGGTGGAGGGGTTGAGCCGAGGAGGCGGAGGTAGAGGGCGAGGTCGCTGCTGTCGCTGGCGGCGTTGTGCAGTGAGACGGCCAGGGTGTGGGGGCCTGCGGTGATGGGGCCGAGGGAGATATTGATGAGAGAGGATTCGGTGTCTGCGCCGTCTTCGGTGCGAGCGGCGCCGTCGGCGAAGGCGAAGAAGTCGTCACCGGTGGTGTTGCTCATGTTGACGCGTTTGATGGGGATGCCATCGAGGTAGATGACGGCTCCGTCGTCGGCGAGCATCTGGGCGGTGAGTTCCGGGTAGGCTTTGGAGACGGTGAAGGAGGTTTTGAAGTAGCTGGTGTAGCGGAGGCCGGTGGCTGGGGTGGTGAGGACGGTGGCGGCGAGGCCTGCGTTGGTGAAGTAGGTGATGGTGCCGTAGCGGAAGGGGGCGGTGGCTGGGGCGGAGAAGGCGGGGCCGTCGTAGCCGGAGGAGGAGTGCCATGTGGAGGCGAAGTCGCCGGTGGGGTCGAGGGTGGCGGGGTCGACGCCGGAGGTGACGTGGAGGACGGACCACTGCTGATTGGGTGGCAGGAGGACATCCTGAGCTGATGCGGAGAGGGTGGAGACGAGGAGGGCGGCGAGCAGTGGTTTCATGGAGTGGAGAGTGGCGTGGTGGTGGCGGCGGAGCATGAGGAACCCGCCGGAAGGCTGGCGAGAGCCGTCTGGCGGGGACATGACGGATGGAGATGGATCAGGCGACCTTACGGCGGCGGCGAGCGGCGAGGCCGACGGAGCCGAGGGCGAGGAGGCCGAGTGCGGAGGGTTCGGGGATGGCGCCTGCTTCGATGCCGACGCCGGGGACGTCTTCGTAGGCCCATTCGTGGACGGTGATGGCGCGTGGGGTGGCGGAGGCTTGGGGAGCGACGGTGAGGCGCATCCATGCGAAGTGTTCGGCGGTGCCGATGTTGAAGCGGACGCCGAGGTAGCCGGAGTTGGAGCCTGGGACGGCCCACTGGCTGTTGGGGAAGCCTGGGCCGAAGGCCATGGAGGCGACGTTGCTGTCTGCCTCAGTCAGGACGAGGAAGCCGGAGGAGCCGTCGATGAGGGTGCCGCCGGAGAGGCGGTCGGCGTAGGGGTAACCGGCGATTTCCTGACCGATGACGCCGACAGCGGAGCCGACGACTTCAGAGGCGAGGACGACAGCGAAAGAGGGTGTGGCGCTGCCGGTCGCGGTCGCGCGGACTGCGAAGGCGATGTCGTTGATGGAATCGGCGTTGAGGTCGAAGGGGAAGAAGCCGTAGTTGGCGTTATTGGGGACAGGGTCGGCGAGGAGAGTGTTGCCGGCGTTGACGTAGACGATGGAGGCGTTGGAGGAGGCGAGGGAGAGGGCACCGACGGCGGCGGTGGAGGAGTAGGAGGCGAGGCGTGCGGAGGTGGAGGGGGAGAGAGTGCGGAATGTTTTCACGGCGGCGACGAGTGGGTGGTGAGGAATGGAGCCTTGCGGGCCTTGGGTGTGTGGGGTTGCCCGGCGAGCGAAACAACGGGGGAGGGTGGCAGGAATCGAACCATGGGGGCAAGGAATATCGCAAGGCTGGGAGGATTTATTGATTTTAGGTGGACAGAGCGGAGTGGAGTGGTGGCAGGATGGGGGGAGTGCGATGAGAACCGAGATGGAAGAACCGAAGAGAGAGCCCGAGGGGAGGCGAGTGCCGGGGAGGCGGCGGATCCTGCTGATTGGGTGGGATGCGGCGGATTGGCGGCATATTGATCCAATGCTGGAGGCTGGGATGATGCCTGAGCTGGCTGGGCTGATTGGCCGTGGGGTGAGGGGGAATCTGGCGAGTCTGATGCCGATGGTGTCGCCGATGCTTTGGACGACGATAGCGACCGGGAAGACGGCGGATGCGCATGGGGTGCATGGATTTGTGGAGGCGGATCCTGGAGGGAAGGGGGTGCGGCCGTGGTCGTCGTTGACGCGGCGAGGGAAGGCGGTGTGGAACATATTGCACCAGGAGGGGTGGCGGTGCAGCACGGTGGGGTGGTGGGCGAGTCATCCTGCGGAGCCGTTGAGGGGGACGGTGGTGAGCAATCTGTTTCTGAATGCGGAGCCGAAGCGGGAGGCGAACGTGTGGAAGATGCCTGCTGGGGCGGTGCATCCTGAGGGGCTGGCGCGGCGGTATGCGCGGTTGAGGGTGCAGCCGGAGGAGATTGAGGGGGCGGATCTGCTGCCGTTTGTGCCGCGGGCTGGGGAGATTGATCAGGACAGCGACCGGCGGTTGGAATCGCTGGCGAGGGTATTGAGTGCGACGGCGTCGGTGCAGGCGGCGGCGACGGAGATCATGGAGAGTGAGGAGTGGGATTTTCTGGGGGTGTATTTTGAGGGGATCGATTTATTCTGTCATGGGTTCATGCCGTATCATCCGCCGCGGATGGCGCACATCGGGGAGAGGGATTACGAGCTGTATCGTGAGGTGATCACGTCGGCGTATCGGTTTCATGATTTGATGCTAGGGAGACTGCTGGAGCTGGCTGGGGAGGAGACGACGGTGGTATTGTGTTCGGACCATGGGTTTTTGAGTGGGAGTGACCGGCCGCTGGCGGATCCGAATGATCCTGCGGGGCCGACCTTGTGGCATCGGGAGATGGGGATGCTGGTGATGGCAGGGCCGGGGGTGGAGGAGGGAGGGACGGTGTATGGGGCGAGCCTGCTGGACATTACGCCGACATTGCTGACGCTGGCTGGGCTGCCGTGCGGGAAGGACATGCCTGGGAAGCCGCTAGTGGGGGCGTTGCGGGGGATGCGGGTGGGGGATTTGCCGCGGAGGATTGAGACGTGGGAGGCGGTGGCGGGGGAGGATGGGCGGCATCCTGAGGGGACGGCATTTGGGGCGAGTGAGGGTGAGAGTGCGGAGATGACGCGGCAGCTGGTGGCGTTGGGGTATGTGGAGGATCAGGAGGAGGATGCGGAGAAGGCGGCGATGGCGGCGCGGCTGGAGGCGGACTACAATCTGGCGCAGGTGTATCTGTCGATGGACCGTGCGGAGGAGGCGGTGCCGCTGCTGGCGCGGTGTTTAAGGGTGAGGCCGTGGGAGAGCCGGTATATTCATCAGCTGGCGAATGCGTTAGAGAAGGCGGGGCGGCCGAGACAGAGCCTTGAGCTGTTGATTGCGGCGTATCCTGAGAGTGATCCGGAGCGGCCGTTGCCGGTGATCCGGATGATCATGGCGCGGGCACTGCTGGCGATGGGGGAGAAGGAGGAGGCGTGGGGGCAGGTGTCGAGGGCGGCGCATGGGCTGCCGCGGATTTCGGGGGCGTGTGTGGTGCTGGCGGAGATCTGTCTGGAGTTAGGGAAGCTGGAGGCGGCGGAGCAGGCGGCGAGGCGGGCGCTGGTGCTGGAGGAGGAGAGTGCGGCGGCGTGGCAGGTACTGGCGGGGATTCACCTGAGGCGGCATGAGGATGAAGCGGCGGTGGAGGCAGGGATGCAGGCGGTGGAGCGGATCTGGCAGTCGGGGAGGTCGCATTTCATCATCGGGCTGGCGCTGGCGCGATTGGGTCGGAATGAGGAGGCGAGGACGGCGCTGGAGCGTGCGGCGGCGATGCTGCCGAAGGATCCTGGGCCGTGGCGGGTGCTGGCGGTGCTGGAGGAGGCTAGGGAGGGGAGCGAGGGAGGATTTGTGAGGGATGCGTGCCGGGAGCGGGCGAGGTATTTGAGTCGGGCGGCGGCGGTGGCGGGGGCGATGCGGAGGAGCGGGGAGGGGCCGGTGCTGGAGTTGCCGGTGCTGCCGCCGCCTAGCGAGAGACGGGCGATAGCGGATGCGGTGAGGCCGCCTAAAGACCGGACGAAGCAGCGTGCGGTGACGGGGAAGACCCTGACGTTGGTGTCGGGATTGCCGCGGAGCGGGACCTCGCTGATGATGCAGATGCTGGTGGCTGGGGGGATGGCGGCGCAGACGGACGGGGAGCGGGGAGCGGACGAGGACAATCCGGAGGGGTATTACGAGTGGGAGGCGATCAAGCAGGTGGCGTCGCGGCCGGAGGTGCTGGACGGGGAGGGGATGGAGGGGCGGGCGATCAAGTGTGTGTCGGCGCATCTGCTGCGATTGCCGCCGCATTACCGGTACCGGGTGATCTTCATGCAGCGTCCGTTAGGGGAGGTGGCGAAGAGCCAGCGGCGGATGATTGAGCGGCGGGGGACGGAAGGGATGGCGGGGACGGAGGAGGAGATTGCGGAGGCGCTGGGGAGGCACCGGGAGGAAGTGCTGGCGTATGTGCGCGGGCATCCGCAGGCGTTTGAGCTGCTGGTGGTGGACTATCCTGAGCTGGTGGGGGATCCGGAGCGGTGGGCGGCGCGGGTGGGCGAGTTTCTGGGGCCGGAGCTGCTGCCGCATCCAGAGCGGATGGCTGGGGCGGTGCGGCCGGAGCTGCACCGGAACCGGAGCTGAGGGGTGTCCGGTTTGGATCGTGACAGGGATGGACGCCGGGCGGCGGTGGGATTTGTCAGGCGAGGATGCTGTTGACGACGTGGCCGTGGACGTCGGTGAGCCGGTAGTCGCGGCCCTGGTGGTGGAACGTGAGCCGTTCGTGATCGAAGCCGAGACAATGGAGGATGGTGGCCTGGAGGTCGTGGACGTGGACTGGGTTTTCAGCGACGTGGAAGCCGAGGTCGTCGGTGGAGCCGTAGGAGGTGCCCGGGCGGATGCCGCCGCCGGCCATCCACATGGAGAAGGCCTGGGGGTGGTGGTCGCGGCCCATGGCGCGGCCGAGGGAGGGATTGGTTTCGACCATGGGGGTGCGGCCGAATTCGCCGCCCCAGATGACGAGGGTTTCGTCGAGGAGGCCACGGCGTTTGAGGTCGGTGACGAGAGCGGCGCTGGCTTTGTCGGTGGCGGCGCAGTTGTTGCGGATATTGCCGGCGACGTCGGAGTGAGCGTCCCAGCCCTCGTGGTAGATGTTGATGAAGCGGACACCGCGTTCGATCATGCGCCTGGCGAGAAGACAGGCGCGGGCGAAGCTGGGCTGGTCCGGGTTGCAGCCGTAGAGTTCGAGGGTTTCCTTTGATTCCGAGCGGAGGTCCATGAGTTCCGGGGCGGAAGACTGGAGTCGGAAGGCCATTTCGTAGTTGGCGAGGCGCGTGGCGATTTCGGGGTCGCCTTCGGAGGCGAGCCGCTGGCGGTTGAGCGTGGCGACGAGGTCGAGCGTGTCGCGCTGGGCGGTGGGGTCGATGCCTTTGGGGCTGGCGACATTGAGGATGGGGTCGCCCTGGTTGCGGAAGCGGACCCCGTTGTAGGTGGTGGGGAGGAAGCCGCTGTTCCAGAGGGCGGTGCCGCCGCTGATGCCAGCGCCGGTGCTCATGACGACGAAGGCGGGGAGGTTCTGGGATTCAGCGCCGAGACCGTAGAGGGCCCAGCTGCCCATGGAGGGGCGGCCTGGCTGGGAGAAGCCGGTTTGGAAGAAGATCTGGGCGGGGGCGTGGTTGAACTGGTCTGTGGTGCAGGATTTGATGAGACAGATCTCGTCGGCGATGGAGGCGAGGTGTGGGAGTGTTTCTCCGAGTTCGAGGCCGGACTGGCCGTGACGGGCGAATTTGAACTGAGGGCCGAGGACGGCGGCGTCTGGTCTGATGAAGGCGTAGCGCTGGCCGCCGATGACGGAGGGAGGGAGAGGTTTGCCTTCGAGTTTTGCGAGGGCTGGTTTGTGGTCGAAGAGTTCGAGCTGGCTGGGGGCGCCAGCCATGAAGAGGTGGATGACGCGTTTGGCCTTGCCCTTGAAGTGCGGGGTGCGGGGCGTGACGGCGGCGGCGCGAGACGTGAGGGAGTCGGTGAGGAGACCGGCGAGCGCCATTTTACCGAGGCCGACGCCGCAGTCCTTGAGGAAGTGGCGGCGGGAAACATCGAGAGCGTGCATGGTCCTTGTGGGTTGGTTATGAATCAGTTGCCGCCGACGGGGCGGACGGCTGCTGGGGAACCGTCGGGGCGGAACGTGGAGAGTTTGAGCGGGGTTTGGCGCGCGGCGGCGTCGACGACGACCGTGATGGTGGAGCGACCGGCGGGGAGGTCGAGAGAGAGTTCCGCGGCTGGGGTGACGGCGGCGTTGCCGACGAAGATCTGGAGGCCAGCGGCGTCGTTGAGGCGGAGACCGACTTTACCGGCGGTGGTGACATCGATTTCCGTCTGGAGGACTGCCTGGGTGCGGCCGCCGGCTTTGAAGGGGGCGGCATCCGTGATGGGGAGCGTGCCATCGACGTGGGAGTAGAGCGGGAGCCACGTGAGTTCGGAGGCGGCGTCGGCGAAGCCGCGGGTGCCTTTGAGACTGAGCCAGCGGCCCATGTCGGGGAGCGGTTGAGCGGAGCGCCAGCGGCGGGCGGTGCCGTCTTCCTGGACCTTGTAGGCGCCGTCCTTGCCGAGTTCGGAGAGGAAGCGGACGAGGTCGATGAATTCGTCGCGGCGAAGGGTGGCGGTGAGGCCTGGGGGCATGAGGGAGACGGGGATGGACTCCTGTTTGGCGACCGTGTTAGCGGGGATGGATTCGACATTGCCTGCGGCGTCGCGGAGGATGACCTCGCGATCGTCCTGACGGACGAGGAAGCCGCTGTGGATGCCGCCGTCTTTGGTGCTGAGCATGGTGGTGGCGTAGCCTTCCTTGATCTTCTTGGAGGGTTCGAGGAGACTTTCGATGATGTAGTCGACTGGGGCGCTAGCGCCGATGGAGACGAGGTCCGGGCCGACGATGCCGCCGACAGCGCCGATGGCGTGGCAGACCTGGCATTGCTGGGAGGCGCGGCGGTAGACGAGTTCGCCGCGGGCGGGGTCGCCGGAGGCTTTGACTTCGGCCATCATTGCGGAGAGCTGGTCAGGGGAGAGGGCCATGACTGGCTGAAGGCCGCCTGCGATGGTGAGGGCTTCGACGAGGGCCTTGGTGTCACCGCCTGCGGAGCTGGCTTTCTGGATGCCGGCGGAGGCGACGGCTGCGGGGATTTTCTGATCCTTGAGGGCGGCGGCCAGGATTGCGGGGCCGTCTTTGCGGGCGATGAAGGCATCGACGATGCGGGTGCCGGCTTCGGCGGGGGCATTGGGGAGCCATTTGAGGATCTGGGGGACGGCACCGGCGGGGTCGGCGGCGGCGATGGTGGCGAGGATCTCGGTACGGAGATCGGGGGCATCGATCTGATCGGCTAGGGAAAGGAGGAGCGTGGAGGCACGGTTGCCGGTCATGGCCTGGAGGGCGCGGATGGCGTTGAGAGAGCCATTGTTCGCGAGCTTGAGGAGCGGGTCCTCGAGGGCTGGGAGGAGGTAAGCGCCGGCGAGATTGGCGGCGGCGTCAGCGGTGGCGCGGTCTGGGTCGGCGAGGGCGGGCCTGACAAAAGCGTCAGCGCCGTCGGCGGCAGTTTTGCGCTGGCGCATGGCGACGGCGAGAGCGTTGAAGACGGGAGCGCGCATTTCGGCTTTAGCGGCCATGGCGAGGAGCTTCTGGAGATCTTCTTTGGAGCCGAGAGCGCCGACGAGGGCGATGACGTCCTTGACGCGGTCGCCGGAGACCTTGCCATCAGCGACGAGGGCGAGGAGAGCGCCGACGGCTTGGGGGCGATCAGCGGCTTTGAGGGCGAAGGAGATCTGAGTGATGTTGCCGCCGAAGGTGATTTCGCCTTTCTGGAAGGCAGGGAGCCATGTGTCGGCGAGCTGGCGGCAGGTGAGCCAGAGGGCGAAGTCGATGTTTTCGTCCATGGGGTGGTCGAGGACGCGGCAGGCGGCTTCGACGGCGGCTGGGGAGCCGGCCATGCGGAGGGCGTTGACGGCTTCGAGGCGGACGCGCGGGGAGGGGTCGGAGGCGAGCGGAGCGGTCAGGGTGAGGGCTTGCGGGCCTTTGCCGTCGCGGAGGACGAAGCCGAGGACGCGGGCGGCGACGCCTTTGGTGCTAGCGTCGTGTTTGAGGAGAGAGTCGATGAGGGAGGCGTCGAAGGGCCATTTGAGGTCGAAGTCGGCGACGGTCTGGACGGCCCATGTGATTTCGCGGAGGAAAGCGGTGTCATTGCCTGCGGAGGCGAAGGCTGCTTTGAGTGCTTCGATGACGGCGTCGTGCGGGCGGGATTTGAGTTCCTGTTTGGCGTCGAGGCGGACCCATTGTTCCGGGGCTTTGAGGAGCGCGATGAGGTCGGTGATGGACTGGGCGGCGAAGTTGATGCGCGGGGAAGGTTCGCGGCCTTTGGCGGTGAGCCTCCAGATGCGGCCGTGGGTGTGGTCGCGGCGTTCGTCGCGGAAGTCGACTTCACCGTGCTGGATGATAGGGTTGTACCAGTCGGCGATGTAGAGCGCGCCGTCGGGGCCCATTTTGAGGTCGATGGGGCGGAATGATCCGTGGGTGCTGGTGACGACGTCGCCGAGCTGCTGGGAGGAGAAGCCTGATGCGTTGTCGGAGACCTTGAAGCGGTTGACGCGATGGCCGCGGAAGTCGCAGGTGATCATATCGCCCTGCCATTCGGCTGGGAAGTGGCGGCCGCTGATGACTTCGAGACCGCAGTGTTTCGGCTGGCCTGGATTGAGGCCGCGGAGGATGCGGGGAAGTTGGTTAGGGAGACAGATGAAGGTGGCACCCGGGAAGGAATAGTTGATGCCCTCGCCGTAAGCGCCGTCGGTGACGAAGCTCTGGCCCCATGAATCCCAGACGTGGCCCCATGGGTTGACGTGGCCCATGGCGAAGACCTCGGCGCGTTTGGTTTCGGTGCGGAACTGCCAGATGCCCGAGCCCATGAGACGGCGGACGCCGAAGGGGGTTTCGGAGTGGGTGTGGATGTAGACGGACTGATTGAAGTAGAGACAGCCGTCGTGGCCGCGTTTGATGCTATGGAGGATGTGGTGAGTGTCTTCGGTACCGAAGCCGCTCATGATGACCTCTTTGGAGTCGGCGCGGCCGTCTCCGTCGGTGTCCTTCATGAAGAGGAGTTCGGTGCTGTTGGCGACGTAGGCACCGCCGTCGCCTGGGAGGATGCCTGTGGGGATGAGGAGGCCTTCGAAGAAGACGGTGCTTTTGTCGGCTTTACCGTCGTGGTCGGTGTCTTCGAGGACGACGATTTTGTCAGACTGTTCCTGAGCTGGTTTGATGTGAGGGTAGATGGCGGAGCTGGCGACCCAGAGACGGCCTTTTTCGTCCCATGCCATCTGGATGGGTTTAGCGATGAGCGGGTCCTGGGCGAAGAGATTGACTTCGAGTTCCGGGGAGAGTTTGAAAGTGGCCTGTTCGACGGCTGGGTCGACGGAGGGGATTTCCTTAAGATCGCGCTGGGCCTGAGCGGCGGCGGTGAGGGCGAGGAGGGAAGTGGTGATCCGCTTCATGGTGGGGGAAAGGACGGGAAAGGGGGTGTTAGGAGAAAAGAGAGAGGAGGGCGGCGGGATCAGTTGGCTCCCTTGGCTTTGGCGGCGATGGCGGCGATGGCGGCTTCCTGTTTGGCGATGAGCGGGTCGAACATGGGGATTTCGACCCCGTTGTTGCCTTGTTCGTGTTTGCGTGCGCCGAAGAGGTAGATTTCGTTCTGCGGGCGCCAGCGGTAGAAGAAGAGCCGTTGTTTTTCGACGACGGCCTTGCGGAGTTCGGCGAGGCGGTTGGTGTCGTCCGGGGCTGGGGATGGGAGGCCGAGGGAAGTGATGACGGCTGGGGTCATGGCGGCGTAGTCGGCCTCGGTGAAGGTGACCCCGTTGACGGTTTGTTTTTTGACTGGGAGGGTCGCGGCGAGCGTGTCTGCGAAGCGGGCGTGGCGTTCAGCGGCGAGGGATTTGATGGCGTCGCGGGTGGCTTCGAGTTTGGGGAGATGCTGAGCGAGGGCTGGGTGATCGCCGGTGGCTGGCGGGGCCATGAGGATGATCGAGGGTTTGGAGACCTCGGTGACCATGTCGAGGAGCCGGCGGTAGGAGGCGAGGAAGTCGGGGAGGCCGGCGGGGGCGTTGAAGGCGTCGACTGCGCCGTAGCAGAGGATGACGACGGAGGGTTTGATTTCCGTGAGTTGGGCTTTGAGGCGGTCGAAGCCTTCCTGGGGCGGGCCGAAGTAGGAGCGGCTTTCGCAGCGGGGGGTATCGCCGGACCAGCCCATGTTGCGGAAGCGGACGTGTTTTCCGGCGCAGGAGGCGGTGAGGGCGGCTTCGAGGTGGCCGTAGTTGCCGTCGCGTTCGAGGAAAGTGTCGCCGAGCATGACGACGGTGTCGCCTTCACGGAAGGCGAGGGGGCCGGATTCCGGGAGCGCGGGGAGGGCGGGGGCCTGAGCGGAGGCGGCGGCGACGAGGCAGAAGGAAGCTGCGGCGGCGAGGAAGCGGGAGGAGAATGGAGCCATGACGGGGGATGAGAGCAGGTGAATACGCGGCGGGAGGGCGGGATTTTCCAATGGTGTTTTGGTTGTGGGGGGGTGGGAGGTGGGGACGGAGCGTTCCGCGGGTCGGGAGGGAAGGAGGCTTGACGTTCGGGTGCGGTCGGGTGTTTTGTGGGTGGTATGATCCTTCAACGAATTCCTGTAGTGTCGGTAGTGATGATTTCTCTGGTGGCTGCGGCTGGGGCTGCGCTGCCGGTCAAGAGTGCGGGGGGCGGCACGGATTGGCCGACGTATCGCGGGCCTGCGGGTGATGGTGTGACGGCGGCGGAGTTGGGGAAGGCGTGGGACGAGAAGGGGCCGAAGGAAGTGTGGAAAGTGCCTGCGACGAACGGGTTCAGTTCGGTGACGGTGAGTGGCGGGGTGGCGGCGACGCTGGTGACGCGGGAAGATGACGGGACGCCGACGGAATTTGTGGTGGTGATGGATGCGGCGAGTGGGAAGGAGCTGTGGGCGAAGCCGTTGAAGCTGGCGAAGTATCAGGGCGGTGGGGATGACGGGACGGGTGACAACAAGGGCGGGGACGGACCGCGGAGCACGCCGACGATCAGTGGCGGGAAAGTGTACACGTACGGGGCGAACCTGGACTTGGCGTGTTTTGATGCGAAGACCGGGAAAGTGGTGTGGCAGAAGGATGTAGCGAAGGATTTTGGCGGGAAGAACATTTCGTGGCAGAATGCGACGTCGCCGCTGGTTGAGGGTGGGTTGGTGATTGTGAGCGGGGGCGGGAAGGGCGCGGCGTTTCTGGCGTTCGATAAGGATCGTGGCACGCTGAAGTGGAAGGCGGAGGACGACACGATCACGCATGCGACGCCGATTGCGGCGACGATTCACGGGACGCGGCAGATCATTTTCTTCACGAAGGAAGGGTTGGTGGCGGTGACACCTGGGGATGGGAAAGTGCTGTGGCGTCAGGCGTACAAGTTCAATGTGAGCACGGCGGCGTCGCCTGTGGTGTTTGAGGACGTGGTGTATTGCTCTGCGGGGTACGGTGTCGGTGGCGGGGCGTACAAGATTGCCAAGAAGGGGAGCGAGTGGACGAGTGAGGAACTGTGGCGGACGGAAGGCAATGAAGTGGCGAATCACTGGAGCACGCCGGTGGTGCGGGATGGGAAGCTTTACGGGATGTTTCAGTTCAAGAATTACGGGAGCGGGCCGGTGAAATGTGTCGACATCCGGACGGGGAAAGTGCTGTGGTCGAAGGAAGGGTTCGGGCCGGGGAATGTGATTCTGTCAGGTGATCGGCTCCTGGCATTGAGCGACAAGGGCGAGTTGGTGATCATTGCGGCGGAGCCGGACGGGTACAAGGAACTGGCGCGTGCGGACGTGCTGGACGGCAAGTGCTGGTCGACGCCGACGCTGGCGGACGGGAAGATTTATGCGCGCTCGACGAAGGAAGCGGCGTGTTTCGAGACGGTGAAGTGAGGGGGATTGATCTCAGGATGGGGCCGCAGTGCTGTCGTGGCGCTGCGGCCCTGTTTTTTTGTCGGCATGTCCCGTTGACAAAACGATTAAACTCTATCGGTTATGCGATTCGGAGCCTCTCCCCAGCAGTTTTCGAAGACGGGAATGAGCTGAAGTTTCAGGGGGAGCACTCTGAGGCAAGAATCCCGACTAAATGATATGGCGATGTGCACGATCAGATTCTCGGCGCTTGGCGTTGCGCTGCTCCTATTGCTTGTGCGGGCTGCATGGTCTCAGGATGGGACGGTATGGTTGTGGAATGATGACGCGAGGAAGCTGGGGGATCTCCTGGAGGTCGAATGGAAGAATCCTCCAGCCTCTGATGCGGATGCCACTACTCCGCTCAGGCAAATGCCGCCGCGTGAGTTATGGAAGTTGGCGGAAAGCGCGGGACTTTTCCCGGAAGTCCCAGACGGGTACTCATCATTTGAGAAGACTGCTGCTCTGCATTCACTGCTGACGGCACTCGAGTCGCATCCGAAGAAGTCCGAGTTCGTGAGTCTGATGCTGGATGCGATCACAAAGACGACGGTACCCACACGAAAGCCTCGGGACTGGAACGAGATATCGGTGCATTCCCACGGTGGAATTGCCGGAGAGCTGATCGAGGGAGTGATGAAGGTCGCTGAATCATCCGAACATCGGCGAATAGTCGAAGCCATCGCGGCCACCAAAGATAGGGAAAAGGTAAATTGGCTCCGGACAGAAGTCAGGCGCTTGACCGACGGGGCTGATTTAGAAAGACTCCTTGATCGAGCCGAAAGCGGTGCCCGTGAACCCGCCGTGGAGAAGATCGAGGAACAGCGCGTCTTGCAGCATACCTCATCGAGCGATTCGGGCCACTCGGCTGACACTGAGGTGCAGATTCCTGCGATTTCCGGAAAGATGTCGCTAGGAGGGGACCCGTTGCGACTACAGGGGGAGAATGCTTCACCAACGCAGAAGAGTCTCATCGTGGCCTTTCTCGTGGCGGTTCCTAGCGTGTTGTGGTTGTTCTACAAGCGGCGATCTGCGAGGTGAGCGGTCAGACCGGAACGGATTCTTTCCGGGAGGACAGAGACGCGATCCTTATTTCCTTTCCCCCGCCTCACCGTAATCGTGCCGCGCTCGAGGTCTGATCGTGAGCTCGCTGTGTCACGGTGTTCCGTGAGTAGGATTTACAGGCCAAATAGCCATTCAATCGCTCGCCTGCATCACGCCACGAAGCAGCCTCGCCGCTGATCCTTCCTCCGGCCGACTGGCTGGCGGGTTGCCCAACCCACGATTGTTTGCCCACCCGCGCCCCGCCAGTCAGATGAAACCACGTGGCCAGGCAGGCCTTCACGCTCGCCAGGCGTTCTGGTTCAAGCCGCTCGCTCACCGCCCGCAGCCACGCAATCCCCGAGGTGCGGTCAGGCGTCTGATGCCTCCGATCCGCCCACCTCAGGAAAACACCAATGGTCCGACGCACCGCCTCACACTCGGCGGCGACAGCGCCCCGAGTGCCTCCATTCTTGCCAATACTTCGTCGAGAGACCGCGCTGGACTCTCACCTTGAACTGTGAATGCACGCATGGAATGCCGTCATGCCGCATGTGCGGCGTGATGGCGATTGGAAATTTGATGATCCTGCTTCGGATCCGCCTTGATCGCCGGCCAAGCCGACCCGTCGTGGAAAGTCCTTGCCGATTCTGTTGGTTCGGATATTGGGAGCGAGGTGCGGTCATATCCATTGAATTTCAGGCAGTTGAAAGGAAAGTGCACTTGGCCGAACGGCCCGATTGCCATGGGATATTCCACCAGATATGGTGAAATAATAAAACTGTTCGGCCAACAAACGAAGCCCATCGTGAAACTCGCATTCAAAGCCGCCTGTTTGCTCGCGATCCCATTCGTGTACATCATGCTCATGTCTGGTCTCACTGCTCCGATGCTTTTTGGGATTGGCGTTTTGTTCTCGGTGCCAGGCGCGCTTTCGATTCGCAGTCCGCATCTTCACTGGCTGAGCATTGGTATTAGCGCCTGCTCGCTTTCGGCATTGATGCTCATCTTCTTTGTTCCTGTTTGGGTCGCTGCGGCTCGTGCCCAGACACCTGCTGACCACCGTCTTGTTGCTGAGGCATACGCCTGTCGTGGACAGCTTTTCGCCAACCGGTCGGAAGCGTTTCAGCACTATCTGATTTCGGCTCAGGGAGGCGATATTGAGGCGCAGCGTCGAGTGGGCGAGGCTTATTTTTTCCGCCACTATGGAGTCGCTTATGACACGTCGAAGGGTCGACAGTGGCTCACCGCAGCGGCTAGCAATGGACATTCGGAAGCTGCTCAATTATTGAAGAGCATCGAAGGCACACCATGAACCCACCAACCAAGGCCGAACAAAACGGATGCAGGCGACGGCTCGAAGGCTACCTGTCGTGTCAGCAGCGTCTTGCGCTCGCCGTCGCCTGATCCGAGTCGTTCGCCCAACCAACTGCGCCACTCGCCATGCCTTCGGTCACCGTAGCTGCTATCAAAGAAATCTCCGCTGCGGTTCATCGGCAGGTTGCTGAACTGGGATGGCGGAGGAAAGCTCCGCATCTTGTTCGTGAGTCTGCCGGAGTGATTCATGGCATTCACTTTCAGGCCAGTCAGTTCGGCTCCGCAGACAGAGGCACATTCACAATCAATCTTGTGGTTACGGAGCCCCGGATTTATGAAGCTTGGATTCGTCGCCCACTACCAGCCAACCCTGCTACGGCATTGTATCCTGTGCAGCAGCGGATTGGCCGCATGTCGCCATCCGCTCGGGATCACTGGTGGGATGTATCCGCCACAACAGACCTTTCCGTCGTCCAGCGTGATGTGCTTGATCTCTTGAGTATAGCCGAGAGGGATTTCTTTAATCAGTTTCGGAGTCTTGAGGACATGCTTGAGCGTCTGAGGCAGCAGGGCACTTTGCCGGGGCTACATGGCCGTCAGGGCGGAGTTACACGCGGCTTGATTGCCGCTATCCTTGGCTGCACAGCAGAGGCGGAGACGGTTTTGCGGCAGGAGGTAGCCTCTTCTACAGTTCCGGGATTCACCTACAACATCAGAGAGGCAGCCAAACATGTCGGAATCCATGTCTAACCACACAACCAGGCCGAACACAACGGATGCAGGCAACGACTCGAAGGCTATCTGTCGTGTCAGCAACGTCTTGCGCTCGCTGTCGCCTGATCCGAGACCTTCGCCTAATTCATGAGCGCCACCTGTGAGCAATGGAAGAGAGGGCATAGACCAGTCACGGAAGGGCTGTTTTATCCGGACGACTCGTTTCGCTCAGCCTGGCTAGACCGAGGGTCACGACTGCTGAGTATTGGCGAGCGGCAGACGTTGCCTTCAAATGTGGCTTTCGTTGATCTTGGATCCTACGAGTCTGGGCGTCTCCAGTGTCCGTTTGGTATTATCCGTTGGGGCGGCGGCCCTTGGGAGGGCGAGGGATGGATTGCTTTGGAGGATGCATCTGGTGACCTTGCTTGGCTTCTTCACCTCGAGGATTCTGAGCCATTCACACAGGCCAGATTCGAGAGTGACATTATCGAGGCTGTCGCTTACGAGTATCCGCAGATGACGGTGTTTCAGATACCCGTTCTGGCACCTCACGAGACTACTTCCACAGCCGAGTCAGAACGATGAGCAGCCACCATCAACCACCCAAGGCAAAAAAACGGATGCAGGCAACGGCTCGAAGGCTATCTGTCGTGTCAGCAAGGTCTTGCGCTCGCCGTCGCCTGATCCGAGTCGTTCTCCCCAACCACAACACCCCCCATGCTGAGTCCAGAGATACAGCTTCTGCTTGATGCAGCGAAGGAGCATCTGACTCTGGCCATCAGTCGATTTGCGATGGCTTCTGTGATAGACAGGCATTCGTTTGAGGCCCTGCGGACGACACTTCCCAGACTCGTTGAGGCATGCCGCTCCGCTTGGTTGCTTCCGAAGGACTTCTTGAGCGCATTACGTTCTGCTCAGTGGCAGCTTTCAGACGGAGCCGCGCACAGCGACGACCCAGCGTTTGTGAGAGAGCAGGCATTGCTTCTGGAGCGTGCTTTCGACGCACTTCTGGCAGGCGAGGGCATGGACGATAGACGGGCCGGCGCTCCTCGCATCATATGACATTCACCATGACGCCACCGACTCAACAACCCAAGGCGAGCAAAACGGATGCAGGCAACGGCTGGTATGCCATCTTTCGGGTCATCGACGCCTCCCGCTCGCCGTCGCCTGATCCGAAGCGTTCGCCACAAAAAGCCATGCGTTCTTTAGTCACACTTCTTTTCGTGCTTCTGGGCTCCCATGCCATGGCAGGAGATCCACCAGAAGTTTTGTTTAAGCTTGGTTCCTGGGATTTCCAACTCAGCACCGTCGGGAACCCGGAAGGTGGTGTGGACTCTCTTCTAGTTGCGCGGCATAAGACCGACAAGGGACCCGTTGTTGGTTTTTCACGCCTTGATCCCCGGGTTTGTTTCACCGCCCGCAACATCATCGAACGCGATGGGAAGCTTGGGCGTGCGGCGTCCGAAGTGATCGTCGATCTTGCAGGGCCCCATTGGACATCAGGTGAGACAGTTGCCAGCTTCCCTGCCGGGTCTGCCCCGACTGCGGCAAGGTTAGAGACCTTTATGGCTCTCCTTCGCTCGAATCCTCCAACCGAAGGATACAAGAAGAGCTTTGATTACATCACCCGAAGGGTGACGCCAAGAACAACCCAAGGCGAACAAGGCGGCACTGGACAACCCGCTACTCGCCGCCAGTCCAAGCCAGGGGGAAGTGACCAGCCTCAACCTGAATCGGAGGGGCGCTCCCGGTAGCGGGTGCCACGCCTCGGCGTTCGCCCAAGACACAGAGTCCATCTCCATGAAACGAATCGGTCTTTGGCCTCAAGCGCCAGCAGTTCCAGAGGCGCTCGGGCTCCTCAAATCTATAGTGCCCTCTGGAACGCCCGGCGATTTTGCAGAGTTCTTTAGACAGTGGGATGGGGCGGAAGCTGCCTTTGAAAGCGCCGACGTTGAAATGTTGCGGGTGGACTCCGTCGGACATATAGCCCAGACGAGAACAGCATTGTCGGAAGTGTTTCCGACGCTCTTTGTTTTTGGCACCGACGGAGGCGGACGCTTGATAGCCT
>JAIXVE010000319.1 GCA_027483175.1 Verrucomicrobiaceae bacterium | reverse complement strand
GCAATCCAGACATTCGTTTCCATCAGAAGATCCCCCCCTCTGTCTGCCGGCGGCGAATCAAAAATCCCATGCACGCGTTCACCCACCTCAACCCGCACAATCGCCCGTTCGTTCGGGGCAAAATGCCGGGGGCGCCCACGCACCGTGACTTTGTACCGCCCAGCCTCCTTCGCGTGATAGTCCGCACCCCAGGCATGACCAACCCAATGGCGGCGCTCCCACACGCCATCGCTGCCGCCAAACTGCAGAAAGCTATTGGGATCGAATAGCTTGAACCCCGGGACTTCCTCGCCGTTCACTTTGTTCGCCCCCGTCCTGAACGTCGACGCTTCCGGCGGCTTGTCAGGATACTCCTTCAGCACCCTCTCAGCCACCAGTTGCGCGGCATCCAGATAGCGATCCAGCAGCACCACCGACGTGTTGAGCCCCTCCGCCACCGTGTCGAAGCCATGCAACGTATCATCGGGAGGAAAACCGTCAGCCGGGCGCATCGGCACACCAAAAAGGTCACTGACAGTCCGATTGTACTCCGCCCGATTCAATCGGCGCTGTGCCCGCGGTCGCGCAGTCGCCGTGAGTTGCTCGCTCTTCTCCAACTCTCCCCGCAGCCACCCAATCTGCTTTTCATAAGCCTCATCCGTAGGCCGCCCTTCTTCATCGTCCGGCGGCATCTCGCGGCTAGTCAGCTTATCGAGGACATTCTTCCACGGATCATCAAGACCCTCGATCGTAGGCTTCGCAAGGAGTTCATCCATCCGGAATCCTCCCTTGGCTTTGCCCTCCTTGTGACAGCGCACGCACTGCTCGGAGTAAAAAGCACCGGCTTTGCTGATAGGATCCAGCGTCGGCGCAGGCTCGGCGGCCAGCCCGGAAACCGCAGGGACACTCAGCCAGACAAAAATGCGGGAACTGAACTTCATAGGCTCAATCGGTCGCCCGCATCCGCAAACCGCTTCTCCTCGACACCCGCCGTGGCCAGCATCGTCAGGAACAGGCTCGAAAGCGGCTTGCCCTTGTAATCCGTGTGTATCCCCTGCTTCAGCGTTCCACCTCCATGGCCGATCAGGAGGTTCGCAAGGTCAGTCGATTCATGCCAACTGCCCATCCCCGAACCATAGAGAATGCTGGAATTGTACAGCAGGTTCCGGCCGCCTTCCTTAATCGACCTCAGCCGCTCCAGAAAGTGCGCGAGGTGCGTCATGCGGTGCCGGTCCACTTTCTGCATGTTCTTCGGGTCCTCGTGAGTGTACTTGTGATAGCCATCCGGTGCCCCGATCTCCGGATACGTGCAGCCCATGCCGCCAATCTGCAGCGTCACCACACGCGTCTGGTCCGTCTGCAGCGCCAGCGCCGTGACATCCATCATGGCACGAATACGCTCGCTCCGCGTGCCCCCATCCGATGGTTCCTTCGCCCCCTCAGGAACAGAGGGCGCAGGCTGATCCAGCCACTTCTCAGACACCTGCGTCCGGCGCTCCACCTCGCGCAGATTTGTCAGGTACTCATCCAGCTTCGCCTTGTCCTGATTGCCGATCCGCTTCTCAAGATCCTTGGCCGACTCCAGCACGTCATCCAGCACACTCTTGTTCAATGCCAGTCGGCGCTTCGCTGCCGCCCGGGCCTCGGGTGATTGGTCCGCAAACAACCGATTGAATGCCGCCTGCGGATTGGTCTCCGCCGGAATCGGCGTCCCAGTCTCGGAGTACACAATCGAATCAATACCTCCCGGACTGAAATGAAGATGCGGAAACCGCGTCCGCTCGCCAAGATGCCGCACCGCCACCTGATCCACCGACACCGTGTTCCGGGAAGGCACCCCTGGCACCGCGCCCAGATCCGCTCCCGTCAGAAAACAGGTCGTGTCCTGACAATGGCGGCCGCAGGCATTTCGCTTGAACGCCGCCGCATGAAACAACCCCGTGCATACCGAAAAGTCCTCTCTGAATGCCGCGAGCGGCTCCAGTGTCGACGGCAGCGCAAAATCCCGGCCGAACGCTTTCGGCTTGAACGCATCCATCCACATGCCGCTCTCAGTATGAATGAATACAAGCCGCACCGGAGCCTTGTCCGGATCAGAAACCGCCCCCATCAGTCGCCTCGGACTCATCGCTTCAAGAAATGGCAGCGCCACCATGACACCACTGCCACGCAGGAATGTGCGCCGGCTCAGAACAGGACGAATATTCAGATTCATAATTTCTCCAGTAGGCCGCTTTTAACCGAATCCGCCGCTTTGCGCCAGAGGGCCGTGGCGTGAAATCGCAGGACGCCATGCGTTGCCCCGCGTCACCGCCATCAGTTGACTCAGAGAGCCCTGTCTCATTATCAGACACCGCCCCATTCCCCTGCCCCTCATTCCCCTGCCTCCCCATCTCCCCACCAGCATTCCCCTGCCACCCATTCCCTTGCCTCCCCCTCTCCCCACCAGCATTCCCCTGCCACCCATCCCCTTGCCTCCCCCTCTCCCCACCAGCATTCCCCTGCCATCCATTCCCCTGCCTCCCCCTCTCCCTACCAGCATTCCCCTGCCATCCATTCCCCTGCCTCCCCCTCTCCCTACCAGCATTCCCCTGCCATCCATTCCCCTGCCTCCCCCTCTCCCTACCAGCATT
>JAIXVE010000011.1 GCA_027483175.1 Verrucomicrobiaceae bacterium | reverse complement strand
GCCGTCCACCCGGAACGGCGCCGTCGCTAGCAATCCCTGATCGATGAAATTCTCAATCTCCCACGCATCCACCATCGGCACGATCCCGTCATACCCTCCCTCGACCACTCCGTCCGCATCGCGATCCGCAAAGACCTTCTGCAAGTTAGGATGATTCACCTGAATCCAACGGTCCGCATCCCCTCCCGGCCAGTCGCGCAGTGTGATCGCTGTAATCCGCGGATCTGCATTCCACGGCGGCGCGCCGTTGTTCTGCACGCCCGGCACCGGCGTCAGCGGAAAACAATTCACATGCTCCGTCGAACCAGTCAGCTCCACACCGGACACCGTGCTCAGCCACGACCCTAGCTTCAGCGCCGCAATCCGCGGAGCCCAGTCAAACAGCCGGTTGTGTTCCGTCGTCGGCGCAAACTCAATATGCTCCGCCGCAAGGTTGATCAGCCGGTCGTCCGTCCCGCACGTGTTGTCGCCGCTAGGCGTCGAATGATTGTGAAAATCCGTGCTCAGCCACCCCTTCGTATCCACTTCCCTCACCAGCTCGCCCCGCACCTCCACTCTCCCGCCCTCGGCCACCACCACTTCCCTCACAAGGTGCGAATACTCCGGCCCCCGAGTCACCGTGACCCGGTAACTGCCAGGATTCAGCGGCACCATGAACATTCCCGTCTCGCTGTGCCATTGATCGACACACCCATGCGCCCGGTTCGCCGGTCCAAGGTCCACCGCGGTCGTCCCGCCCATCGCCGCAAACTGCACCTTGCACGGCATCGAACGCCCGCTCCCACCCTCCGAAATCGCAAACTGCACCGAACTCTGCGGCGGCAGGATCACCTCGCGCACCGTCTCCGCTCCTGACACCACGTCCACACTCACCCGCACCGGCGCTCGTCCCGCCTCACGCACCGAAATCCGGCACGCACCCGCCGGCACCGCCACCCGCAATGCCCCATTCGCATCCGGATAGGCCGGCACGTCGCGACCACCACTCCCGATCATCACCACCGCACCAGCTCCCGCCGGCCCACTCCCATCCCGCAACGTCAGACTCAGCGTCCCAGCACCGCCACTAGCCTTGAGCAGCACCCCGACCGCCGCCGCCGGCGAACTCCCCACCGCTACCTGCCGCACATAACGCTTCTCCTCCCCAGGCTTCAACTCAAGATCCCCTCGCACCGCCTCCACTGCATACCCAGCCTTGTCCGCAGGATCCACCGCATCCGCCCAGACCACTCCCGGACCATCACCCGCCTTCCCTAACGGCACCAGCTTGTCCTCAACCTGCATCCGGGCCATCACCCCGCTTTCATTGCGGATCGTCGTCTCCACTTCCACCGCCTCCATCCCGTCGCGCAACCGCCACACATGTCTCCGGTAAATCCCCTTATTCCCCGCCGCCGTCGTCACCGCTTCAATCTCCGCCTCGCCATCCCGTCCATCACGCACCACCCGCACCCACGACACTTTCCCCCGCTGCCCCGCCGGACTGAACACCGTCATCTGATCATTCCCACTGCCCCGCAGACACAGATCATACAGGCAACCCGGCGTCACCCCGTCCGCTCCGTAAAAGGTGCTCATGTTCGCCCGCCGTTCCGCTAGGTTCCCCGCAATCACCGCCTCAATCCGGTCGTTCCGCAGCACGAAATCCCCCGCAATCCCATCCGCCTCCTTGCCCCGCGGCA
The DNA here is from genome assembly GCA_027483175.1 of Verrucomicrobiaceae bacterium. GTDB lineage: Bacteria > Verrucomicrobiota > Verrucomicrobiia > Verrucomicrobiales > V1-33 > V1-33. Next base: position 11,866 of record JAIXVE010000011.1, on the reverse strand, counting down.
GTTCCCCTAGCCGTTCCGGCCCCACCTCAAACGCCTCCGGCACCGCCTCAAGGCGAACCGTGGAACCCAGCATCAGCACAACAGCAGCAAATCGTTGCATCCCCCACCATCCCACGCCCGACCCCCACCCGCCAATCCCCGCCACACCCGGATCCACGGACACCAACTCAACCCGCCCGCTCCCCACCCTTCGCACGCCGCCGACACCCATCACTGCAATACCGCACCGCCTCCCAGTCCCGCGCCCATTTCCGCCGCCACGAAAACGGCCGTCCGCACACCACACAAACCTTGCTCGGCAAATCACTCTTCTTTACCCCGTTCATATCTCGTTAGTCATCGCTGTTGCCCCGCCTGCCAACCACGCGGACGCCCGCTTCCAGAAGGGAAAAAATCCCGCCGTCGCAAAGGCTTGAATCCTCGCCTTCCACGGCCGCACCACCAGCCGCAGCCGCACTCCCGCCGCCCCCAGTTCCCGCCCAATCGCAGGCAGCGCATCCGCCACCGGCCCAGTCGCCGGTCGCATCGCCACCACCACATCCAATCGCTCCCGAACCGCCCACTCCCGCAACGCACCAGCCACCTCCTCCGCTTCCAGCCGCTCCACCCCGCACCCGAAATGCTCCGCCGCCCGCCCCAATCCGTCATCCAGCACCGTCCGCACCGCAGCAACCCGCATCGGACTCAACCCGTACATCTCCCCACACCGCACCGGAAAACACGCCGCCACCGCCACGGGCCTCGCCACCGCTAACGGACTGCGTTCCAGACAGCAATCGTCAGGGTGCATCCAGATCCCCACCCTCCCCGCATCCCCAGCCCATTCCGTCGGATCGTCCGGCAGCGCCACCCGCTCCAGATCCTTTACCGCATCCTCCGCAACACCCGCCGCACTCTCCCCTTCCAGCCGCTCCAGCCCGGCATCATCAGCAATCAGTTCCGGCGCACACCACTGCTCAAGATTCCGCCGCCGCGCAAGGTAGTGCTTCCCCGGCGTCTGCAAGCCCGCCACCCACCGCCACGACAAGGTGTTGCTCGCCGGATCCGCATCGCGCAACTCCCGGAAAAAAAACGCCGCCCCCAGCTCCCACGGCAACTGCTCGGTGTGAACCCAGAACGCCGCCCACCACATCCGCGCATGATTGTGCAGATACCCAGTCTCCCGCAACTCCCGCGCAAACCCATCCATCACCGCCACCCCACTCCGCCCCGCCGCCACCGCCTCCGCTCGCGCCAGCATCCCCGCATCCCCCGTCGTCTCGAATTGCCGAACCCGCCGCCGCCACGCGGTCCACACTCCCGGCCGCACCCTCAGCCACGACTGCCAGTAGTCCCGCCAGCACAGTTCCTGAACCCACTTCTCCACCCGCCCAAACCCGTGCGCCCGCACCGCCTCCTCCACCAGTTCCTCCGGCGTCAGCACCCCGAATCGAATCGCCCCCGACAACCGCGACACCGCCCCATGCTCCCGCCCCACCCCATTCCGCGCCGCCGCATACGCCGGCACCCGCGGCAGAAACTCCCGCCACCGCGCCATCGCTTCTCTTCGCCTCAACGGATACAACTCAGTCACCCCCCGAAAACGTCTGCCAGCCACCTCCAGGCGCAGCAGATCCGTTTGGCATTCCTCCCCACCCGGCTCTAATATCCCCACATGAGGATCCCGGCCGCACCTAACACCCACCGTCTCCTTGCCCTCAGGCTCTTCCTCACCTTCTCCCTCACCCTCGCCGCCGTCTCCCTGCTCCCCGCCTGCCGCGCCCCCCGCCCCTCGGACGGCTTCTGCGGCACTCAGCTCCGCAAGGGAACCCTAACCGCCCTCCAGCACCCGGACGGCTCTCTCCTTCTCTCCCTCCAGCGCTCCGGTCGCAATGTCTTCGCCTCCGCTCGCCTCCCCGACTCCCCTCGCGAACAGTTCGCCGTCCTCGAAACCGGCACCTCCGCCCGCATCGCATGGCAGCAAGCACGGAAAAACAACGCCACTCCCATCCGAGTCTTCGGCACCGACGCATGGCTCCGCATCAAACAGCAGATCGCCGACCGCATCGCTCCCGTTCGCCCGCGCTCCGGCATCATCGTCACCGCCGGCGGCCGCGAATTGCTCGCTGCACGCGACCACACCGGCAAAGCCAGCTTCTACCCGACCGGCTCTTTCCCTAACGGCATCACCGTCAGGGGCCACCGCTCCGCTGACGAAGCCCTCGCCGAGGCCCTCGCCGCCATGCGCTCCACCGGCGACGCACCGCCTCAAGGCACGCCCTTCGTCATCGTCACCGGAAGCGCCAGCCCCTGCCTCATCTGGGTCCAACCCTCCCACCACCGCGCCGTCTTCCTCGGCGACGCCTGCACCCCGGACGCTCTCTCCAGCTTCACCCAATCCTCCCAGCTCGCCCTCGGCGGCACCGTCTCCTTCGGGCTCCGCGGCGCCGTCTCCATCATCAAAAACCCCCTCACATGGTCCGCCCGCGCCGCCGGCAATGCCATCAGCTTCGGTCACGTCCTCGTCTCCCCTATCACCTCACCATGGCCCTCCGGCCCACCACCCGCCCTCGCTCCCCACACCCCCTTCGACCAACTCGCATGGGAATCCGCCCTCGACGCCATCGGCACTCCCGCACCACTCCCCGCTAAGCTCGAATTCCTCATCGACGGCCACGAGTTCTTCCCCGCCTTCCTCGCCGGCGTCCAATCCGCCCGCTCCTCCATCGATGTCCAGGTCTACATCTTCGACAACGACCCCTACGCCATGGAAATCGGCAGTCTCCTCCGCCAGCGCTCCGCTGATGTCAGGGTCCGCATCCTCACCGACGAACTCGCCTCATGGCAGGCCGGCGCTTCCAACCCCGGCGTCGCCGAAGCCGGCTCCGACAACGGCCCCCCTCACATGGCCGCATGGCTCGCCCGCGGTTCCCGGATCTCCGCTCGCCCCATGGCCATGACCGGCCTCTGCGCCAATCACACCAAACTCTTCATCATCGACGGCCGCAAAGGCTGGACCGGCGGCATGAACATCGGCCGCGAATACCGCAGCGAGTGGCACGACATGATGATCGGCATCGAAGGCCCGCTCGTCCGCTGCATGGAGGATTCCTTCAATCACACATGGGCCCACTCCAGCTGGGCCGGCGATGCCGCCGCTCTCTGGCAGTCCATCCGCCGCAAGGCCCTCCACGACATCCCCATCCCCGCTGGCGCAATCCCCGTCCGCCCTCTCCCCGGCGGCCCGCTCCACTCCCCGCTCTTCCGCGCCCAGATGCATGCCCTCCGCCACGCCCGCCACAGGGTCTGGATCGAAAACGCCTACCTCTCCGACCCGCGTATCCTCAGCGCCCTCGTCGCCGCCCGCTACCGCGGCGCAGACGTCCGCGTCATCCTCCCGGAACACAACGACATGTCCGTCATGGCCGCCAGCAACCGCGCCCTCATCCCCCAACTCCTCAACTGCGGCGTCCGCGTCTTCCTCCTCCCTGGCATGTCCCACGTCAAAGCCGCCCTCTACGACGGCTGGGCCTGCACCGGCTCCGCTAACTTCGACCGCCTCAGCGCCGGCGTGAACGACGAATGGAACATCGGCTTCTCCGATCCCCTCGCCGTCCGTTCCCTCGAATCAAAACTCTTCCTCCCTGACATGAAGGCCGCTCGCGAACTCCACTCCCCGCTCCCCGCCGACCCCGCCGCCCGCATGAGCGACAGTCTCCTCCAGCTCCTCGCAGGTCAGCTCTGATCCTTCCCCTGCCCATTCACCCCCATCCCCCGCCTCCCGCTTCGTTTTGCGCGTGCAGAGCCCACCAGCGGATGTATGGCACTCAGATGGACTTCGACTGGTCGGCACTGGACACTCTCAGAAAAACATATCTCGATGGCACAGCCGGCTCCGCCGACTACTGGAACAGCGATACCCTCCTCTCCGCCTACGACGCCACCTTCGCCCGCCGCATCGCATGGAAATGGCAGTGGGTCTTCTCCGAACTCCACCGCCGCGGCTGGCAACCTCCTTCCTCCCTCGAAATCCTCGACTTCGGCTGCGGCACCGGCGTCGCCGTCCGCGAAGCCCTCAACCACTGGGGCCCCACCATCGCTGCAGGCATCACCCTCAAAGACCGCTCCGTCCGCGCCCTCCGCTTCGCCGAAGCCGCCCTCGCTCGCGAACACCCAGGCGTCCCCATCCGCCGCTCCAGCGATTCACCCCCAGGCATGGTCCTCGTCAGTCACGTCCTCACTGAACTCGACGCCATCGGCCAATCCCACCTCCTCAACATCCTCCGCACCGCCCAGTCCGCCATCATCGTCGAACCAGGCACCAGCGACGCCAGCCACCGTCTGATCGCCCTCCGCGATCAGCTCCGCGCCGACTTCAATGTCATCGCTCCCTGCACCCACCGCGCCTCCTGCGGCATGCTCACCAAAGCCAATGAACGCCACTGGTGCCACTTCCACGCCTCCCCACCCCCGGAAATCTTCCAGGACGGCGACTGGATGATGTTCGGCAAAGTCATGGGCATCGACCTCCGCGCCCTCCCCCTCAGCTTCCTCGTCCTCGACCGCCGCCCGGCCCCCTCCGTCCCGCAGGACGTCGTCCGCGTCACCGGCAACCCCCGCTTCTACAAGGGCTACGCCCTCCTCCCTGGCTGCACCGAATCCGGTGTCCACGAACGCCGCTTCTCCCGCCGCACCGACACGCGTCTCTTCCGCGACCTCGAAAAAGGCCGCGTCCCTAGCCTCCAGCACTGGTCGCTCGACGGCACCGAAATCACCGCCGTCACTCCCGTCACCAACCCCGACGTCACCTCAGCATGATCTCCGGCTGATCAAGGCTGAAACTCAATTGCAGCGGCACCTGCTGCCACGCCGCCGACGCCAGATCCGTCATCGGAATCACCCACACAATCGCCTTCGTCCCCGACAGCGTGCCCCGTCCGCTCGTCCGCTCCCTCATGATCCGCAGCCGCGGCGCATTCCGCCCATCCCCAGGCACCGACAGCACATCAGGAATCGCCTGCAGCTCGGCCGCCACTTGATCCGCTAGACTCGAAAAACTCCCGCTGCTCCCCGCAGGATTGCCACTCTCCCGCCACGCCAGTATACTGCTATCCCCCATCAGCAATACTCCACCCCCGCTCGTCGAAAACGACACCGATCGCACTTTGTCCCCACTGATCCTCCCAATGTTCCGCAATGGCAGGGTCTCCGCCTTCACCGCAGGATTCGCCCCCGCCGCCAGACTCCCTGTATAACTGATACTGCCGGACTCCGCACTGATCCCCTGCACCGACCCAGCCACCTTCGCCGCCCGACTCCGCTTCACCGCCGCAGCCACCGCCTCCGCCGCCAGTTGCACGCCCCGCGGCGACCACGTGTTCCCAGTCTGCGTATAAGGCGCTCCCTCCTTGTCGCCCCGATGCGCCAGAAACACCGGCAGCAGATCCACCGTCGTCATCCCGCGCGTCTCCAGCGCCTTCAATGCCGCCGCCCACGAACTGTCCAGCCGCGGCACCGTCTTCCGCTTCACCGGTATCTTCGCCTTCCGCACCACTTTGTCAGGATAAACCAGCGCCTTCGGCGGCACCGGCACCACTATCACATCACACCCCAACCCTCGCACCTGCGCCGCATAGTCCGCCATCACCCCAATCGCCGTCCCCGTCCCCCCAGCATTCGCCAGCGCCGACAACTCGCTGCCCGAAAACAGCCACCCATCACGCCCAGTCACCGTACTCCCAGGCGCTGCCAGCGCCCCGCATTCCGCCAGAAACGCCACTTCCGCAGCACTCCGCCGCGCCGCATCCTTGTCCGTCTCCCCACCACCACCACTCCCGCCCCGACCACCAAACAGCCGCGCAAAAAACCCCGGCTTCTTCTCCGCCACCACAGGCCCAGCCGCCGCAACCGCCGCCGCCGGAGTCTCCACCACCGGCTTCTCCAATTCCGCAGCCACCGCTGGCACCGCCGCCGCCGCCGCCGCCTTCTCCTTCTTCCTCCCAAACAACCGGAACCCCGACGCCTTCGGCTTCACCGACTCAGCACTAACCGCCGCCGGAGCAGGCACCGCCGCCGTTGCCGGCACCGCAGGCTTCACAGGCTCCGCAGCCACCGCTGGCTTCACAGCCGCCGCAGTCTCCGCCGCCTTCTCCTTCTTCTTCCCGAACAATCGGAATCCCGACGGCTTCGGCTTCACCGGCTCAGCACTCGCTGCCGCAGCAGCCTCACCTTCAGGCGCAGCCGTCGTCTCCGCAGCACCCAATGCCGGCACCAGACATGCCGCCACAGCCAGCCCCAGCGGCAGATATGATAGGGGGGATCGTTTCATCTCAGTTCAGTATGGTCTCTAGCTTTTCCAAACCCTCCCTCACTTCGCCGCCTTCTCTTTCTCCTGAAGCTTCTCCAGCTTCTTCTCCAGTTCCTCCGTCTTCCGCTGCAGCGCTTCCACCTTCTTCCACGCCTCCGTCGCCTGCGCCGATCCCGTCTGCTTCGATTGCAGCGCCGCCAGCGCATTCTCCGCCGCCGTCGCCGCCGGCTGATCATTCTTCAATGCCGCCGTCGCCCGCAGCACCGCCGCAGACCGCAGATCACCCAGCGTCCCCAATGCCCGCGCCGCTCCAGCCGCCACTCCGCGTCGCGGACTCCGCAGAAACTCCGCCAGAAACACCTGCACGGTCTCGTCCTTCGTCTCACGACTCAAACTCGCCACCGCATCCAGCGCCGCCGCCACATCCTGACTCTCAAACGTCCCCGCCTGCTTCCGCAGCAGCTCCACAATCGCTGGCACCGCATCCGTCCGGTTCTGCGCCTTCAGTGTCGCAATCGTCGCCGCCGCCACCATGTTGTGATAGGACGCCCGGTTCAGATACGGCAGCACGTCGCGCGCCGGCCACGCCGCAAAACTCCTCACAATCGCCGCAAGAATCACCGGATTCGCCTCCTTCTCCGCCAGCGCCACCAGCGCCGCCGCCGCCTCAGGATGCCAGTAATCCGCCAGCGCATCCACCACCGCTCGCCGCACCCGCTCGTCACTCACCCCCGTCGCCGCCGTCAGCACCAGCCGCGCCCCGTCCGTTCCCATCCGCCCCAGCCCCCTCGCCGCCTCGGCCCGCAACGCATGATGCCCATCCCCCTTCAGCACTCCCTCCAGCAGCTTCAAAGCCTCTTCGTCACGGCGCTTCCCTAGCACATCAATCGCCGTCAGCCGCCCCATGAAGTCACTCGCCAGCTGCTTCTTCAGCATGTCGCCAGACACATTGAACTCCACCTTCGCCAGCACCGTCAGCTCAGGATCAATCCGCACCAGCTCCGGCTGCGCCGTCAGCGGAAACGAAAAGTCCTCCTCCGCCTTGCTCACCATCACCGTGAAATCCTTCACCTCCACCTTCCCATCCGCACCCGGCACATGAAACCGCACCGGTAGCGGAAACCGGAACAACGGCACCTTCTCATCCACCTTCTGCGTCTGCCGCACCGTCACCTTCGCCATCTTCGCCCCGCCATCCCAGTTGAAATCAGCCTTCAAGTCAGGCGCGCCACCATGATGCACCCATTGATCAAAATACTGATCAAAGGACCGACCGCTCGTCTCCTCGAAAATCTCCTGCAGGTCATCACTCGTCACAATCCCGTTCCGATGCTTCTCAATGTACCGACGAATCGCCGTCCGGTAAAGCTCAGGCCCCAGCTGCGACCGGATCATGTGCAGCACCCACGCCCCCTTCGGATACGCCCGGCTGTCAAACTGCTCCATCGGCTGCAAATAGTCCCGCCACACAATCGGCCGCGTGTCCCCGGACCCCAGCACCTTCTGCGCCTCCCGCCACATGCTCAGCAGAAACCCTTCCCGCCCGTTCTTCACCTCTTCATACAGCACCGTGTAATAACTCGCAAAACCCTCGTTCAGCCATAGATGCGACCAGTCTCGGCACGTCAGCAGATCCCCGAACCACTGGTGCGCCGTCTCATGCGCATCCAATCGGTGCAATGTGTCCAGCTCGCCAACCGCCGCAGGAAACAACGCATTCGCCGCATTGAAGGTGCAGCTCGTGTTCTCCATCCCGCCCGCCAGAAAATCATGGCAGTACACCTGCGAATACTTGTCCCACGGAAACGCATTCCCTGTCTCCTTCTCGTAAAAACCAATGATCGACGCCGTGTCCCGGAACGCTAGCGCCGCCTGATCCTTCTCCGACGGCGGCACATACAGCGCCAGCGGCAGCTTCCCAGCACTGCTCTCCAGCTTGTGGAAATACCCAGCCGCCAGCGCTATCAGATAGTTCACATGCGGCTTGTCCTGCTTCCAGTGCCACACCACCATCCCGCCCGCATCCTTCTCCTTCGACAGCAGCACGCCATTCGAAATCGTCTCCATCCCCTCAGGCACACGGCACGTCACCTCAGTCGTGAACCGCTCGTTAGGATAGTCATAACACGGGAACCAGTACCGGTGATTCTCCGCCTCACCCTGCGTCCACACCTGCGTGTCCCCCGCAGGGTACCCCATCTCAGGCGTCCGGAAATAGATCCCGTTCTGCGGCTCCCCATGATACCGCACACTCACCGCCACCTGCGCCCCAGGAGCCACCGGCTCCGCAAAATCCAGCACCAGCTTGTCCTTCGTCGTCCGCCACGCCAGCACCTTCGCCCCAGACGCCGCCACCGCATCCACCGTCAGATCAATGCAGTCCAGCTCCAGCTGCGTCAGCGCCTGCGCTATCGGCTGAAACGAAATCACCACCTCCCCCTTGATCGTCCGCTTCCCGAAATCCGGCGTCACATCCAGCGCCAGATGCTGAATGTCCACCAGCCGGTCCCGCGCATACTTCCGCCCAGGCTTCCCCTCACCCCCGAAATCCGGCCACAATCCCTGCTTCCCGCAATGCCCGATGCAGTCATGCACCTCCTCGGCTGCCACAGGCAAAATCGTCAGAAGAAAGGCAAGAATGGAGTGTGATTTCATGGGTGTTGCCCACTCCCTTAGCGCAGATGCGCCGCATGTGCAAAAAAAGAGCGACCGGCCAAAGCCGGTCGCTTGAAGGAGCCGCAGGGGCTCACCTGCCGGTCCTCACTTGGCAGGCTGGACGTAACCACCAGTCGGAACGCTCGTCGCAGTGGACGGAGCAGTCTTGCTGGCGCACGCGCCGAGAGCGGCGGCAATGAGTCCGAGGACAATCATTTTGGCGAATTTCATGATGTTGTGTTGGCTTGAGATATTAATGCGGAAGACACATCCCGCAGCAAAGCGTTCACTGCAGAGCCTCCCGCCCTTCAGACTGACACCCGACGCCCTCCATGCAAGGGAAAACCTCCGGCATGTCGGAATATCAGGATCTCCTCAGCATCTCACTCCTCTCCGGCCTCGCTCCCCGCTCGCTCTCCCCAAAACAAAACCGCCGCCTGTGCTCCCAGCACAAGCGGCGGCTCAATCATTTACATCTCCTTCCGACCGCCTCAGGCGCGCCCGAGATACGTCCCATCCTCAGTCTTCACACTGATCCGCTCACCCGGATTGATGAACAACGGCACCTGCACCGTCAGCCCGGTTTCCATGATCGCAGCCTTGTACACGTTGTTCGCACTGTCCCCCTTCACACCCTCAGGAGCCTCAGCCACCAGCATCGACATCGCCGCAGGCAACTCAATCGCCGCCACCGCATCATCCGTGAACACCACCACGTACTTCTGACCCTCAATCAGATAATCCTTCACCGGAGCCACGATCTTCTCCCCAATCAGTACGTCCTCATACGTCTCCGGGTGCAGAAAGTGAAAACCGTCCCCGTCCTTGTAGCTGTACTCGTAATCCTCTTTGTTCAGCACCACCGATTCCATCGATTCATTCGACGTCATGCGCAGGTTGTGCACCTTGTCAGACGCAAGGCTTCGAATCGTCATCTGCACATACGACGCCATCCGTGGAGGGGTCTTGAGTTCAGTGCCGGAAACAATGCACACGTCGCCGTTGTGACGCACCGCTTGTCCGCGTCGGATATTGATGACAGGAGTCGAAGCCATAAGTCTGCCAGTCTTAAGGACAGTTTTCAGAAATGCAACCCCGGCAAATCACCAGCTCGCGGTTCCATTCGCCCGCCCCCCCAGCCCTCTCCTCCTCCTCCCATGCCCCTCACACTCGAAGACGCGCGCGCCCCACACTCCCGTCTCCTCGAAGTCATCTCCGGCAGCCGCGCCTACGGCACCGACACCCCAACCTCTGACCACGACTTCAAAGGGGTCTTCATCCAGCCCTCCGATTCCTTCCTCGGCCTCTCCCGCACCGAACAAGTCTCCGACGCCCGCAACGACACGGTCTTCTTCGAACTCGGCCGCTTCGCAGACCTCCTCGCAAGGAATAATCCCAACCTCCTCGAGATGCTCTTCACCCCGGCAGACTGCATCGTCTTCCGACACCCGCTCTTGGACGGATTCACCGCAGCCATGGTCCTCTCCAAACGCTGCTGCGACGCCTTCGCAGGCTACGCCATCGCCCAAATCCGCAAGGCCCGCGGCCTCAATAAAAAAATCGTCAACCCCCAACCCACGCAGCGCCGCCCCATCACCGACTTCTGCCACGTCCTCGAAAACGCCAACTCGGTCCCGCTCCTCCCATGGCTCGCCGCCCGCGGCCTCCACCAGCACCACTGCGGCCTCACCGCCATCCCCCACGCCCCACACACCTTCGCCCTCTTCCACCTCCCCGACGCCCAACTCCCCGGAATCGCCGAACCCGATAGCTCCTCCCTCCGCCTCGCCTCCATCCCTCCCGGCACCGCTCCCATCGCATGGCTCGTCTTCGGAAACGACGCATGGCAACGCCACTGCCGTGAATGGCGCGAGTACCACGAATGGACTTCCCTCCGCAACGAATCACGCTTCACCAGCACCATCGACCACGGCATGGGCTACGACGCCAAAAACCTCATGCACACGTTCCGTCTCCTCGACGCCGCCGAGGAAATCGCCCGCCACGGCCGTCTCTCCGTCCGCTCCCCCAATCGCGAATGGCTCCTCGATGTCCGCGCCGGAAAATTCCCCTACGACGACCTCGTCGCCCTCGCCGAATCCCGCATCGCCACCATCGAACAACTCTTCGCCACCAGCTCCCTCCCGGACCACCCCGACCTCGAAGCCATCGACCGCACCGTCGTCTCCATCCGCCGCCAATGGTACGGAATCCCCGCGGCCCAGCCTTGCGGGAACGCGTTTGCGGATTAATCTCGCGGCCTCTCCCCGTGAATATTCCGCCGCCATCGCCGTCCAACGGTTCAGTGGACGCTCTCATCGCAGGGCCTCTTCCAGACTCCCACGGCGGCTTCCCACCGACGGCCCTCCAGCCGCACGACGAAACCCCGGACGGAACTCTGGTCCAGCAGGCCCGCCACGGTTCATCAGCCGCTTTCGAGCAGCTCGTGATCCGCTACCGCGCCCGCATCTACACCATGATCCACCACATGACTGGCAACGAAGCCGATACATGGGACCTCTCCCAGGAGGTCTTCATCAAGGCATGGCGCGCCCTCCCAAATTTCGAAGAGCGCGCCCAGTTCTCCACGTGGCTCCACCGCATCGCCCACAACGCCACCTGCGACTGGCTCCGCCGCAAACGGGTCCGCGGCGGCCACGCCTCCTCAGAATTCAATGACTCCGCCGCCGCCACCCCGGAAGCCGGCGCCCTCACCGTCCCCCATGGAGTCCAGAACCCGGACCAGGCCCTCGAAAACAAGGAACTCGGCCTCCGCATCCGCGACGCTCTCGCCGAACTCTCCCCGGAACACCGCGCCGTCATCCTCATGAAGGAAATCGACGGGCTCTCCTATCAGGAAATCGCCGACGCCGCCGGCTGCTCGCTCGGCACCGTCATGAGCCGTCTCTTTTACGCCCGCAAACG
>JAIXVE010000012.1 GCA_027483175.1 Verrucomicrobiaceae bacterium | reverse complement strand
ATCGCCCTCTACCTCCTCTTCGAACACCAATCCACCCGCGATCCCCGCCTCCCGATGCGCCTCCTCCGCTACAAGGTCGGCATCTGGCACCGATGGGAACAAATCTCCGACAACCGCCCTCCCTATCCACAAATCGTCTCCGTCGTCCTCGCACAAAACGGCAGCGTCTGGAACGTCGACCCGACCCTTTCCTCGCTCTTCAGCTTCACCGGCCCTGACGACCCCATGCGCCGCTACCTGCCCGACTTCCTCTACGAACTCATCCAGCTCGCCGCCCTCCCCTTCGACGCCATCCGCGGCACCCCCGACGGCATCCTCGCCCTCCGTGTCCTCAAAGCCGAACGCTCCGGAGAACTCCTCAGCGCCCCTATCTGGGACGAAGAACTCCTAGCCATGGTTCTCATCGACACGTTCCACCTCGTCGTCAGCTACATGTACAGCCGCGACTCCGTTGACAATGACGCCCTCTTCCATAAAATCAAATCCATCGGTTCTGAACCCCACCGCAACGCCGCCATGACCCTCGCCCAGAAACTCCGCCAAGAAGGAATTCAGGAAGGCATCAAGACCGGCGAGCTCAAAGGCCGGGAGGATGGCCGCATCGAAGAGCGCACCCATTCCCGCCGCCAATCCGTTCTCGAAGCCCTCGACCTCCGCTTCGGCCCCATCCCAGACGGTCTCCGCGATTCCATTGGAACCATTGCCGATCCCGAAAAACTCCGCGCCCTCCTTCGTGCTGCCATCGTGTCCGATTCACTCGAATCATTCGTCGAGAGTCTTTGAGCGACTGCGGAGGGATGAATTTGGGTGGCGGGGCCCGGAGGGCGTGTCACGGGGGGCAGGGGACAGGAATGTCCTCCCTCCGTTGTTTGTCGGGGGTGACGAGGAAATCACGGAATCCTGAATTTACATTGGAGCGGGAGCGGTTATTGGTGGGCATGCGAAGATCGGCGGGCATGATCCGGACGTTGCTGCGAGTGGCGGTGGCGACGGGGGGGTGTCTGGTGGTGGGGCAGGAGGCTGGGGTGAGTCCGATGAAGGTGCGGTTGGTGGAGTGGCGGGAAGCGGTGGAGAAGGAGACGCGTGGGTTGCGGGAGCAGTATGCGCAGGTGCTGGCGAAGGCGGAGAAGGAACTGGCGGCGAAGCGGGCCTATGGGGCGGCGGCGAAGGTGCGGGCGGAGCGCGGGAGTTTAGGGGTGGCGATGGGTAGTGTTGCTGGCGAAGGGAAGCCGAGGCCGGTGGCGGATTCGAGTGCGGGGAGCGGGGTGACGTTGCTGGCGGAGCAGGCTGAGGCGTCGGGCGGGGTGGTATTGAGCAAGCGGGAGGGGGATGGGAAGGGGATCCTGAGTGGGTGGGTGGCTCCGGGTTCGAAGGTGAGGTGGAAGCTGCCTGCGGGGATGAGCGGGGGTGGGTACGAAGTGGAATTGACGTTTTCGGGTGTGGAGGGGAGTGGTGGACGAATTGAGGTGAAGGAAGGGTATTACCGGTTGGGGGCGGATGTGGGGGCGGGGAGTGGATGGGACAAGTTGCGGACGGAGGTGGTGGGGACCTTGCGGGTGCTGGCGGACAGTCCGGTGCTGGAGTTGTCGATGGCCGCGGTGAAGGGAGGAGAATTGTTCCGGCTGCGGTCGCTGCGGCTGATTCCGGTGGGGACGGTGCCATGAGGGCGGGGCTGATGTTGCTGATACTGGCGGGTGGGGTGGCGGTGGGGCAGGATGGGCAGGTGCTGCCGGAGATTCTGGAATTGCGGCGGCGGTGTGCGGCGCAGATTGCGGCGGGCGATGTGCCGTTGCAGACGCGGCGGCTGGCGGAGCTGCAGGAATTGGAGACATCGCGTGCGGCGAGTGGGGAATATGAGGGGGCGCAGCGGGTGGCGGTGGTGCGGGAGAGTGTGTTAGGCGAGGCGGCGGCTCGGGCGGACACGAGGGCGCGGGTGTTGCTGCATGCGCGGGAGGTGACGACGCGTGGGAGCGGGTTGCGGGATGATCCGGCGACTGGGGTGATATTTTTCAGCAAGAAGGGGGCGACGGTGGAGTGGGATGTGCGGGGGCAGTTCAGCGGGTGGTATGAAGTGCGGCTGACGTGTGCGGTGAAGGGGAGTCCGCGGACGAAGGACGGGGATTCGGGTCAGGGGGAGAAGAAGGCTGGGGGTGTGGTGTCGTTTGTGCGGGTGGGAGGATTGGGGGCGGCGGCTGCGCCGGTGGTGCATGAAGTTGGGGGGACTGGGGGATGGAATCTTTATGAGACGGTGACGATTGGGAGGATTCCATTGAGCAGCGGGCCGGTGCGGTTGCGACTGGTGGCGGAGAAGGCGGCGGCGGAGGGATTGATGAATTTGGCTAGAGTGGAGCTGGTGCCGGTGGGCGGGCCGGTGGCGGTGGAGCAGGCGGATGTGCTGCCGGAGGCGCTGGTGAAGGCGCGGGAAGGGTTTTTGAAGTCGTATGCTGAGCGGGCGCGGGGGGCGACGGAGCGTTACCGGAAGGAACTGGCGGGATTGGAGGCGGCGTTTGAGAAGGCGAAGGACAGTGATGGGGTGGCGCGGGTGAGGCAGGAGCGGGCGAGGGTGGCCGGGGAACCGGATCCGGGGATGCTGAGTGGCGGGGATGCGGAGCGGGCGCGGACGGTGGTGATGGGGGTGGGTGATGCGCTAGGGTGTTCGTGGCGGGGTGAGTGCCGGTTGAGCAACACGAAGGATGTGCTGGGCGGGTTGCGTCCGGCGGGCGGGGCGGCGGTATTGTGGAAGCTGCGGGCGTACGGGGTGCCGACGGGGTCGTGGGATGTGAAGATCAAGGCGAGGGTGGGAGCGCTGGGTGGGGGGACGGCGGAGTTGCAGTTGCTGGGGGCTGGAGGCGTGGCGTTAGGAGATCCGGTGGCGGTGGAGGTGGATCCGGTGCAGACGGCAGAGGAGCGGGAGAAGGATCGGGACGATGAGGATGCGGTGGTTCCGGCGGCGGAGAGTCGGACGATTGAGGCGGGGCGGATGAAGATTCCGAAGCAGGCGGAGACCTTGATTCTGCGGGTGAATGGGTTGACGCATGCGGACGGGACCTTGTTTGATTTGAAGGCGTTGGAGCTTCAGCCGGGGGGTGGGTCATGAGGACGCTGAGGGTGATTGTGGCGAGGAGACTACCGGTTTGGGTGCTGGTCGCGGGTGGATGGTGTGGTGTGGGCGGGGAGGTGCGCGGGCAGGATGGGGCGAAAGAGGATGGGGCGCTGAAGGCCGTGGCGGGGCGGTATCAGGAGGCGCGGCGGGCGATGTTGAGGCGGCGGTTTACGTTGTATGCGGACGAGTTGTCGGCGCTGGAGAAGAAGCTAGGGGCAGCGGGTCGTGCGGAGGATGCGGCGGCTGCGGCGGCGGAGCGGATGCGGGTGGTGCGGGTGCTGGAGGCGAAGCCTGAGCCGAAGCCGCCTGCGGGGATTCCAGCGGGGCCGACGCCTGATGAATTGCTGGAAGCGCTGGCGGCGACCTTGCTGCCGGAGGAAGTGCCTGATGATGCGGTGGCGGGCAGTGGTGCGGCCGGGCAGGCGCGGACGCGGGTGCTGAAGATAGAGAAGGCGGACATTGACCGGAACAGCCTGCCGAGTGGTGGCGGGGGGATTGGGCGCGGGTATTGGGGGAAGGAGAAGGCGGCGGCGGCGTGGACGGTTTCCGGGTTAGTGCCTGGGGAGTATGCGGTGATATTGCGGTTTCAGTGCGGGCCTGGGGGAGGTGGGACGGCGAAGGTGAAGGCTGGGCGCGAGGAATTTACGGTGGAGGTGCCGGAGGGGGAGAGTTGGACGCGGCGGGGCGTGCTGCAGGCGGGGACGGTGAAGGTGACGGGATCCGGGTTGGATTTGAAGGTTGCGGCGGAGAGTCTGGCGGCGGAGAAGAATGGAAGCTTGTGGGATTTGCGGGCGGTGATGCTTGAACCGGTGGCGCGATGAGGGTGGAGGAAGGGACGACGCTGCTGGTGACGGGTGGGCGCGGGGCGTTAGGGAGTGCTCTGGCGACGGTGGCTGGTGAGGAGGGGTGGCGGGTGCATGCGTTGGGTCGCGGGGAACTGGATGTGAGGGATGAGGGGATGGTGGAGCGGGTGATCGGGGGGATGGAGCGATTGGATCTGCTGGTGTGTGCGGCGGGGATGAGGCGGGACGGGTTGGTGGCGGGGATGAGCACGGCGACGTTTGGGGAGGTGCTGGAGGTGAATCTGCGGGGGGCGTTTTTGAGTGCGCGGGCGGCGGCGGCGGTGATGGCGAGGGTGGGGCGGGGGCACATTGTGTTTGTGGGGTCGCATTCGGCGGTTACTGGGCCGGTGGGGCAGAGTGCGTATGCGGCGGCGAAGGCGGGACTGGCTGGGTTGACGCGGGCGCTGGCGGAGGAACTGGGCGGGTTGGGGATTCGGGTGAATTGTGTGCTGCCGGGGTGGATGGAGACGGCGTTTACGGCTGGGGTGGGGGAGGCGGTGCGGGAGGCGGCGAGGGAGGCGAGTGTGTTGAGGCGGGTGAATGAGCCGGAGGAAGTGGCGCGGGCGATTCTGGGATTGCACGGGATGCCGGGGGTATCGGGGCAGGTGATGGCGCTGGATGGGCGGCCGCTGCGGGTGTTCTGAGGGAGGTTTGGGGCGGGATGGACTCCTGACAGGCGGGAGGGGTGGACGATTTCCCTTTTCCGGGAGATGGGAATGTGGTGAGAATGGTGCCCCCCCTATGTATCGGCACCCTTGTTTTGTTTTTGCGGCAGCGGCTTTTGCGGCTGTGCTGAGTGTTGCGCCTGTGCGGCTGCGAGCGCTGGAGGTGACGGAGATTCTGACGGAGAACGAGGGCGGGCTGGCGGATGCGGATGGGAATACGCCAGGGTGGATTGAGTTGCGCAACGAGACGGGTGCGGCGCAGAACCTTGCGGGGTGGCGGCTGACGGATGATGTGGCGGTGCCGGGGAAGTGGGCGTTGCCGGGGGTGAGCCTTGCGGCGGGGGCTCGGGTGGTGGTGTTTGTGTCGGGGAAGGATCGGGCGGTGGCGGGTCAGGAACTGCACACGAATTTCCGGCTGGATCCTGACGGGGAGTATCTGGCGCTGATGAGGCCTGACGGGACGGTGGCGCAGGCGTTTGCTCCGGTGCCGCAGCTGCGACGGAACGTTTCGTATTCGGAGACGGCGGAGGCGACGGTGGTGAGTATGCTGGGAGCGGGGAGCGGGTTGCGGTGGCGGGTGCCGCAGGCTGGGGATGCGGAGGGATGGCAGGCGGCGGGATTTGATGCGGCGGCGTGGGCAGCGGGGGTGTCGGGGATTGGATATGATGCGGTGCCGGGTGGGGATCTGCTGCGGGTGGACTGGAATGACCGGGACAACAACACGGTGGCGAATACGGAGGGCGGGTTTCAGAGTTTTGTGATCGGGGCGACGGGCGGGAGCGGGGCGGTGCAGACGGGGACGGTGAGCCGGACGCTGGGGGCGTACACGGTTTCCCTGACAAATCTCGGGGTGGATGGTTATGACGACCGGCTGCGGACGACGCCTGTGAACAGCGGGAGTTTCACGCAGAGTGCGCTGCTGCGGGATGTGGTGTTTTCGCGGGATCAGACGGGGAATGGAGGGCTGGAGGTGGTGATGTCAGGATTTCCGCCGCTGCTGCCGTGCCGGTGCACGGTGTGGAGTTTTGATTCGGGGAGTCCGGGTGTGAGGGTGAGTGACTGGACGGCGAATGGAGTGCTGGTGAGGGATAACTACACATTCAACGGGAGCAGTCTGCCGGTGACGAACGAGGCGTCGCAGTTCAGTTTTGATGTGGTGAGTGATGCGGCGGGGCGGATAGCGGTGCAGGGGCGGCGGGATGCGAGTTCGACGGCGTTCGGGGTGTTTCTGAACGGGATGGCGGTGAGTGCGGCGTCGTACGGGCCGCATATCGGGACGGTGACGTCGGCGATGCAGAATGTGAATGCGAGTGTGCGGATGCGGGCACCGTTTGTGGTGAGCAATGCGGGGGCGGTGGAGGCGCTGCGGTTGCGGGTGAGGTATGACGATGGGTTTGCGGCGTGGGTGAACGGGGTGCCGCTGGTGACGCGGAATGCGCCTGCGGTGTTAGGGTGGAATGCGGTGGCGACGCGCGGGAGGAGTCGGAGCGAGGCGCTGGTGCCTGAGGAGATCACGGTGCCGGTGCCTGCGGGGATGCTGGTGAACGGGGTGAATGTGCTGGCGGTGCAGGTGTGCAACGAGAGTGCGGGGGACGGGGATCTGCTGTTTGCGCCGGAGGTGGAGGTGGTGAGTCGGGCGGTGGTGCAGCCGCGGTATTATGCGGTGCCGACGCCGGGATTGCCTAACGCGACGCCATTTGCGGGACTGGTGGCGGACACGGAGTTCACGGCGGACCGCGGGTTTTACACGAATCCGTTTCAGGTGACGATGACGACCGGGACGGCGGGTGCGGTGATTCGTTATACGCTGGACGGGAGTGAGCCGACGGCTGGGAGTGGGAGTGTGTATAGCGGGCCCCTGACGGTGAGCGGGACGACGGTGCTGAGGGCGGCGGCGTTTCTGCCGGGGTGGATTCCGTCGAATGTGGATTCGCAGACGTATGTGTTTGTGGATCAGGTGGTGCGGCAGCCGGCGAATCCTGCGGGGTGGCCGGCGACGTGGGGTGTGAATGCGGAGGTGGACACGAATGACGGGGCGGGGAATGGGACGGTGCCAGGGGATTACGAGATGGATCCGGCGGTGACGGGAGCGCCGGCGCAGGTTGGTTATACGGTGGAGGATGCGTTGCGGGCGTTGCCGACGATTTCGCTGACGATGGCTCCGGGGGATTTTCTGGGGGCGAACGGGATCTATCAGAATCCGCAGAGTACTGGGCCGGCGTGGGAGCGGCGGTGTTCGATTGAGTTCATGGATCCGACGGGGCGTGAGGGACGGTTTGCGGAGACGTGCATTGTGGAGGTGCACGGGAACTCGAGCCGGAGACCGTGGCGGATGCAGAAGCATTCGCTGCGGTTGAGTTTCCGCGGGGAGGTGGGGGCGTCGAAGCTGAGGCAGCCGGTGTTTCCGGGGAGCCGGGTGACGAGCTTTGATAAGCTGATATTGCGGGCGAGTTTTACGGACAGTTGGGGGTTGGTGTCGTGGGATCCGCCGCGGTACCGGCCTGATGATTCGGTGTATTTCCGTGATGTGTGGATGCGGCGGGCGCATGAGGCGATGGGGTCGCTGAGTGCGGACAGCCGGTGGGTGCATTTGTACATTAACGGATTGTACTGGGGGTGTCACAATCTGTGTGAGCGGGTGGAGGACGAGTTTGTGGCGTCGCACGAGGGCGGGGTGCCTGAGGATTATGAAGTGGTGGATGATTTTGTGGATCCTGATCCGTCGGCGACGAGCCGGTGGAAGACCCTGTTCGGGATGATGACGAATGCGGGGAGTCTGGTGAGTGCGGCGGCGTATGAGAATGTGAAGCCGTATGTGGATCTGGCGCAGTTTGCGGATTACTATATGCTGCATGTGTTTGCGGACTGCGAGGACTGGCCGCATCATAACGGTTATGCGTGGCGGCGGCGGGCGGGGAGTGATCTGCGTTACCGGTTCGGGGTGTGGGATCAGGAGATCATGCTGGACAATGCGGCGATGGATCGGTTCAGTGCGGCGGCGGCGAACACGGGGACGGACCGGACGGCGGGGCGGCTGTATCAGCGATTGAGGGAGAATGCGGAGTGGCGGTTGTTGTTTGCGGATCGAGTGAGGAAGCATCTGTTCAATGGCGGGGCGCTGACGCTGGAGCGGTGTCAGGGTCGGTGGCAGAGTGCGGCGGATGAGTTGGACCGTGGGATTGTGGCGGAGAGTGCGCGGTGGGGAGACACGGCGGATGCGACGCCGTATGGGAACACGGAGAGCCGGCCGGGCGTGCCGTTGAAGTCGGTGTACACGCGGGAGGGGGACTGGCTGCCGTCGGTGGCGGCGGTGAAGAATTCGTATCTGCCGGCGAAGTTCAACGTGGCGAACAGCCAGTCGGTGTTCAGCAAACTGCGGAGTGTGGGGTTGTGGCCGGTGACGGCGGCGCCTGAGTTCGGGAAGTATGGTGGAGTGGTGCCGAGTGGATATGGGCTGACGATGACAGGGAGTGGGATTATTTATTATACGCTGGATGGGAGTGATCCGCGGGAGGCGTATACTGGGAATGCGCGTGGGTTGGTGTACGGCGGGCCGGTGGTGCTGACGGGGACGGTGGTGGTGAAGGCGCGGGTGAGGAACGGTGCGGAGTGGAGTCCGGTGACGGAGACGCAGTTTGTGGTGGGGACGGCGGCGAGTGCGGCGAACACGGTGGTGTCGAGGCTGCATTACAATCCGCCGGAGGGAGGGGAGCGTGAGTATGTGGAGGTGATGAACATCAGTGGCGGGCCGGTCGAGCTGACGGATGCGGCGTTTACCGGGGGGATTGCGTACCGGTTTCCGGTGGGGACGGTGTTAGGGGCTGGGGAGCGGATGGTGCTGGTGGCGGATGCGGCGGTGTTCGGGGCGGCGTGGCCGGGGGGGGTGGTGGGAGGTGTTTATACTGGGAGACTGGACAATACGGGGGAGGAGATTGTGTTGAGTGCGTCGGACGGGACGGACATCCGGAGATTCCGGTACAATGACAAGCTGCCGTGGCCGGAGGCGGCGGACGGGGGTGGGTACAGCCTGACATTGATTGCGCCGGAGACGAGTCCTGACCATAACAATCCGCGGAACTGGCGTGCGTCGGTGAGTGCGGGCGGGGTGCCGGGGGTGGACGATGCGGTGCGGTTTACGGGGGTGCCGCTGGCGGATTCGAATGGGAACGGGCGGGCGGATCTGGTGGATTATGCGGTGAGCGGCGAGTTGGCGGCGACGCTGGTGGCTGGCGGGGAGGGACGCGTGGCGTTTGTGAGGAATGTGGGGGCGGATGACGCGCGGGTGACGGTGGAGACGAGTGCGGATCTGGCGGTGTGGGCGGAAGTGCCGCTGACCGAATTGGTGGCGGTGACGGTGCCGGTGGGAGGACGGCAGGAAGAGACGTGGCGGCTGCCGATGGGGCAGCGGTTTGCGAGAGTGCGGGTGAGCCGGCGGTGAGGCCGGTCAGGGCTTCTCGGCTGGCTTGGCTGGCGAATCGCTGCGGGGCGGGCCACCGAACATGCGGCCGAAGGTTTCGTAGCGTTGTTTCCAGAGATTGAACTGTTCTTCGGTGAGGATGGAGGAAAGACTAGCGGATTGATCCGGCTGCATGAGGTGGGCCCATGCCCATGGTCCGGGGTCACCGCCGTTGGCGGCGGCCTGAGTGCTGAAGAGGGAGAAGAGCTGGTCCTTCTGGGAGTCGGAGAGGAGGAGGGATTTCTGCATGTCGCCGAGCATGGAGCCTGCGTAGACCTCCTGGCGGTTGCGTTCTTCTTCGGTTTTGAAGCGGGAGAAGGCGTCGAGCTGGTCCTCGCTGAGGAGCGTGACGAGGGAGTCGTCTGCGGCGGTGCGGATGGCGGCGAGGGCCTTGTGGTCGGGCTGGGTGCCGTTGGCGCGGGCGGCTTCCATGGCGGCGCGGGTATCGGCGTCCATTTGTTCGGCGATCTGGGCGGCGGCGGTGAGTTGGTTTTCGTCGAGGCCGAGCCGTTCGTCCATGGCGAGGAGGCGTGCGGCGCGCTGCTGGCGGCGTTCGGTTTCCCAGAATTCCGCGAAGCGGTTGGAGCGGTCCTCGTGGCGGCGCTGGGAGGAGGAATCGCTGGTGTTAGCGCGGGTGCCGCCGGGTGGGTTGGAACGGACGGGAGAGCTGGTGGCGATGGAGAAGGCGGCGGGGCGCGTGGAGGCTGAAGTTGACGATGAAGCGAGGGCTGAGAGCCTGGCGTTTTCGAGCCGAAGGTCGTGGAGGGAGACGGCCTGGTAGGTGACGGGGATGGCGGCGGCGGTGAGGCAGGCGGCGGCGACGTGGAGTTTGGAGAGGGCGGTGGCTTTGAGGAAGAGGAGGCCTGCGGAGCTGGTGGCGGGGAGAGCGGCGGCGGAGGCGGAGACTTTGGCGGCGAGGCCAGCGGGGACGGCGGCGTCGGCGGCTTCCGGGAGGAGGGAGGCGGCGAGGAGCGAGGCGGAGACAGCGGTGCCGCGGCGTTTGAAGACGGAGGAGAGTTTTTCGAGGGCGCGGCTGACCCGTTTACGGGCGGCTTCTTCGGTGGTGCCCATGGCGGCTCCGGTTTCGCGGAGACTGAGGCCTCGGAAGAAGCGGAGCATGATGGCTTCGCGGTCTGCGTCGGAGAGGCCTGAGAGGGCGTCGTCGAGGAGAGGCATGAGGTCGGCGGCGCGTGGGGCGTCGGTGTCTTCGTCGGAGGTACCGCGTATATTCATCTCTTCGGAGTAAAGGCGTTCCCGGCTGCCGCGGCGCATTTCGTCGCGCTGGCGGCGTGCGGATTCCATGAGGGTTGATTTGTAGAGCCATCCGCCGACGTTGGTGCGGGCGCTGAGCCATGCGGCTTTGCGGGCGAGGGCGAGGAAGACATTCTGGGCGACATCGGCGGCGGCGGCGTCGCTGAGCATGCGGCGGCGGGCGGTACCGAAGACCATGGACTGGTGGCGTTCGACGAGCGTGCGGAACGCGGACTGGGACTGCGAGAGGGCGAATTCGCGCAGGAGTTGCTGGTCGGAGATGGAGTCGTCGGAGGGCACGGCGTGGGCCGGGGCGGGGTGTCAGAGGATTGCTGCCGAGGGAGTGGTGGAGCGGACAGGGAAAAGGGAGGGTGGGGATTGGGGAGGGAGTCAGGGTTGGCGTTTGGCCCATGCGAGGAGGGCGGCGCAGAGCTGGCGGATGAGGTCTTCCTTGCCGGATTGGACCATGGCGCAGAGGAAGACGGCGCGGCCGGAGTTGGCGCGGTCGTCGGCGCAGGCGACGTCGAGGGCGTGGTTGGAGATGAGCCCGCATTTGTGGTACCAGCGGGCGTTGGGGAAGGAGGCTTTACCGCCTTCCCATGCGTAGGGGCCGCTGTCTTCTCCAGTGGTTTCGAGGCCGGAGAGCCCGTCTGCGCCGTGGAGGAGGAAGTCGGCCATTTCGTCGCTGATGCGGAAGCGATCTGCGGGAGGGAGGGAGTTGTGGAAGAAGAGCTTGTGGAGACAGGAGACGAGTTCTGCGGTGGTGGTGCAGTTGCCGGTGGTGGCGTCGATGACGGTGGCTCCGCGTTCTTTGGACCATGAGCGGCCGGACCATGAGTGTTCCCATGAGAGACGTTTGTCGGCGTGGAAGAGCGTGATGCGTTGAGGTTCCTCGCGGAGGTAGACGTAGGGGCGAGCGGTGACGTAGCCGCGCATGAGGGCGGAGTGGGGGAAGCCGCGATCTGGTGTGAGGAAGTGTTCGTTGAGGGCGTCGATGCCGGTGATGCGGAGGTGGAGCGTGTAGTCTTCGTTAGAGGAGCGGCGGAAGACCTCGGAGGACATTTCGCGGAGCGTGCGTGCGCAGTCGGTGATCCAGCGGCCGTCTTTGTTGCGGTGTTCGAAGAGGACGAGGGAGTCGAGCGGGAAGCCGCGGGCGTGGGCGGCTTCCATGGCGGCGATGGCGGTGTAGAGTTTGATGGTGCTGGCGGGCCAGAAGTCGATGGCTTCGGTGCTGCCGGCGGAGTGGAAGGAGCGGGATTGTGGGGTGGTGGAGGACGGGGAGGAATCGGTGATGATGACTGAGGCGCGTTTGAGGATGCCTGGGGCGATGGCGGCGATGGCGTCGTCGATGGAGTCGGCGGGGGGCGGCGTGGGAGGTTGAGGAGGTTGAGGAGGTGTTGGCGCTGCTGGGGGAGGAGTGGAGTCTGCGGCGAGAGGGGAGGCGAGGCCGAGGGAGAGTGCGAGGAGAGGGCGGCGGCGCATGGGGTGGGGCGGGTGGGGTGTTAGAATTTGTCGGGTCTGAGGACGCGGATGTCTTCTTCCCAGACGACCATGGCGAAGCGGGGCATGAATTCCTTCCAGAGCCGTTCGATGAGGAGTTCGGCGCGTTTGGGATTGACGATGGCCTTGATGAGGATGTTAGCGGTTTCGGGGATATCGCCGATGCGCTGGCCCTGGGCACCTGCGCCTTCTGCGGGGATGATGGTGAAGCCGAGGCAGCCGCAGTCGGTGAGGACGAGTTCGAGGGCAGGTCTGGCGAGGGCCTCGGTGGTGACGCAGACCATTTTCATGGGGTGGAGAGGGATGCTCATGAGTGGAAGAGGAGGTGGCACCATTTGGAGATGGCTAGGTAGAGGGGGAGACCGAGGGCGATGTTGAAGGGGAAGGTGATGCCGAGGGCGGTGGCGAGGGAGAGGGCGGGTCTGGCTTCGGGGATGGCCATGCGCATGGCGGCGGGTGCGGCGATGTAGGAGGCGGAGGCGGAGAGGGTGGCGAGGAGCATGGTGCCGCCGATGGAGAGGCCTGCGGCGGTGCCGGCGAGGGCACCGAGGGAGCCGTTGATGAGAGGGGCGACGATGCCGAAGGCGAGGAGGAAAGGACCGGCCTTGCGGAGGTCGCCGAGACGGCGGCCGGTGACGGTGCCCATTTCGAGGAGGAAGAGAGCGATGACCCCGAAGAACGGGGTGACGAAGAGCCCTTCGACGGATTTGAGGCCGGGCGGGCCGCTGATCCAGCCGACGATGAGGGCACCGACGAGGAGGAGGACGGAGCGGCCGAGGAAGGCGTCGTGGAGGGCGGGTTTGAGGGATTGGAAGCTGGCTTTGGTGCCTGCTTTGGAGAGGATGACGGCGACGACGATGGCAGGGGATTCCATGACGGCTAGGAAGGCGCTGGAGAAGCCCTCGTAGGGGACGCCGGCGGATTTGAGGTAGTTGACGGCGGTGATGAAGGTGACGGCGCTGACGGAGCCGAAGTGAGCGGCGATGGAGGCGGCGTCGGGGACGGGGAGTTTGCCGGGTTTTCTGAGGACGGCGAAGCACCAGAGAGGGATGAGGGCGCTGAGGGAGATGCCGGCGAGGGCGGGTTTCCAGACCTTGTCGATGCCGGCCTCGTGGATGGCGACACCGCCTTTGAAGCCGATGGCGGTGAGCAGGTAGATGGTTAGGGCGGAGTAGAAGGCCTCGGGGAATTTCAGATCGCTTTTGACGAGTGCGGCGATGATGCCGAGCGCGAAAAAGAGGATCGGAGGCGAGAGGAGATTGGCGGCGATGGCGTCGGTGAGGGTCATGGAAGCGCGGGAAAAACGCGTGTGGGGGCGGTCAGGAAGATGATTTCTGATTCAGACGGGCGGCGATGAGGGATTCGAGATCGCGGGCTTGTTCTGGGGTGTCGATGCCTGGGCTGTCGTGGGAAGTGACGATGCAGTGGATGGCGGCGTCGTTTTCGAGGGCGCGGAGTTGTTCGAGGCTTTCGGAGAGTTCGAGCGGGCTTGGGGGCCACTGGACGAACTGGTGGAGGAAGGGGCGGCGGTAGCCGTAGATGCCCATGTGACGCCAGAACGGGAGGTCTGGGACGAGGGTGCGCGGGTGGGGGATGGTGCTGCGGCTGAAGTAGAGGGCGCGGCCGGAGCGGCTCAGGACGCATTTTACGATGTTAGGGTTTTCGAGGAGGGCGGCGTCGTCGAGTGGGTGGACGGCGGTGACCATGCCGGTGGCTGGGTCGCCGTTGAGGAGGAAGCGGGCGATGTCGTCGACGAGGGCTGGGTTGATGAGGGGTTCGTCGCCCTGGACATTGATGATGTCGAAGTGGTCGGGGAGGGCGTGGGCGGCTTCGGCGATGCGGTCGGTGCCGCT
>JAIXVE010000235.1 GCA_027483175.1 Verrucomicrobiaceae bacterium | reverse complement strand
GCGGAGGGCGATGAAGGGGTCGCGGGTGGATTGGTGTTCGAAGAGGAGGTGGACGCAGACGGAGGATTCGGGGTCGGCGGCGAGGGGAGCGGAGAAGAGAAGGTCGCTATGGGAGTGGCGGAGATCGTCGTCGAGGAAGGAGCCGGGGATGAGCTTGAGTTGGTCCCATTGGATGAGGGCGGAGACTTCTGCCGGGAGATGCTGGCGGAGGAGAGCGGCGGCGTTGGCCGGGTCTGAGAAGCCTTCTTTGAAGAGCTTGTCGTGTGGCTGGTGGAGGTCCTCGTCGGGCATTGGATTGCGAGGATGATAGGGGGATGGGATGCGGCGGCAAGTGGAAATGAGGGGAAGGCGCAAATACGGGTGAGGGTGAATTGGCAGGGGAATGCTGGTGAGGAGAGCGGGTGTGAGGTTGCGGGTCCGACATTATGAGCTGACGGTGCACTGGTTTCCACGACACAGCCATATTCACGAAATGAAGGTCGAGTATGATGTCCGATATGCAGAGACCACCGGGAGTAACTGTTCCGTGAGTGAGATTGCTGAGGCCCTCATGAGATTGAGGGCGTCGAGTTTTGATGAACGCTACGATGTGTACGCCGAGCTTTTCCGAGAAGACTGGGCAACAAACGCGGGATACGTGTTGCTTCCTGCGCTGTCAGGGAGCCTTGACGGCACCGTTGATGTCGTTGGGCTTGAAGTGGCTTTTGTGGTTGGTTCTATCCAAATTGCGGTTTTGAAGGACCGGGGATTGGGGGAATTTGAACCGATCGTCGCGCCTTGTGTCATTCCTTCATGTTTGAGCAGAACGATTCAGCACCTCAAGAAAGGGGCCAGATTCTGCGGTCCTAATCTGCCTGCTGAACAGTGTGAGGCTCTCATTGCTGCGCTGCATTCGCAGGCAACGCCCGATGTCGTGCCTTCGGTCCCGCGGGACTGAGATTGGAGGTCTGGGGGCGAGTGCGGGTGAGGGAATTACCATTCGAGGACGAGGCCGTCGTAGGCGATGCGGATGTGGTCAGGGAGGCTGGCTTCGAAGTCTGCGTGGGAGAGTTCGTGGCTGAGGTGGGTGAACCAGACTTTGGAGGCGTGGGTGGCGGCGGCGGCGGCGAGGGCTTCTGAGGCGTTGAAGTGGGTGGGGTGGGTGGTGAGGCGGAGGCAATCGACGATGAGGACGTCGCAGCCTTGGAGGAGCTGCATGGTGGGATCAGGGATTTCCTTGCAGTCGGGGATGTAGGCGATGCGCGGGCCGTGGTCGGGGTGGAAGAGGAAGCCGGAGGTATCGACCTTGCCGTGGAGGACGGGGAGGGCGGTGATGGTGGTGCGGCCGAGGCGGAAGGGGCCTTCGATTTCGCGGGGGTCTGGTTTGAGGTAACCGGCGTAGCGGTTGTGGCCGTTGAAGGCGAAGTCGAAGACACGCCGGAGGTCGTTCATGGTGGCGTGGGAGGCGTGGATGGGGAGGGATTCGTCGGGGCCGAAGGTGAAGCGGCGGAGTTCGTCGAAGCCCATGATGTGGTCGGTGTGGGCGTGGGTGATGAGAGCGGCGTCGAGGTGGCGGATGTTGGCGCGGAGGCATTGCTGGCGGAGGTCTGGGCCGGTGTCGACGAGCCACTGGGCGATGCCGTCGTTGATGAGGAGGGAGCAGCGGAGCCGCTGGTCGCGGGGGTCGGTGGAGAGACAGACCGGGCAGTCGCAGGCGATCATGGGGACGCCTGTGGAGGTACCGGTGCCGAGGAACGTGAGAGAGAACATGGACGGGGTGAGCAAACACGGGAAGCGGGGAGGTGCAGGTGGATTTTCTGCGGGGTGTGGAGAGGTGAGGCGGCTGCTTGATTCCGTGCGGCGGGCAGGCATAGTCGGGCGATCCTGACACCTTGATCAACGCCATGCTTGTATCCATTACTTTGAAGAACCTTGCGCTTGTGGAGACGCTGACGTGGGAGCTGGGGCGTGGGCTGGTGTGTGTGACTGGGGAGACGGGGGCGGGGAAGTCGATTATTGTGGGGGCGCTGAAGCTGGTGCTGGGGGAGCGTGCGGACCGGGATCTGATTCGGACGGGGGAGGATCAGTGCACGGTGGAGGCGGTGTTTTCGTTTGGGGAGACTGGGGTGATTGATGCGGTGCTGACGGCGGCGGGATTGGAGCCGTGCGAGGGCGGGCAGCTGATCATCAAGCGGGTGATTTCGGCGGCTGGGCAGAACCGGCAGTTTGTGAATTGTGCGCCGGCGACCTTGCAGGTTTTGAAGGCGGTGGGGCAGCATCTGGTGGATCTGCACGGTCCGCATGAGCATCAGAGTCTGAACAGCCGGGAGCGGCAGCTGGCGATGCTGGATGCGGCGGCTGGGGCGGAGAAGGCGCTGGAGGCGTATGAGGCGGCGTGGCGGGGGTGGCGTCGGATTGGTCAGGAACTGGATGAGTTGAGCCGAAGCGAGGCGGCGGGGACGCAGGAGCTGGAGCTGTTGCGTTACCAGGTGGAGGAGATTGATGCGGCGGGTTTGCGGGTGGACGAGGAGGAACCGTTGCTGCAGCGGCACCGGATGGCGGCGAACGGGACGCGGCTGGCGGAGCTGGCGGGGCAGGCGGTGGGGTTGCTGGGGGACGGGGAGCAGTCGGTGCTGGTGCAGTTAGGGGAACTGCGTCGGGTGTTCCGTGATCTTGAGAGGACGGACCGGGGGGTGGCGGTGGTGACGGCCCCGTTTGAGGCGGCGTTCATGGAGCTGGAGGATCTGGAGCGGGCGCTGAGGCGGTATCAGGATGGTCTTGAGATTGATCCGAGGGAGGTGGCGGAGCTGGAGGAGCGGATCAATCTGATTGAGACGATGAAGCGGAAGTATGGGGGGACGGTGGAGCGGGTGCTGGATCACCGGGATGCGGCGGCGGCGAAGCTTGGGAGGATGGAGGGTCGGGGTGAGGAACTGGAGCGGCTGGGGGCGGCGCTGGTGGCGGCGCGTGCGGCGGTGGAGACGGCGGGGACGGCGTTGAGTCAGTTGAGGCGGAAGGCTGCACCGAGGCTGGCGCGGGAGGTGAGCCGGCATCTGGCGGATCTTGGGTTTCGTGAGGCGAAGTTCAGTGTGGAGCTTGCGCCGCTGGGGCAGCCGGGAGGGGCTGGGCTGGAGGAAGCGGAGTTCATGTTTGCGCCGAATCCTGGGGAGCCGGCGAAGGCGTTGCGGGTGATTGCGTCATCGGGCGAGATGAGTCGGGTGATGCTGGCGGTGAAGAGTGCGCTGGCGAAAGAGGACAACATTCCGTTGCTGGTTTTTGACGAGATTGATGCGAATGTGGGTGGGGAGATTGCGGCGGCGGTGGGGCGGAAGATGAGAGAGCTGGGGAGCAGCCATCAGATTATTTCGATCACGCACATGCCGCAGGTGGCGGCGCTGGCGGCGTCACATTTTCTGGTGACGAAGGTGGTGGAGGGAGGGCGGACGCACAGTGAGCTGACGGCGGTGAGCGGTGCGGCGCGGGTGGATGAGATTGCGCGCATGCTGGGGGGACGCGCGGCGAGTGCGCGGGCGCATGCGGAGAGCCTGCTGAGCGGCGGGGAGTGAGCCCGCGGGCGAGGGCTGGTGGCGGCGGATTAGTGCTGGAGGCGGCCGATTAGGGCTGGCCGGGCTTTGGCTTTTTGGAGTAATCGGCTGGGGAGCGATCCGGGACGGGCTCCGAGGAGGAGTCTTCTGCGACCTTGGGGAGGGGCAGAGATTCCAGCTGCGGGGCGACGGCGCTGTGGGCTTTGTCGACGACGGCGGCGGCGATGCTGTAGCCGCAGCGGCGGAGGTCTTCGAGGCCGATTTCGATGGTGTCGCGGATGAGTTGGGCCCGGGTGCGGTTCATCAGCGCAGCGGTTTCATCCAGCTTGGAGAGGAGCGCGGTGGGGAGGGCGAGGGGAATCGGGCGGGACTTGGAGCTCATGTGATCCGGACGCGAAGCCATTCCTTGATGCGGCGACGGTGGACTGGTCCATATCACGAACCTTCCGTCTGGAAACCGGCAATTTCGACTGGTTGCGGGGGGGTGGGTGGGGGTTGGAGTGGGGTGGGGGAGTGGCGATCAGACGAGGACGCGGAGCGGGAAGCCGGCGTGGCGGATGTGGACGGGGACGGAGCCTGACAATTCGCCATCGGCTTCGAAGGGGACATTGCCTTCTGCGGAGATGGTGAGTTCCGGCGTCTGGAATGTGAGGACGGAGCCGTCTCTGGCGAACTGGCCTGACATGACGGAGAGGGAGAGTTTGAGGAATTCGGCGATGCCGTGGTGTTTCATGACGACGACATCGAGTTTGCCGTCGTCGAAGGAGGCGTCTGGGAAGAGACGGAACGGACCGCCGTAGCTGCGGCCGTTGCCGATGAGGGCGACGGTGCCGGTGATGGGGTCTCTGCCGGGGGCGCGGATGGTGAGGAGGGGTGCGGGCTGCTGGAGGGAGCGGAGGCCGCTGAGGACGTAGCTGAGGGGGCCGAGTTTCTTTTTACTTTCCCATGTGGTGCTGGCGATGATGCTGGCGTCGAGGCCGGCTCCGGCGAGCTGGACGAAGTAGGAGTCGTTGGCGCGCCAGAGGTCGATGGAGCGGGAGAGGCCGCGTTCGATGACGGCCCAGCATTCGTCCATGCGGTCGGAGGGGAGGCCGAGGTCCATGGCGAAGACGTTCATGGTGCCTGAGGGGAGGAGGCCGAGAGCGGAGGTGCAGGAGGGGCCGATGGAAGCGATGCCGTTGACGACTTCGTTGACGGTGCCGTCGCCGCCGGCGGCGACGATGACTGGTTCACCTGCGGCGGCGAGGGAGGCGGCGATGTTGCGGGCGTCTCCGGCCTTGCTGGTGGGGTGGAGGATGATGCGGTCGCTGAGGGCTTTGAGTTCGTCGATGCGGTTTTCAGCCTGAGCGCTGCGGGCGCTGGGGTTGAAGATGACGGGGACCGGCGGGGGGGTGGACACGGTTGCGGGAGGGGTCGGGAGGGGGCGGGTTGGGGAAGGACCGTGCGGGTGGATGGCTTGTCAACCCCTGGCGCGCGAAATTGCCAGATAAAAGGCTGGTCGCGCACCGCTACTCTCAGAGAAGATCAACCTCCGGCTCTGCCTCAACCCTGAATTTTTCCATGACTATGCTCCCGCCCACTGCTGTCCGCGGACTTGCTGCCGCATTCACTGTTCTGACGATCCCCGCTGCGTTTGGGGAGACCCTGAAGGAACGCCAGGCCAAAGTTCTTAGTGTGGTCGAGAAGGCCCGTCCGGCGGTGGTCTGCATTCAGTCGCGCAGCGGAGCGGCGATGGGGTCGGGGAGCGGGGTGATTGTGTCGAATGACGGGATTATTCTGACGGCGGCGCACGTGGTGGACGGGACAGGTGGCGGCAAGGGGCCGAGCGAAGTGATAGTGGTGTTGAATGACGGGCGTGAAGTGAAGGCGAAGGTGCTGGGTCGTGACCGGAACCGGGATGCGGCGATGGTCAAGATCGAGCAGGGGAGCGAGTGGGCGCATGTGGAGATGGCGAAGGCGGAGACGGTGGAGCAGGGGGAGTGGTGCATTGCGATGGGGCATCCGGGAGGATTTGATCCGCAGCGCGGGGCCCCGGTGCGGGTGGGTCGCCTGTGGCAGAACAACGATAAGGCGTACTACCGGAGCGACTGCACAGTGTCGGGTGGGGACAGTGGCGGTCCGCTGTTTGATTTGGACGGCCGGGTGATCGGGATTCATTCGAGCATCAGCATGGATCTTGCGGAGAACCGGCACGTGCCGATCGGGGTGTTCCACGATGATTGGGAGCGGCTGATGAAGGGTGATTCGTGGGGCAACATGAACAAGCTGTTGAGCGGGTCGGAGGATCTGACGCCGAAGAAGAAGGAGAAGCCTGAGCCGAAGGCGGCTCCGAAGCCAGAGAAGGGGGATACGCCGCCGGGGCCGCGCGAACCGGCACCGCAGCCGTCGGCGAAGACGGCGGTGTGGCTTGGGATTGTGATGGATGTGGTGGATGGGAACATCACGGTGACGGAAGTGGCGGATGGGTCGCCTGCGCAGAAGGCAGGTCTTGAGCTGGAGGATGTGATTCTGAAGATCGACGGCAAGGCGGCGGGTGGCACGGGTGACATCGCGGCGCGGGTGCGCGGAGCGTCGCCTGGTGATGCTGTGACCTTCACGGTGCGCCGGAAGGGCAAGGAGCAGGACATTTCCGTGACTCTAGCTGAACGCAAGTAACCCTGAGGTGAGAACTCCAACTGAAACGATCATGAAATCCCGATTCTTCATTCCCGTCATTGCTGTGGTGGCCGCTGGTGGTGCCGCGCTTTCCCTGAACGCGCAGGATCAGCCGAAGCCGAAGCTTGAGTTCAAGTTCAACGGCGACCCGCGGGGCGGGGCCGCGATGGAAGAGACGCTGCGCAACATGATTGAGCGCATGGGGCTTGGCGGCGAGGCCCGTGAGCAGCTTGACAAAGCGTTAGAGGAATGGAAGCAGAGCGGCGACGGCAGCCGAGGGACGCAGCAGCAGGCACCGCAGCAGCAGCAGTTCCGCTTTGAGTTCAAGGACGACGGGAGCGGCCCGAAGATGTTCCGCAACGGCAAGGAAGTGAAGCCGGAGGATCTTGGGGAGCTGATGGGGCCGATGCAGAAGCAGCTGGAGGAGATGTTCAAGCAGCAGTTCGGTGGTGAGGCTCCTCAGGGCGGCGGCAATCCGCTGGAAGAGATGATGAAGGAACTGCAGAAGCGGATGCAGGGAGGTGGTGGGCCGGGAACGCCGGGAGCGCCAGGAGCGCCGGGTGCGAATCCGCTGGAGGACTTGATGAAGCGCGCCCAGAAGGGTGGATTGGGCGGACCGCGGACTGGCCGGGAGCGTTCCCGGTTCAGCAAGCAGCACACGGCGGCGCTGGCGGAATGGCGACCGCTGACAAAGGCGGCGCGGGAGTCGACGGTGCGGGTGCTGCGCGATGGCGAGCAGGTGGCGCTGGGGACGATTGTGAGTGCGGATGGTTATGCGCTGACGAAGGCGAGTGAAGTCGACAAGGGCTCGCTGGAGGTTGAGTTTGAGAACGGGCGGATTGTGACGGCGAAGGTGGTGGACAAGATGGACGCGTATGATCTGGCGCTGCTGAAGGTGGAAGCAAACGGCCTGCCGGTGGGGTCGATTGTGCCTGAGGAAGTGGCGGTGGGGACGCTAGTGGCGGCTGTCAGTGTGGATGAGGATCCGCTGGCGACTGGGGTGATCAGTGTTCCGGCGCGGAGCCTGTCTGAGAAGACGAAGGGAGCGCTAGGAATTGAGTTCAAGATGGACGCGGAGCTGGACGGCACGGGTGTTCCGATCGGGAAGCTCGTGACGGGATGCGCTGCGGAGAAGGCGGGGCTCAAGCCGGATGACAAGATCATGGCGGTGAATGGTCAGCCGGTGCCGTACCCTGCGACGCTGATGCGGATTGTATCGGCGCTGAAGCCCGGGGATCCGGTGAAGGTCCGTTATGCGCGTGAAGGCAAGGAAGCGGAGCTGGAATTCCCGCTGTCGAGCCGTGAGGAACTGCTGAAGGTGCGCCAGGAAGCGATTCTGAAGGAGACGGGGATGAAGCAGCTGCCTGACCGTCGGGCGCTGGATCCGACTGCGCAGATGGGATCGAGCCTGAGCGGCAATGCGTCGGGTTATCCGAAGGCGGTGCAGAGCGACCTGACGATTGACGCGAACGAGTGCGGCGGGCCGGTGGTGGATGTGGACGGGCGCATTGTGGCGATTACGATTGCCCGTGCGGAGCGTGTGAGCACATACATGGTGCCTGGCAAGGTGGTGGCGGATCTGCTGAGCGACCTGAAGAGCGGGAAGTTCACGCTGGCGAAGGACGAGGACACGCTGCGCGGGGAGTTGCGTGAATCCGAGCAGGAACTGCAGAAGGCTGAAGCAGCGCTGAAGGAAGCGGAAGCGCGCCGGAGTGCGGCGGCCGAGCAGCTCAAGAAGTTCGAGAAGAAGTAATCGGCTAGCCGATTACGGCTGAGAAACTGACTAGTCCCCGGTGCGCTGCGGTGCGCCGGGGACTTTTTCTTTCCGGTGCAGGGATGAGACGGAAAGGAGAATGGAGGGTAGGGAACGGGGCCGCTGACGGGGGAGCGGCGTGGGGAGTTCAGGACAGGCGGTTGCCGCTGTCGGGGCGCGTGGGCGTGATGCTGCGTTTTGGGAGGAAGGGTTTTACGAAGGCGTCGTCGAAGGAGTAGACGTTTTCGAAGTCCTCGACGCGGTCGGTGGCGCTTTTGCTGAAGATGCCGGCTTCGATGAGATTGAAGACCATTTCGCCGATGTCGCGGGTGGTGCGGACGCCCCATGCTTCGAGGATGGTGGGGACCATGGGGCCGAATTCGCGGAGGGCGTACTCGCGGAGACCTTCGCAGAGCTGGGGGCCGCTGACATGACCGGGGATTTTCACCTTGCGCTTCTGGAGGGCGCGGATGGTGAAATCGAGGGCGTCGCGGAGGAACGCGTACGCTTCCGCCGCGTAACGGGGGTCGCGACCCGTTGCCTGCTGCACCGCCTCGTCGAATTGGGTCTTGCTCATGGAATCAGGGACTAGTCACGGCCTCGGCGGTCCGCAAGGGCGCGACGGCGGCGGGGAGGATTGGGGCGTCATGGCTTTTGCGCACGAGACGTACGATGCCTCCGGCGATGACGGCGCAGAGCAGGAGGGCGGCGATGATGGATTCCCGACGGGTCACTGGAGCAGGTTAGCCATGGTTGCGGGGGACCGCAAGCGGGCGCGAGGCTTGACGGCGATGGGGCTGCCCGGCAGTTTCGGGGGATGAAATGGCTTGTGCTTCTGTGTCTGGTTGTTTGTGCCCCGATGGTTCCGGCGGCGGATGAGGTTCCGCTGAAGGGGCTTGTGGCGACGCTGCCGGAGACGCCGCCGGTGGCGAGTTACGGGCGGCGGGATGGATTGCTGCAGGAAGTCTGGTATGAGAGTGTTCCGTTGCGGGGAAAGCCGACGCGGGTGTTCGGGTGGCTGGGTCGTCCGGCGGCGGGTGGAGGAAAGGCACCGGCGATGGTGCTGGTGCATGGTGGTGGGGGGCGGGCGTTTGCGGAGTGGGCGAAGCACTGGGCGGAGCGGGGTTATGTGGCGCTGGCGATGGACACGGCGGGGCAGGGACCTGACGGGAAGGCGCACGAGGCGGGTGGGCCTGGGCAGGGGGACGACGTGAAGTTCCGGGTGTTCAGCGATGGGGAGGCTGCGGACATGTGGACGTGGCATGCGGTTGCGGCGGTTTTGAGGGGGCATGCGCTGGTGCGATCGCTGCCGGAAGTCGATCCGGAGCGGACGGGAATCACGGGGATCAGCTGGGGAGGATACCTAACGTGTCTGTGTGCCGGGTTGGATCCGAAGTTCAAGGTGGCGGTGCCGGTGTACGGCTGCGGATTTCTGGGGCATAACAGTTTCTGGCGGGACCGGAGTCTGGCGGCACTTGATGAGGAATCACGGGAGCGGTGGCTGCGCTGGTTTGATCCGGCGACGACGGCTGGAGGGATTCGGTGTCCGGTGCTGTTTCTGAATGGGACGCATGATTTTGCGTATCCGCCTGACAGTTATCGCCGGACGTATTCGCTGGTGGCGGAGGGAGTGCGGACGCTGTCGCTGCGGGTTGATCTGGATCACGGGCACATCTGGACGTTTGGGGAGGTGGATGCGTTTGTGGACAGCGTGCTGCGGCCGGGTGAGGGTAGTCCGCCGCTGGTGCGGATGGGGCCGCTGGAACTGACGGATGGCAAGGCGAGTGCGGTGGTTGCGGCGGGCGGACCGGTGGCGAGTGCGGAGCTGCATGTGACGACGACGACTGGGGACTGGACGAAGCGGGTGTGGCGGGCGATTCCTGCGGAGGTTTCGGGGAAGGCGGTGAGCGCGATGCTGCCGGCGGAACGACCGCTAACTTATTTCTTCACGGTGAAGGATGGGCGTGGGCTGGTGACATCGACGAGCTGGCGTTCCGAGGGAGCGGAGGAGAATCCGGCGGTGATCCCGGCCGGGAAGCTGGAGGATGATTTTTATGATTGGGAGGCGCGGCATGCGGCGGTGATGAAGGCGAAGGCGGCGCGGACACCGGAGATTGTGATGATAGGAGATTCGATCACGCACTTGTGGGGCGGAGAGCCGCAGGAACCGCGGGGCAACCGAGGAGCGGAATCGTGGCGGGCGCTTTTCGGGGAGCGGGCGGTGCTCAATCTGGGATTCGGCTGGGACCGCACGCAGAACGTGCTGGGTCGGATTGAGCGCGGGGAACTGGATGGCTTGCGGCCGAAGCTGGCGGTGATTCACATCGGGACGAACAACCTGGCGGGGACCAAGAGCGTGCGTGCGGCGACGGCGGA
Organism: Verrucomicrobiaceae bacterium; assembly: GCA_027483175.1. Classification (GTDB taxonomy): domain Bacteria; phylum Verrucomicrobiota; class Verrucomicrobiia; order Verrucomicrobiales; family V1-33; genus V1-33. The sequence continues at coordinate 5,118 of JAIXVE010000235.1, read as the reverse complement.
TGAGATAGCGGATGGGGTGCAGTCGGTGGTGCTGCAGACGAAGGCGAAGTGTCCGGGGGCGCGGGTGGTGCTGATGGCGGTGTTTCCGCGGGGACGGGAGGCGGGCGATCCGATGCGGGCGCGGGTGGCGGCGATCAACGAACGGCTAGCGGGGGTGGCGAAGATGTGCGGCGCGGAATGGTTAGATCTGAGTGGCCGGTATGTGGGAGCGGATGGAAGGATTTCCGAGGAGGTCATGCCTGATGGGCTGCATCCATCGGAGAAGGGGTATGCGATCTGGGCGGAAGCGCTGAAGCCGTTTCTGCCGTGAGGTTGGGGGGGGAGGCAAGGGAAGAAAAAGGGGCATGGCTGCGGTGAAGCGAGCCATGCCCCGAGATGGGCGGATGCAATCCTGATCGGTTAGACCGTCGGGATGCTGAATTCCTTGCGGTAGACTTCCATGTCGAGGGCGTTGGCTTCGGCGGCGAATTCGCCGGTGTATTTTTCCGAGGCGGGGTCGAGCTGGAGCATGGGGCCGATGACGATTTTGGAGAGATCGGCTTCGAGTTTGTTGTCCTTGAGGTGGGTGAGCATGCGTTCGAACGTTTCGGTGAAGAGGGCATTGCCCTTGAGGTGTTCGCGGATCTGCTCGGACGGGGTGACCTTGCCGAGACGGTAGCTGTGGTTAGCCATGTGGGCGAGGGAAGCGGCGAGGTGGCCGGTGAGGGCGTTGTGGGTGTCTTCGAGTTTGCCTTTGCGGATGGCGTCGAAGAAGTGGCGGCGGTGGCCGGCTCCGTCGTTCTTGTTGAACTTGGCGACTTCCTTGCCGGCTTTGTCGTAGGCCTTGCCTTCGGCGACATAGCCGCCTTCGCATTCGAGGACGTTGCCGATATCGACGACGCCCTTGTAGCGGTCCATGCGGCCGCGGAAGTTCATGTCGGCCTGAGGGAGACCGCGGACTTCGAAGATCATGGGGATGGGTTTGAAGTCGTAGAAGGCGATCTGGGTGTTAGCGGTGGTGGCGTCGTCATCGATGCCGAAGCGGCCGCCGATGCTGATGACGCGTTCCGGGTTGGCGGCGGGGTCGCCGAGGACCCAGCGTGCGACGTCGAGCTGGTGCGGGCCCTGGTTGCCGATGTCGCCGTTGCCCCATGGCCATTGCCAGTGCCAGTCGTAGTGGAACTGTTTGCGGTGGACTGGTTCCATTTCGCGGGGGCCGCACCAGAGGTTGTAGTCGAGGGTAGAGGGAGGCTGTTGAGGGCCGGAGACCTTGCCGATGCTTTCGCGTTTTTTGTAGCAGAAGCCGCGGGAGACGACGGGTTTGCCGATGGCTCCTGACTTCACGAATTCCATGATCTGGACCCATGCGGCGTCGGAGCGGCGCTGCATGCCGTGCTGGCAGATGAGGTCCGGGTGTTTGGCGGCATGCTGGACGAGGAGACGGCCTTCGTGGATGTTGTGGCTGACGGGTTTCTCGACGTAGACATGCTTACCGGCCTGGAGGGCGGCGATGGCGATGAGGGAGTGGAGGTGATTGGGGGTGGCGATGATGACGGCGTCGACGTCCTTGTTTTCGAGGAGCTTGCGGTAGTCCTGGTAGGTTTCGACTTTGACGGAAGCCTTGTCGGCGTCGGCCTTGCGCTGATTGACGACGGCCATGTCTGCGTCGCAGACGGCCATGGCCTGACCGCCGTGGGCGTTGCGGAGGGCGTCGTTGTAGTGGCCACCGCCCTGGCCGCGGGCGCCGATGACGGCGACATTGATGCGGTCATTGGCGCCGATGGGGCGGGCCCATGTGCTCATGGGTGCGGCGAGTCCGGCGGCACCGGCGAGGGATCCTTGCAGAAAGCGGCGGCGAGAGGTCTTCATAGTTGGTGGGGGGAGCTGCACGGGGTGCAGCGAGGGTTTGGGGGTTTAACGATCTTATCACACTCCATGGCGGAAGCAGGCGCAAAAGTCCGGAGGTAACGTGAACGCGGAGGGTGCTGGGAGGCGGTGCGAGACTTGCGTGGGACGGAGTGCGCGGGTATGCGAGGGCATGTCTATTGCTGCCCGTTCTGCTGCTGCCCGAGCTGTCGGGTTATTCCTTGGGTTCTGCGCGGTGGTTCCGGCGGATGAGCCGCTAACGGATCCAGCGAAGCTGCCTGCGGCGAAGCCTTCGAGTCCTGCGGCGGTAGATTGGCTGACCCAGAGCGGGGGATTTCCGGCGGTGCTGGCGCAGACGTCGGAGGGTCGGACGGTGGTTCTGGGGAATGGGTTGGTGCGGCGGGAATGGCGGATTGATCCGGCGGTGGCGACGGTGAGTCTGCGTGACGAGACGACGGGGCATGAGTTTCTGCGTGCGACCGGGCCGGAGGCGTTTGTGACGCTTGCGGGCAAGGAGTATGCGGTGGGAGGACTGAGCGGGCAGCGGAGCACGAATTTTCTGGCGGCGGCGGAGATTGCGGGGCTGAAGCCGGTGGAGGGGAGTTTCCGACTGGAGCGGTTGAGCAGCGGGCCGGTGCGGGAGCGGTTTGCGTGGAAGCGGCATCCGTCATGGATTAGTCAGGACGTGGCATGGCCACCGGCGGGTAGGGAAGTGGTCTTTCATTACCGCGGGCCTGAGGGCACGGCGGCGGCGGTGGTGACGGTGGAGGTGCATTATGAGCTTTATGACGGACTGCCGTGCATGGGGAAGTGGATGACGGTGACGAATGGCGGTGGAGCGCCGGTGATGCTGGATGCGTTCCGGCTGGAAACGCTGAGGGTTACGGAGGCGGATGCGGACGTGGAGGATCCGTGGCGTTTTGCGGTGCCGCCATTGCATGTGGAGACTGACTTCACGACTGGGGCGATGTCGAATGCCGCGGCGCAGAATCAGACGGTGGCATGGACTACGGATGAGGAGCATCACACGCAGACGAACTACGGGAACAAGTCGCTCTGTGTGCTGCGAGTGGCTCCGCCGCAGGGGCCGGCCAGGGAATTGATGCCTGGAGGTTCGCTGACGACGTTCCGGGTCTGGCTGATGCCGCTAACAAAGGGTGATGCGGACAGCAATGCGCTCGCGCTGAGCCGTTTTTACCGCACGACAGCGCCGTGGACGGCGGAGAACCCGCTGATGTTCCATCTGGTGAAGAGTGACATTGCTTCGTGCCGCCGGGCGATTGATCAGATGGCGGAGACGGGATTCGAGATGCTGATCCTGAGTTTCGGGAGCGGGTTCAATCTGGAGAGCACGGACCCGGCGTATTTCGCGGCATACAAGGAACAGGTGACGGATTACGCGGCACAGAAGGGGATCGTGGTCGGGACGTACTCGCTGCTTTCGAGCCGGCGCATCAGCGACGAGCATGACGTGATCAATCCGCAGACGGGCAAGACTGGAGGGTTTGCGAAGTTCGGGAATGCGCCGTGCCTGTGCAGCCAGTGGGGGCTTGATCATTTCGCGCAGCTGCGCCGGAACCTGACGGCGGCGGGTTTTCTGGTGCATGAGCACGATGGGTCGTATCCGGGAGATCCATGTGCGTCTGCGGCGCACCCCGGGCACAAGGGATTTGCGGATTCCCGCTGGAACCAGTGGGAGCAGATCACCCGCTACTATCAATGGTGCCGCGCCGAGGGGATTTATCTGAATGTTCCCGACTGGTATTTCCTGCATGGATCGAGCCGGAATTCGATGGGATACCGTGAGGACAACTGGTCGCTGCCGCGGGCGATGCAGGAGATCATCGAACGTCAGAACATCACGGATGGCACACGGTACAAGCTGCCATCGATGGGGTGGATGCATCTTCCGCTGACGCAGTATCACGGGGGCGGCGCTGCGGCGACGTACGAACCGCTAGCCGAACACCGGGCTGATTACGCGCTCCGGCTTGCCAGTCTGCTAGGAGGAGGGGTGACGGGTGTGGTGCGCGGGACGCGGCTTTACGATTCGCCGGAAACGCTTGCGGTGGTGCAGCGGGAGGTTGCGTTCTACAAGGCGCACCGGGCGATTCTTGACAGTGCGCTGCTGCCGCTGCGGCGGGCGGACGGACGGGACTGGGACGGCTGGATTCACGTGAATCCCGCGCTGCCCGAGGCTGGGCTGGCGATGTTGTTCAATTCGCTGGAGGAGCCGCTGGTGCGCCGCATCACGCTGCCGTTGCGGTATGCCGGGCTAAAGGGTCAGGCGACGCTGCGCATCAACGGTGGTGAGCCGCGTACGGTTACGCTGAATGCAGCGGGGGAGGCGGTGATGGAACTGACGCTGGCGGGACGCAGTGCGACATCGATCACGCTGGGGCAGTGAGCCGGTCGCGCGGCGGCGAGCGGTTCAGGGCTTGGTGACGAAGCCGGAGACGTCGTCGGCGAGCTTCTGGAGCGAGGGCAGATTGGTGTACATCATGTGGCCGCCGTCGTAGTGGGCCCACTGGAAGTTGCCGCGGAGAGCGTCGGGAAGGTCGAGGTGGCGGACGCTGTGGGCGATAGCTTCGGCTGGGGTGGCGAGATCGTGATAGCCGCAGGCGATGAAGACGCGGAGGGAGGGGTTCTGGGTGATGGCGCCGCCGAGTTGGGAGGCGACGTCGAAGTAGCGATTGCCGCGGCCGTAGTTCCATGGGTTGACGGCACCGTTGAGGATTTCGTAGGGCCGGTCGGTCGGGAAGTTGAGGCCATCGGCGGCGCGCAGATAGGCGTTCATGCTGGAGGCGAAGGCGCCGAAGACGACGTCATAGCTAGGGTCGCCGTCGGGGCCGGTGCAGCGGCCATCGAAGCGGCCGACGACCTTGTCATCGGCTTCAAGGAGTTTGGCGCGGAAGAGGGAAGGATCGATGCGCAGGTTGTTGCGGAGGATGAGCGGGGTGGGAAGCCCGGTGAGGAGGGAGAGGTAGTCGGCGACGCCGCGGCGTTCTTCAGCGGGGAGGTCAGCGCCCATGAGGAGGGCTCGGGGGTATTGTTCGCGGGAGAAGTCGACGGCGCGTTTCCATGTGGCGGCGAAGTCTGCCTGGAGTTCCGGGGCGAGTTTGCCGTGCCAGTGGGCGACGGCGGTCATGCTAGGAAGCCATGTGTGGAAGGGAACGTCGTTCTGTTCTTCGGGGGAAAGGGTTTTGAAGTCGAGGAGACCGCTGACGATGATGATGCCGTTGAGGTACATGCCGTAGCGATCCTGGAGGTGAG
>JAIXVE010000086.1 GCA_027483175.1 Verrucomicrobiaceae bacterium | reverse complement strand
TTGAGAAGTACACGTATGAAGTGATGCGGCAGAATCCTGCGGACACGATGCCGTGGGCGCAGTCGATCAATGATGAGGGTCGGCGGTGGCGTGCGGTGGAGCGGGTGGCGGACGCGTGGCGGAGCAAGGATAAGGCTGGGTTGCAGCAGTATGTGCTTTCGGGAGGGTTTACGGAGGAGCAGCAGCGCAAGCTGCTCCGCGTTGAAGAGAAGAAGAAGTGAGGTGGGTGGTCCGCTGCGGCACCATGCCGGACGGACTCCGCGAGTTCCGCTGCGCTTTGGTGAATCGCCGGTCTGTGAAGGTTTTCATTCAGGAGCAGACACGGCTTGGAGTTCGGAGAGAGGGATGTCCCGCGAGATGACGGGTTTGTCGTCGAGCCCGCAGACCTCAAGGCGCAGTGAGGGATTCGGGCCGTTCCATTTGACCCGCATGAGGCCGAAGTTGGAACTTGTGTAGATGCGCTCGTGGAGACGGTAGCGATTGACCTGCGGTTTCCTTGGAGCAGCGGGTTTGGTCTGGGGTTCTTTCGCTGCGCCATCCGTTGGTTCAGGTTTTTTCGCTGGGAGGTTGAGACCACTCGTGGTGAGGTCGTAGAGTGGATAGGGTGCACCGTCGGCGGGTGTCAGCGCGGAGAGTTCGCCGAGGTGACGGTCGCCGCTGACTATCACTACACCGTTGGCCTTGGTGCTTCGGAGCAGATTGAGGAAACGGGCACGCTCTTTGGGGAAATTCCCCCACTTCTCGGAGCCATGCTCTGTTGCGACCAATTGGATGCTGGAAACCACGACACGGATTTCGGCTGGTTCGCGGAGACGGCGATCAAGCCACGCCCATTGCGCTTCGCCGAGCACGGTCGCGTCTGCGTCGGTGTTGGGGACGGTGACTTTGGGGATGACGGGACTCTTTTTGAGCGGCGAGCGGAACGTGCGGGTATCGAGCAGAATGAGTTGCACGCGTTTGCCATGAGGACCCAGCGTGACGCAATCGTGAACGCCGTGGGCTGTGCGCAGAGGGGAGTTGGCGGGCACTTGAAAGAATTCGCAGAACTCTTTCTGCGCCACCGCTGCGCCGGTGAATCCAGCGCCACCGTCATTGAGGCCATAGTCGTGATCGTCCCATGTTGCGAACAGCGGAGTGGTCTTGCGGAGCTTCGCGAAGCCCGGCATGGCCGCGAGCCTGGCGTATTTCGCGCGAAACACGGCTGGGTCGGAAGAGTCGGCGTAGATGTTGTCGCCGAGCAGAACAAACGCATTGCAACGGGCGGCATTGATGGTGTCCCAGATGGGCGCGGGCCGGTCCTGTCGAAGGCACGAGCCGAAGCCGAGCGTGGTGACAGCAAGGTCCGGCCGGCTTGAGACCCGATCCGGATTGGCTGCGTCGACCGTGTTGGTTTCTGCGGCGATGAGAGCGCTCCAATGGAGGGAGACGAGCGTAATAGACGTGAGCAGAAGATTCACAGGAGGCAAGGGTGGCGCGGCGGTATGCTGCTGGTCGACTATGTGGCTGGGCATTGCTGGTTGCAAGATTGGCTTGGGTGAAGGCACTTTCCGTTATCTGCTACTGTGCAGCATCGTGACTGCGACGATGCCTGCGGCGCGCCCGGTAAGACTGCATCATATTCCGTGAGCGTATCCGGGAGGATCAACGGTAGTACGCCGGGACTGATTGGTTGAATTCTTTGAGTCTCGATGTCGGGCAACGACGTGTTCAGAGGAGGGCCACCCGCACAATCATCACCGGCTGGCAGCGACGACCTTTGCAAAAGACCCGACCCGACCCGCTGGAGTTCAGACATCGGGATAGCGACCCTTCAAGACCGCCCGGTGTCCCCCCCCCGTCTTCGCCCCCAACGAAGTGAAATTTAATGGTAGCCAAATGATCGGGGGTTTGTGTAGTCTCGCCGCCCTCCCCCCATTTCCCCATGCTCCGACACCCTATTTCACTGCCGCCTGCGGCACTCACGCTCCTTGTTTTCGCGGCATTGCCCGCTCGTGCCCAGGTCACCTATATCAAGGAGAACAACACGACCAACCTCAACAATGCGGCCGCCTGGGTGGTGGATGACGGGGTGGGCAATTTTTTCACTCCGGGAACTGCGCCAACGAATGTGACCAACTCCCCTGACACATGGTTCTGGGGCAACCGGATAGTCAGCGGGCCGAACACCGTCAACCTTGGCAACAACATCGGCACACTTCGGGTGAAGGTGGAGAACCCCGCCGGAAACGTGACCATTGGCGGCAACAACACGATGACCATAGCGACCGGCGGGTCTATCGACCTGAGCAGCGCCACTGTGGACCTCACGCTCAACAACGGCTTCACGCGCATCGGTGTCGCCGCGGGGAATTATACGGTCAAAACCGCCGCTGGGCGCACCGTCACGTTCAATGGCACGCTGAATGCCCGCCTCGCCAACGCTGCGAACAAAGCCATCTTCGAGGGGCCGGGCAGAGCGGTGGTGAACGGAGACTATCAGCCTGCCAGTTGCGATGTCACCGGCGGCACGGTGCTCTTCGCCCGCTCCAGCGGCAACAGCGTCGCGGCCGGCGGCACTTTCTCGATCTACGGCGGCACCTTGCTTGCGGGAAACGTCAGTGGCTCCGCCACGGGGACGACTCCGGTGAATGCCATCGGTGGCGCAGTCGGCGGCACGGGCATCATGAATTCAATGGTTACCATTGGCAGCGGAGCCACGCTGGCCCCCGGGATCGCCGGGGCCGGCCGGTTGACCGTGGCAGGGCTCGCACTTGATAGCGGTGCGCTGCTCGCCTTCGATTTTACGAACACTGTGGCCTACGACAATGTGGATGTCACGGGCCTGAACAGCCTGACCATCAATGGAGGCAGAATCTCCGTGCTGGCCACCGGGGCCGCCTCCCCCTATGCAGGAAACGGCACTTACAATCTGATCCGCTACAATGGAACGATAGGAGGCGCCGGAGTCGGCGCGCTGTCGATTGATCCGGCCACGCAGATCGCCGGGAAGACCTACAGCCTCGGCGAGGCGGGCGGATTTGTGACGCTGACCATCAGTGCGGCCGGGGGTGAGTCGAGGTTCTGGAATGTCGATGCCGGCGGCCTCTGGACCACTGGGGCGAACTGGACGGGCGGCACGGTTCCGAACTCCCCCAGTGCTTTCGCGGGGTTCGGCGGGGGCGGTGCGCCCATCATGGCCCCGCGCACCGTTTTACTGAACGCCGCGCAGACCGTCGGCACGCTTTCCTTCAATAGCGCGCAGCCCTTCACGATAGAAGGCACCGGTCCACTGACCATGGATGACACGGGCGCGGCTGCCAGCATTACCGCGGCTGCCGGCAGCCACACGGTGAATGTTCCTATCACCCTGACCAATGGTGGCGCGGTCGTCACGGTGACGGCGGCCAATGACACTCTGGCCATCAATGGGGCGATCACCGGCGGTTCGGCCCTGGCGAAATCCGGTCCGGGCACCCTGATTCTTTCTGCGGACAATGCCTACAGTGGCGGTACCACGATTGGTGCCGGCACGCTGCAGTTCGGCGCTGGGGGCACCACCGGTTCCGTGACGGGCCCTATCGCCAATGACGGAACCCTCCGGTTCGACCGCTCGGATGCCGCGCTGGACATTTCTGCTCCGGTCACGGGCACCGGCTCACTCGTGAAGGCCGGCCCGGGCACTGTCACGCTCAGTGGTGCGAATACGTTCACCGGCACCACCACCGTCCCTCAGGGCACTCTGATGGTGAATCACAGTCTGGCCCTCCAGGGCAGCACGCTGCAGCTGGATGCCGGGGGCGGCACAGTCACCTTCGGCAGCACGGTGACCACGGATGTCACCCTTGGTGGTCTCGCCGGAACAGCGTCGTTGATCATGCAGAATGACGCTTCGCAGCCGCTGAATCTCGTCGTCGGCGTGAACGGGCGGGATTCTCTCTATGGCGGAGAGCTGACGGGCCATCGGGTCACCAAGACCGGAGCCGGCGCGTTCATCCTGACCGGAAGCGCTGGCTTGTCAGGGCCACTTCTGGTGAGCGGAGGTTCCGTTGTCTGCCGCACGGGAGCGGTCAACGCGAGTGCCGTTTCCACCCCCACTGCGGGCGGCGGACTGGTCAACGTGGAAAGTGGGACGCTGACGGCTGCGGGCCTCAGCACCATCGGTGGCGGCACCCGCGGCCTGCTCGTTAGCGGCGGCGTGGCTGAATTTCTGTCAGGCCTGCAGACGGATATGGGGCAGAATGCCGATTGGTTCATTCATGTGAATGGCGGAGAACTGCGCGCGAGCAGCCTCAGCCTGGGGCGTTCCACGATCAATTACAGCACCTAGCCGGGAGGCGGGAGCAATGACAAGGGACTGCGGATCACGAGCGGCTCTGCGATCATCACCGGAGCGCTCAACCTTGGTGTCAATAACAGCGCCAACTCCTCGGTCAGTGCCAAGATTGACGGTGGCAGCCTGCGGGTTGACGGTCCGGTCACGATCGGCCTGAACAACGCTGGACGCTGGTCCATCCTCGACGTGAATGGCGGGAACTTTGCCTGCACCGACCCCCTTGTCGGCGTTGTGCTCGGAGCCCCCGCTCTTCAGACGGAATCGCAGGCCGTCTTCATTGTCCGCAACGGCGTCGCCACCGTGGAGCGCGTGCAGATCGGCAATCCCGGCGAGTCGGATATTGGCGTGGTGCATGTGACGGGCGGAGAGCTTCAAGTCGGCTCCGGGGGCATCGTCGGCGCCGATGACGCGGCCGCTTTGCTGGGCACGCTGCGCCTTGCTGGCGGCGTTATCGGTGCCAACGCAGCCTGGGGCAGCGACATCCCTGTGCAGTTCCCTTCGATGGTGGAGATCCGCTGCGCGAGCGGGAGCGGCACCGCCGCTGGCATCACGTTGCGCGGCCCGGTGTCCGGCGGTGGCGGTTTCACAAAAACCGGAGCTGGGAGCCTGACGCTCGCGGGCGTTGGTTCGTGGACCGGTGCCTCGTTGGCCAGTGCGGGCACTCTGCTTATTGAAGGAGACAGTTCCACGGCGTCCGCTCCGCTGAGCATCCAGACCGGCGCGGCACTGGGCGGTTCTGGTACGTCAGGTGGAGCCGTCACCATCGAGAGCGGGGCCACCTTGGCACCCGGTGCTCCGGGTGCCGTGGGCAGCCTCACCGTGGGAAGCCTCGTCCTTGATGGTCGCATGGCGGCACAGGTGGACGGTGCCGCGGTCTCTGCTGCCCGGCAGACCGACCTTTGCAGCGTGAATGGCCCTGTTGTGCTGGGTGCTGGTTCTTCCCTGCAGATCACGGCGACAGGTGCACCGCTGACTGGTGCCTCACACGATCTGATCTCCGGCACCAGTGTGACCGGAACCTTCGGCACCGTCAGCGGCATTCCCGCAGGATATGCGATCAGCTACAGCGCCACCCGGGTCTCGCTGGTTTCCGCTGGGGCAACGCCTTACTCCGCATGGGCCGACGCGGCCGGCCTCGCCGGAGCCGATGCCGCCATGACCGCAGATCCTGACGCCGACGGACTTGTGAATCTCGTCGAATTCGCCCTGAATGGGAATCCGCGCCTGGCGGATTCTGCGGGGGTGCTGCATGCATCAACCGGCGCGGTCGGTGCGGACAATGCGCTGCTTCTGACGATTGCCGTGCCGACCGGTGCGGTCTTCAGCGGTGCCACGTCACAGTCCGCCAGCGCACAGGGCATCACCATCACGGTGGAAGGCTCGGCAGACCTGAACGCGTGGAATAGCACGGTGGTCAGCGAAGTCACGCCGGCCCGTGCCGCTGGTCTTCCGGCCCCCGCCGCAGGCTGGAGCTACCGTACCTTCCGCACTCCTGGTGGGACCGCAGGTGACCTGCGGGACTACCTCCGCGTGCGGGTCGTCGCCAACTGAAGGCCTGTCGGCGGCCAGTGGCCCTTCTGCAGACGAACGCTGCGGCGGGTGTTGCCTGCCGGGGGGTTCTGGTGTCTGTCCGACGTGTGCCGCCGCTCTGACAGACACGGCTGGCGTCGCGCGGCCAGTGTGACTTCACGCCACTTCCAGGGTCAGCACTACCCGGTGCCTCTCGAAAGCGTTGCTCCGGCAAGGATTCGCCGGTGACGGCCTCGGCTACCGACCAGCCATTGCAGCCGAAGGACCTCTTCCTCTAATCGCGGACCCGCAGCTGCCTGTCCCCCACGACAAGGACTAGCCATTTGTCAGGGGCCGCCCGGATCTGTCAGGGATGCCACACCCGTGCATTCAGCTGACCAACGCCCGCAGTTTTGCGGTTGTCTCATCGCAGCGCAGCGCCCCGGCGGCGACGGCAAGCGTGAGGGTTTCCCACTCGTCCACGAACAGCGCGCTGTTCTTGCGGATGAGCCGCCTTGCGGTGCGCGCTGCTTGCTCCCGTCGGGGATGCGGCCCTGACTGCGGTCTCGCACTTGCTGTCCGAAGGTCACGGAGTCCACGACAGTGCCGTCGGGTGCCCGCAGGCTGAGAGTTTCACCGCCTGAGCTGAGCCTGAAGTTGACGTGAAGCTGTCCGCTGCCGGAGTTCTGTGCCGTTTCGTCGTCGGCCCAGACGATGAGTTTCCCCCCTGTGGCGATGCTGTAGCCGTGTGGGATGACGAAAGTGGCGGCACCATCGGACAGGCTCCAGTTGGCGAGACTCGGGATCCCGGGCGTGTTCGGAGAGAGCGGGCAGGCGCACTTTGTGCGCGGAGAGAGCTGTAATGCTGACAGCAGTCCAGAGCCTTCGGCTAGCTGGTTCGGAGGGGGCTTGTGGGGAGAGGCGCGAGTACGGAGCCTCGCGATCCCGGGCTTGTGAGGAGAGAGCGGGTAGGCGCACTCCGTGCGCAGAGAGAGCTGTGATTCTCCCAGCAGTCCAGAGCCTTCGGCTAGCTGGTTCGGAGGGGGCTTGTGGGGAGGGGGGCGGGTAGGCGCACTTTGTGCGCGGAGAGAGCTGTGATTCTCCCAGCAGTCCAGAGCCTTCGGCTAGCTGGTGAGGGGGGGGCTTGAATGGAGGGGGGCGGGTAGGCGCACTTTGTGCGCGGAGAGAGCTGTAATGCTGACAGCAGTCCAGAGCCTTTGGCTGGTTGAACGGAGAGGGTGGTGGTTGGTGCGCGATTGCGGGGGAGGGTCCGGCGTCGCGTAGGGGGATGGGGGCTGAAGGAAGGGGGATGCTGTGCGTTATGGGGGGGAAGCACTCTGATTGATCCATGTCGAAGCCTATGAATTCACGCACGCTCATGATTGGCGGACTTTGGGCCGCGTCGCTGGCTGGGGCGTATTATGCTGGGGTTTCGCTGCGGGGTGAGCCTCGGGTTTCGGTGGTGGCGGGGGTGCGACCGGCGGCTGTGGAGACCATTGGGGGGCGGCCGGTTGGGAAGCGGGTGATGACTGCGGAGCAGGCGCTGGCGGACGAGCGGCGGCGTGCGAGTGAGGATGGGGCACCGGATGACGAGGGGGGGGTGGATGGATTGACGACGGAGGAATGCCGCAAGCGGTTTGAGCGGATTGCGTCGCTGCCGCCGAGTCGGGAGCGGAATCTGGAGTATTACAAACTGATCTCGCAGTGGGCGCAGATTGATGGTGAGGGGGCGCTGGCGGCGGCGGCGACGATTGACGAGCCGAAGTTGCGTTATGAGTTGAGGGAATCGGCGTTGCGGAACTGGGCGCGGGGGAATCCTGAGGAGGCGTATGCGTTTGCGATGGCGAATCCGAACAAGGATCTGCCGGAGCATCGGATGCAGCTGGTGTTTGACGGGCTGGGGCGGTCGGATCCTGGGAAGGCGCTGGCGTTTTTCGATGCGCACCGTGGGGAACTGGAGAAGCAGGGGGATCGGGCGTCGATGGTCTTTGATGAACTGTATGAGCGCGGGGGGCATGACCAACTGGTGTCGTGGGCGGAGCGTCAGCCTTCGGGCAAGATGCGTGACATGGCGCTGAATCGGATCATTGATCGCTGGGCGCGTTATGATCCGGCGGGGGCGAAGGATTGGATGGAGCGGAGTGTGACGAACAAGGAGAACATTGGACCGGCGCGGGTGGAGTTGGCGGAGTCGTGGGCGCGGGTGAATCCGCAGGAGGCGCTGCAGTGGGTGGGCTCTCTGCCGGCGAAGGAGCGGGACGGGGAGTACTACGATCGGATTTTCGGGCGCTGGATTCAATATGATCGGAATGCTGCGGCGCAGCAGCTGGCGAGTCAGCCGCCGGGGCCGCATCTGGATCGACCGATTGAGAAGTACACGTATGAAGTGATGCGGCAGAATCCTGCGGACACGATGCCGTGGGCGCAGTCGATCAATGATGAGG
>JAIXVE010000363.1 GCA_027483175.1 Verrucomicrobiaceae bacterium | reverse complement strand
GCCTGCGGCTGGCTGGTTCGGAGAGGTCTTGTTCGGAGAGGCGCGAGTACGGAGCCTCGCGTGCCCGGGCTTGTACGGAGGGGGCTGGCAGGCGCACTCCGTGCGCGGAGAGAGCTGTGATGCTCCCAGCAGTCCAGAGCCTGGGGCTGGCTGGTTCGGAGAGGGTGGGGCGCGGGAATGCGCAGAGAGTTTCCGGTTTCGCGAGGCGCGGAGTGTTGGGAGAGAGCGTGCGAACATGACGGACGAAACACTTTCTGAATATCTGGGGCGGCAGAAGGATCGCATTGATGCGGCGTTGGAGCGATGGCTGCCGGGGGCTGGGGAGGCTCCGGGGACGCTGCATGCGGCGATGCGGCACAGTATGTTTGCGGGGGGGAAGCGGTTGCGGCCGGTGCTGACGCTGGCGGCGTGCGAGGCGTGCGGTGGGGATGACGAGCGTGCGGTGGGGGTGGCGTGTGCGGTGGAGTGCATTCACACGTATTCGCTGATTCACGATGATCTGCCGTGCATGGACGACGATGATTTCCGGCGCGGGCGGCCGACGTGTCACAAGGTGTATGGTGATGCGGTGGCGGTGCTGGCTGGGGATGCGCTGCAGCCGCTGGCGTTCGGGCTGGTGCTGGAGTCGCCGCCGGGGGCGGGGCACAGTGTGGGGGCGATGGTTGGGGAGCTGGCGGTGGCGGCGGGGTCGCGGCATCTGATTGGCGGGCAGGTGCGGGACATCGAGGCGGAGGGGAAGGTGGTGTCGTTCGAGGAACTGCGGGCGATCCATGAGGGGAAGACGGCGGCATTGCTGACGTGCAGTCTGCGGCTGGGGGGGATGGCGGGAGGGGCGAGCGAGGATGAGCTGGCGGCGCTGACGAGGTTCGGGCATGCGCTGGGTCTGGCTTTTCAGGTGATTGATGACATTCTGGATGTGACGCAGACGTCGGAGAAGCTGGGGAAGACGGCGGGGAAGGATGTGGCGGTGGGGAAGTCGACGTATCCGGCGATTCTGGGGTTGGAGGCGTCGCGGGCGGAGGCGTCGCGGCTGACGGCGGAGGCGACGGCGGCGCTGGCACCGTTTGGTTCGAATGCCCGGCGGCTGCATGAGCTGGCGGGGCATTTACTGGCGCGGGATTTCTGAGTCGGGGATCAGGGGGGATCGCCGGTGGAGTTGCGGAGGAAGTCTGTGAGGGAGTCGCGTGCGAAGAGGTCGGCGTCCCATGGGTCGGGGAGGACGAGGTGCATGGCGGCTGGGCTGACGATCCATGCCCATGCGGAGGAGGTGGTGCGGTCGGGCATGGTGACGGTGATGAGCTGGCGGAGGTAGTCGTGGCCTTCGAAGGCGTCGAGTCGGGCGAGGGCGATGGGTGAGACGTTGGTGCGGAGGAGGCCTGAGGCGAGGGAATCGTGTGGGGCGGGGACGAGGCCCGGGTAGGAGACGCCTTGGAGGGAGCGGACGGACCAGCCGTGGGCGGTGGCGGGGAGGCCTGGGTTGGAGGTGCGGGCGATGCGTTGCCAGACGACGTCGAACATGAGGGAGCCGTAGACGAAGAGGTTCATGAGGAGGGATGGAGATGGAGGGAGTGGGGCATTTCCCGCCTTGCTGCGGGAGGTGGAGCGTCTATGTGCGGGCCATTATGGCGAAAAAACCTGTGGTACTCATCATTCGTGATGGCTGGGGCATCAATCCGGGCGGTCGTGCGGCGGCGGAGGCTAATGGTGACGCGACGCTGCTGGCGCGGACGCCGTTTCACGATGAGCTGTACGGGAAGTACCCGTGGAGCCAGGTTTCGGGGAGTGGCGAGGACGTTGGGTTGCCGGCCGGGCAGATGGGGAACAGCGAGGTGGGGCACCTGAATCTGGGGGCTGGGCGGATTGTTTATCAGGATCTGACGCGGATCAACAAGGCGATCCGGGACGGGGAGCTGGCGACGCATCCGGTGCTGGCGGAGGCGTTTGCGAAGGCGAAGGGCGGGCGGCTGCATCTGCTGGGGCTGGTGAGTGACGGGGGGGTGCACAGTCATCAGGAGCATCTGGTGGCGTTGTGTGAGGCGGCGGCGGCGGCGGGTTGCGGGGACATTCTGGTGCATGCGATCACGGACGGGCGGGACACTTCGCCGACGGGTGGAGCGGATTCGCTAGCGTTTGTGGAGCGGGCGATTGCGCCGACGGGGGCGCGGATTGCGACGGTGATCGGGCGGTATTTTGCGATGGACCGTGACAAGCGGTGGGAGCGGAACAAGCTGGCGTGGGATGCGATCGTGCTAGGGAGAGGGGCGGTGACGGAGGGGGCTCCTTCGGCGGCGATCCGTGCGGCGTATGCGACGGAGCCGCGGGGTGACGAGTTTCTGCAGCCGATGATTTTCAGTGAGGCCGGGGAGCAGCGGGTGAGGGACGGGGATGTGGTGCTGTGGTTCAATTTCCGTGCGGACCGGGCGCGGCAGCTGACGGAGGCGCTGATGGATCCTGGGTTTGATTCGTTCGAGCGCGAGGTGACGCCGAAGGTGGCTTGTTATACGCTGACGGAGTACAAGGAGAGTTATGCGGCGCTGGGGGTGCGGACGGTGTTCGGGCCGGAGAGCATGAAGGGAATTCTGGGGGAAGTGCTGGCGGGGGCTGGATTGAGGCAGTTGCGTGCGGCGGAGACGGAGAAGTTTCCGCATGTGACGTTCTTCTTCAATGCGGGAGCGGACGCGCCGTTTCCTGGTGAGGACCGGTATCTGGCGATCAGTCCGAAGGAAGTGCCGACGTATGACAAGAAGCCGCAGATGAGTGCGCCGGATCTGGCGTTCGAGGTGTGGCGGCGGCTGGAGGAGTATGATGCGGTGATCATGAATTTTGCGAATCCTGACATGGTAGGGCACACTGGGGTGGTGGAGGCGGGGGTGCATGCGGTGGAGACGATTGATCTGGGGGTGCGGCTGATTGTGGAGAAGGTGCTGGCGCTGGGGGGCAAGTGTCTGCTGACGGCGGACCATGGGAATTGCGAGCAGATGAGGAATGCGGATGGGTCGCCGCACACGGCGCACACGACGAATCTGGTGCATTGTGTGTATGTGGCTGCGGATGCGGACGGGTACCGGGTGCGGGACGGGATTCTGGCGGACATTGCGCCGACCGTGCTGGCGATGCTGGGGGTGGCGCAGCCGGCGGCGATGACGGGGAAGAGCCTGCTGGAGCCGAAGGCGTGAGCTGGCGGGCGGGGAAGGGGCGTGTGGAAACCGGGTTGCAAAGCCGATGTGATTGCCCATGGTGCGCGCCCCTCGTGCTTGGAATCCGGGCAGCGGACCCATTTCAAATCAGACAATTATAATCATGGAAACGACCCTTATTCTTTTCAAGCCTGACTGTGTTCAGAAGCGCCTGAGTGGCGAAGTGCTGCGCCGACTGGAAGCTGAGGGCTTCCGGGTGCGTGGGCTGAAGATGATGCAGTTGAGCGACGCGGTGCTGCGTGAGCATTATGCGCACGTGGCGGACAAGCCGTTCTATCCTGACATTGCGTCGTTCATGCAGAGCAGTCCGGTGGTGGCGCTGGCGCTGGAAGGGGAGAATGTGATTGCGCGGGTGCGTGATCTGCTGGGGCCGACGGATTCGACGGTGGCGGCGAAGGGGACGATCCGCGGGGATTTCGGCGAGAACAAGATGGTGAATATGTGCCATGCCTCGGATGGTCCGGAGACTGCGGCGGAGGAATTGAAGCGCTTTTTTGCGCCTGGCGAGCTGTTCTGAGCGGCTGGAGACGAGGGATCCGGAAGGTGGGGAGTGAAAGATGGGCGGCGGCGGCGGTTTAACTATCGTCATCGATGAATCACCGTGTCTCCTGTCCCTCCTGCCTGAAGCCCTTCGACGTGGATGCGTCGATGGAGGGCGAACAAGGTTTGTGCCCGGCGTGCGGCACGCGGTTTACGATTGAGCGGCCGGAGCCGGTGGTGGCGGGAACGGGAGCGACGGGGGTTGCGGCGGCTGCGGGAGCGGCGGTGGTGGCTGGGCCGTCGCGGACGGGATGGATCACGCTGGCTGGGCTGGGGTTGGCTGGGTATGCGGGGGCGGTGTTCTATTGTTTCCGGTTTCTGCCGAGGACGCCGGGATTCCATGCGCCGGCGTGGGTGGAGGTGGTGGGTAATTTTCACCCACTGGTGCTGCATCTACCGATCGGGCTGGTGCTTGGGGTGGTATTTCTTGAGGTGATGGGTGGGAAGAAGCGGACGTTTGCGGCGGCGGTGACGGCGCTGCTTTGGCTGGCTTTTCTGACGGCGGCACCGGCGGCGGTGGCGGGATATTTTTCCGGGCACGGGAGCGATTCCGACACGCTGCGCTGGCACATGTGGTCGGGGCTCGCTATACCATTACTGACAGGCATTACACTTCTGACCAAACTCATCCACGAAACCAGACCTACCATGGCTACCGGAATCTATCGCGCCCCGCTGCTGCTTTCTGCGGCAACCTTGTTCATTGCCGGTCATTTCGGCGGCAGCCTGACGCATGGCGACGTCATTACGCCGGCGCTGGATCTGCTGCGGCCTGAGTCGAAGGGTTCGCCGGTGGTGACGGGTGATCCCGGGGAGGTGACGGTTTATGAAGCGGCGATTGCGCCGATGATGGCAAAGGCGTGCACGGGTTGTCATGGTGAGAAGAAGCAGAAGGGCGATCTGCAGCTGCACACGCTGGAGGTGATGCTGAAGGCGGGTGAGAGCGGGATGGCGAGTGTGCAGCCGGGCAAGTCTGCGGAGAGCGAGAGTCTGAAGCGGATTCTGCTGCCGAAGGATCATGAGGATCACATGCCGCCGGAGGAGAAGACGCAGTTGAGCGAGGATGAGGTGGCCGTGCTGAAGTGGTGGGTGGATGCGGGAGCGAAGGCGGATGTGAAGGTGAAGGACAGCGGGTTGAACGATCCGTTGAAGACGACGCTGACGAGTGTGATTGCGGCGCTGGCGGCGGCCCCGGCTGCGGAGGCGGCCCCTGCGCCAGCTCCGGCTCCGACCCCGCAGGCAGCTCCGGCCCCTGCGCCAGCGCCTCAGGGTGCGGCGGGTGCGGCCCCGGCGGTGGATCCAGCGGTGGCGGCGCTGGAGAAGGAGTTAGGAGTGACGATTCTTCCGGTGGCGCAGAATGATCCGGCGCTGACGTTCAATTGTGTGAATGTGGCTGACAAGTTCGGGGATGCGGAGCTGGCGAAGTTTGCGCCATTGGCTGAGCGGATGGTGGAGATGAATCTGGCGCGGTCGAAGGTGACGGATGCCGGGCTGGCGGTGCTTGGTGGGATGAAGAATCTGAAGCGGCTGCACTTGCAGAACACGGCGGTGACGGATGCGGGGGTGGATGCGATGGTGTCGGTGGCTGGGCTGGAGTATCTGAATCTGTTCGGGACGAAGGTGACGGACGCGGCGATGCCGAAGCTGGAGAAGCTGGCGAATCTGAAGCGGTTGTTTGTGTGGCAGACTGGGGTGACGAAGCCTGCGGCGGAAGCGCTGCATCAGAAGCTGCCGGCGATTGTGATCAATCTCGGGTGGGACAATGAAGTGCGGACGGCGATGGCGCCGCCGCCGCCGCCAGCGGCTCCGGCAGCGCCTGCGGCACCGAAGCCGATGGATCCGGAAGCGCCGCTGTATGCGGGATTGATCCAGCCGATTTTCGAGCGGACGTGCACGGGGTGTCACGGTGCGGACAAGCAGAAGGGTAAGCTGGCGATGCACAATTTCGAGGTGCTGATGAAGGGTGGTGACAGTGGCGAGGCGGCGGTGGTGGCCGGGAAGTCGGCGGACAGTCTGATTGTGAAGCGGATTGCGCTGCCGGCCGATGAGGATGAGCACATGCCGCCGAAGGACAAGGAGCAGCCTAGCGAGAAGGAGATCAAGATTCTGAAGTGGTGGATCGACGGGGGAGCGAAGACGGATGTGAAGATCAAGGACGCGGGGTTGCCGGATGACCTCAAGTGATGCGGGGATGACGCTGCGCCGGATTGACGAACAGGTGCCGTTCACGACGAAGGACGGGAGTACGATCCGGAGCATTCTCGATCTCAGCAATGCGCCCGTGCGGAATCAGTCGCTCGCGGAAGCGACGGTTCCGTCGGGCGTGGCGACGGAGCGGCACTATCATCGGGTGAGTGAGGAGTTCTACTTTGTGCTGGAGGGCCGGGGATTGATGGAGGTGGATGGGGTGGAGCGGGAGGTCGGGCCAGGCGATGGCGTGCTGATTCCGCCGGGAGCGTGGCATCGGATCACGGGGATTGAGGGCCTGCGGTTTCTGTGCTGCTGCGCGCCGGCGTATGCGCATGAGGACACGTATTTTGTGTGAGGGAGGTGGGGGAAGTTAGAAGTGAGAAGTTAGAAGTGAGAAGGGCTTGTGGGGAGAGGGGCTTGAACGCAGAGGGGGGCTCACGTGAAGACGCGAAGGGGCTTGTGGGGAGAGGGCGGGTAGGCGCACTCCGTGCGCAGGGAGAGCTGTGATGCTCACAGCAGTCCAGAGCCTGCGGCATGTCGGGCGCTGCCGCCCCTGCCGGGGCAGTGGTCTATTATTATGTTAGACCGGTGGCTGACGCCACCGGCTAAGGTCCGTCAGGCCGTCGGCCTGGAGGGTGCGATGGGCGAGGGGAGGGGGGATTATTTTTTGTTGCGTGGGGGGCGGAGGAATTGTGGGGATGGGGTGCCTGGTTTGGAGTTAGGGTTGGGTCTGCGGTTGGGGTTAGGGAGTTGTTTGCCGCAGGGGGCGATGTGAGGGGGAGGGGTGACGTCGACGGTTTCGCGGTGGTCGTCGAGGAGTCTGGAGGCGAGGTGTTTGAGGCCGATGCGTGAGAGTGTCTGGCGGAGGGCGCTGCGCATTTCTGGTTTGTACCAGAAGAAGAAGCTGCGCTGGGTTTCCTTGTCTTCGGGGGAGCGAGCGACGTCGACTTTGGAGCCGTCGTAGGGGTGGGTACCGGTCGCGTAGATTTCTGTGGCGACGGTCATGGGGGTGGGTGTGAAGTCCTGGACTTGTTCGAGACGGAAACCGAGGTCTTTGGTTTTGAGGGCGAGTTCGGCCATGTCCTCGGGTCGGGAGCCTGGGTGTGAGCTGATGAAGTAGGGGATGACTGGGGTGTTGCCTTTGCCGGCTTTGGCGGAGGCTGCGGCGAATTTCTCGCGGAATTTGTAGAAGAGGTTGAAGGAAGGTTTGCGCATGATGCGCAGGACGTGGTCGCTGGTGTGTTCGGGGGCGACTTTGAGGCGGCCGGGGACGTGGTGAGCGGCGAGGGTTTCGATGTATTTCTCGTGGCTTTCTTTGACTTCGGGGGAGGCACCTTTTTCGTGGAGGAAGAGGTCGTAGCGGATGCCGCTGGCGACGAAGGCGTGTTTGACGCCCTCGGTATTGCGGACGGCTTCGTAGATCTCGAGGAGCGGGGTGTGGTCGGTGTCGAGGTTGCGGCAGACGTCAGGCCAGATGCAGGAGGGGCGGATGCATTCGTCGCAGATCCACTGCTGCTTGCCCTTCATCTGGTACATGTTAGCGGAGGGGCCGCCGAGGTCGCTGATGGTGCCGCGGAAGTCGGGCATCTGTTTGATGGATTCGACCTCTTTGAGGATGGAGGCCTTGGAGCGAGAGGCGACGAATTTGCCCTGGTGGGCGGAGATGGTGCAGAAGCTGCAGCCGCCGAAGCAGCCGCGGTGCATGTTGACGGAATGGCGGATCATTTCGTAGGCCGGGATGGGGCCGCGCTTCCGGTATTTGGGGTGAGGGAGCCGTGTGTAGGGCAGATCGAAGGAGGCGTCGATCTGGCTTTCGGTCATGACTGGGAAGGGCGGGTTGACGACGAGGAGGCGGTCGCCGGACTGCTGGAGGATGCGGCGGGCTTTGACGCGATTGGATTCGGTCTCGATGTTCTTGAAGTTTTTCGAGTAGAGTTCGCGGTTGGCTAGGCATTCCTCGTGGGAGAAGAGGGCGCAGTCGTCCCAGTGTTTGTTTTTGGGGGGCGGGGTGCCTGCGGGGAGGAGGACGGCGGTCTGGGGGATGGAGGTGAGGGAGGAGAAGGGGACCCCGCGCTGGAGGAGGCGGACGCATTCCTTGAGGGGGAGTTCGCCCATGCCGTAGATGAGGAGGTCGGCGCGGCTGTCGGCGAGAATGGAGGGTTTGAGTTCGTTAGACCAGTAGTCGAAGTGGGTGACGCGGCGGAGACTGGCTTCGATGCCGCCGATCATGACGGGGACGTCCGGGAAGAGGTCTTTGAGGATGTTGGTGTAGACGGTGGTGGCGTAGTCGGGGCGGAAGCCGTGTTCGCCGCCGGGGGTGTAGGCGTCTTCGGAGCGGCGTTTTCTGGCGGCGGTGTAGTGATTGACCATGGAGTCCATGCAGCCGGAGGTGACGCCGAAGAAGAGCCGTGGGGTGCCGAGTTTTTTGAAGTCGCGGAGGTCGTCGCGCCAGTTGGGCTGGGCGATGATGGCGACTCGGAGGCCTTCGGCTTCGAGGAGACGGCCGATGACGGCGGTGCCGAAGGCTGGGTGGTCGACGTAGGCGTCGCCGGAGATGATGATGACATCGAGTTCGTCCCAGCCGCGAGCGAGGACCTCGTCGCGGGTGGTGGGGAGCCAGCGAGCTGGGTTCCAGAGGGGATCGCGGGCGCTGGCGGGGGCGGTGTCGGATGGAGCGGGCACGAGTGGAGAGTGAGGCGGGAGGAGTGATCTGTCCAGAGAGGTGGTGAGGGTACGGGAAGGGGTGGATGGAGTCGATGTAAAAGGCTTGAACAAGTGAGCGGGATTGGGCAGGGTTGGGTATGGCCAAAGAACCCACTATGTTAATCTGCGCGCGCGAGGCGTCGTGTGGTGGTGGAGATTTGGGAAGAAGTGGAAGACAGGTGGTGAATGGTGCCGGAGAGGGAGGAACTGCTGGGGACGGCAACTGGTGGAGCCTATGAGGAGGGTGCTGGCTGCGGCGAAGGGGTTTATTGCGAGGCGGCGGCTGGTGATGCTGATGCTGCCGGTGGTTATTGGTGTGGTGGGGTTGTTTCTGTGGCAGCTGGCGGTGCGGACGGATGGGGTGATGCGTGAGGAGTTGCTGGCGCGGACGCGGTTGGCGGCGACGAAGGTGAGTCTGGCGAGGGTGCAGTCGCTGACGGGGACGGCGGCGGATGCTGGTGGGGCTGCGTATGTGAAGCTTGAGCAGCAGCTGGCGTCGATTCGAGTGGACCATCCGGAGTGTCGATTTGTGTATCTGATGGGGCGGCGTGCGGACGGGGTGGTGATCATTCTTGCGGACAGTGAGCCTGCCGGGTCAGCGGATGAGAGTCCGCCGGGGGAGGCGTATGGGGAGGTGACGCCTGAGGAATTGATGGTATTTGAGACGGCGATGCCTCAGGCGCTGGGGCCGTATGTGAACCGGTGGGGGACGTGGGTATCTGCGCAGGTGCCGCTGGTGGATGCGGTGAGTGGGCGGTTGGTGGCGGTGTTCGGGATGGATGTGGATGCTGGGGCGTGGAAGCGGGATGTGGCGGTGCGGCTAGCGTTGCCTGCGGGGATCATGCTGGTGGTGCTGGTGGTGCTGGTGGCGATGTTGTTTTCCGGGGCGCGGCGGCACGATGAGCTGGCGCGGGCGTGGGGGGTTGGGCGGATGGGGATCCGAGGGAAGACGTCGCTGGCGGTGCTGGCGGTGCTGGCTGGGTTGATCTGGCTGCTGTATGTGGGGGCGCGCGGGATTATTGAGAGTAAGTTTGAGTATCTTGAGGAGCGGGATGGGAGGAAGGATGTGGATCGGGTGCTGCTGGCGCTGGGGGATCGGCGGATGAGCATGGAGGCGACGGCGCGGGACTGGGCGACGTGGGATGAGATGCACCAGTTTGTGCGGGACCGGAACGAGGCGTTCATTGACGACAATCTGACGCCGACGGCACTGGCGCACATTCGGATGAAGATGATGGCGGTGCTGGATGGGACGGGTCGGCTGGTGTGGGGAGGGGCGCTGGGAAGCGGGGAGCCGCTGGCGTGGATGTCTGAGGAGGAGTTCGGGAGACTGTTTGGTGATTTCTCGTATGTACCGCCAGCTGGGGAGTTGCAGGGGGCGAGGTCCGGGGTGGTGATGACGGGCGATGGGCCGATGCAGGTGGCAATGGCTCCGATTCTGACGAGTCGTGCGCAGGGTGAGCCTCAGGGGGTGCTGCTGGTGGGGCAGGCGCTGGACGAGGAGAAGGTGGAGGAGATGGCGACGAATCTGAAGCTGAATCTGAAGATGTACCGTGGGGACCGGATGGAGGGGATGACTGAGCAGGCGTGGATGATGGAGTCGCTGGCGCACGGGCCTGAGGAGGCGGTGAGGATTCGGGACGGGCAGATCCTTGATGCATATGGGCTGGTGAGGGACATGAGTGGGGATCCGGCGCTGCTGGTGCGGGTGAGTCTGGCGCGGGACATTCAGAGGGAGGCGGGGCGGACGACGGTGCTGGTGGCGGCGCTGCTGACGGCGACGGGAACGCTGGTGCTGCTGAGCGTGCTGGGGTTGCTGAGGACGCTGGTGGTGGAGAAGCTTGAGAAGCTGAGTGACAACATCAGCGGGATTGCGCGGACGGGGGAGTTTACGCGGCGGCTGCCGGATGCCGGGAGTGACGAGCTGGCTGGGGTGGCGCGGGATGTGAACGGGTTGCTGGAGGCGGTGACGCAGTCGAGGCAGAAGTTAGCGTCGAGTGAGAGTCACCTTGCGGCGATGCTGCGGTCGATTGGGGACGGGGTGATTGCGTGTGACGGGGAGGGGAGGGTGGTGAGTCTGAATCACGCGGCGGAGGAGCTGACGGGATGGAGGACGGAGGAGGGAGCGGGGCGAGCGATTGGGGATGTGTTCCGAGTGGTGCATGCGCGGACTGGGGAGGAGGCGGAGAGTCCGATGATGGGGGTTTTGGGGGATGGGGTGAGGACGGAGCTGGCGGAGGACAAGACGCTGATTGGGAGGGATGGGAGGAAGTATGGGATTTCTGACAGTTGTGCGCCGATTCGGGATGGGGAGGGGAAGGTGGTGGGAGCGGTGCTGGTGTTCCGTGATGTGACGGAGAAGCGGCGTGAGGAGGAGGAGGCGCGGCATGCGCTGGCGCGGCGGCAGAGGGCGTCGGAGGTGCTGGTGGCGCTGGCGTTGACGTCGGAGCTGGCGGATGGGGAGGTGGAGCGGCTGGCGCGGCGGCTGACGGAGGCTGCGTCGCGGAGTCTGGATGTGGAGCGGGTGGGGGTGTGGCTGTTTGATGATGATGACGGGCGGCTGGTGAATGTGGATCTGTACCGGGCGTCGCGTGGGGAGCATGAGTCCGGGGCGGTATTGAGCGAGAAGGATTACGGGCGTGAGTTTGAGGTGCTGAGGACTGCGAATTATGTGGATGCGGATGATGCGCTGACTGATCCGCGGGTGGCGGGGTATCTGGAGGGGTACATCAAGCCGAACGGGATCACGTCGATGCTTGATGTGGTGATTCGGAGCCGTGGGAGGAATCTGGGATTGATCTGCATTGAGCATGTGGAGCGGGCGCATCACTGGGAGGAGGATGAGATCGCGTTTGCGTGTCAGCTGGCGGACCAGGTGGCGCTGGCGATAGCGCACCGTGAGAGGAGGCGGACGGAGATGGAGCTGAAGACTGCGCGGGATCAGTATCAGTCACTGGTGGAGCAGAGTCCTGGGATCACGTACCGGTGCCGTCTGGACCGGGACTGGACGATGCTGTACATGAGCAATGCGGTGGAGCCGCTGCTGGGATATCCTGCGAGTGAATTTGTGGGGAATGCGGTGCGGACGTATGAGAGTGTGATTCATCCGGAGGACCGGGAGATGGTGGCGCGGGATGTGAGTGGGGCGTGCGAGGCGGGCAGGGGATGGGATGTGGAGTACCGGGTGCTGCATCGCGATGGCGGGGTGAGGTGGGTGAACGAGAAGGGGCGAGCGATTGCGGGGCGGGATGGTGTGGTGGAGCATCTTGACGGGTTCATCCATGACATCAGTGAGAGGAAGGAATCGGAGCGTGCGCTGCTGGAGCAGACGGAGCTGCAGAGGATGCTGATGGAGATTTCGAATGATTTCATCAATGTGGCACCGGACCGGACGGATGAGGCGATCAACGCGGATTTGAAGAGGCTAGGGGAGTTTACGAGGACGGACCGTGCGTATGTATTCCGTTATGATCATGAGAACCGGGAGTGTCACAACACACATGAGTGGTGTGCGGAGGGGGTGAGTGCGCAGATTGAGGAGCTGCAGGGGGTGCCGCTGGAGATGATACCGGATTGGGAGGAGGCGCATTTTGCGGGCCGGTCGATACATATCCCTGACGTGCAGGCGTTGCCTGAGGAGAGCGGGATCCGGCGGATTCTTGAGCCGCAGGGGATTCAGAGCATTCTGGCGCTGCCGATGATGGACGGGGCGATGTGTGTGGGGTTTGTGGGGTTCGACGCGGTGCGATCGCGGCATACTTTTTCGGAGAAGGAGCAGAGGCTGCTGAGTTTGTTTGCGATGATGCTGGTGAACACGGTGAACCGGAACAAGGCGCAGTGGGAATTGAAGCAGGCGAAGGAGCGGGCTGAGGCGGCGAGCAAGGCGAAGTCGGAGTTTCTGGCGAACATGAGTCATGAGATCCGGACACCGCTGAACGGGGTGATTGGGTTTACGGATCTGCTGAGGAACACGCCGCTGACGGCGGTGCAGCAGCAGTATGTGGACAATGCGAATGTGTCCGGGCACACGCTGCTGGATGTGATCAATCAGATTCTTGATCTGTCGAAGATCGAGGCTGGGATGATGGAGCTGGAGGAGATCCGGACGGACATGGTGGAGCTGCTGGAGAACAGTGTGGACATTGTGAAGTTTGCGGCTGGGCGGAAGGATCTGGAGATACTGCTGGATATAGACGGGGGGATGCCGCGGTATGCGATGGTGGATCCGATCCGGCTGAAGCAGGTGCTGGCGAATCTACTGAGCAATGCGGTGAAGTTCACTGAGGAGGGGGAAGTGGAGCTGAAGGTGAGGTATGCTGGTGAGGAGGGGGGGTATGGGAGGTTTATGATATCGGTGAGGGACACGGGGATCGGGATCACGGCGGTGCAGCGGGAGAAGCTGTTCAAGGCGTTTTCGCAGGCGGACAGTTCGACGACGCGGAAGTATGGCGGGACTGGGTTAGGGCTGCTGATTTCGGACAGTATTGCGAGGAAGATGGGGAGTCGGATCGAGGTGGAGAGTGTGCCTGAGAAGGGGAGCACGTTTTACTTTGAGCTGAGGGTGGGGGTGGAGTGCGGGGAGAGCCGTGGGGGTGGCGGGGTGAGCGGTGTGCGGCGGTGTCTGATCATTGACGACAATGCGAACAACCGGCTGATCCTTGAGCACATGCTGGCTGGGTGGGGGATCGAGAGCGAGAGCTGCGGGGATGGGCTGGCGGCGTTGAAGGTGGTGGAAGGGGGTGCGGAGTTCGACGTGATCATCTGTGATTACAACATGCCTGGGATGAACGGGGTGGAGACGATCCGGCTGATCCGTGGGAAGCTGAAGACTGCGCCTGGGAAGGGGCCGGTGATTCTGCTGCATTCGTCATCTGACGATGCGGAGCTGCACCGGCAGTGCGAGTTGCTGGGGGTGAGGCACTGCGTTACGAAGCCTGTGAAGCGTGAGCAGTTGTATGAGTGTCTGATGACGGTGCATGAGCCGTGGGGGAAGGGAGCGGAGTCTGGGGTGGAGGAGGCGGTGCGGGAGGAGGAGAAGGCTGTGGTGAAGGGAGGCGGGATGGTGATCCTTGTGGCGGAGGATGTGCGGATGAACATGGTGCTGGCGAAGCTGCTGCTGGCGAAGCTTTCGCCTGGGGTGGTGATCATCGAGGCGGAGAATGGGACGGTGGCGGTGGAGAAGTACCGGACGGGCAAGCCTGATCTGATTCTGATGGATGTGCAGATGCCTGAGATGGACGGGCAGGAGGCGACGCGGGAGATCCGGGAGATGGAGAAGGGGACGGGGGTGAGGGTGCCGATTGTGGCGCTGACGGCGGGGGCGCTGAAGGAGGAGATGGAGCGGTGTTACGAGGCGGGGATGGATGAGTTCATGACGAAGCCGGTGAACGCGGAGAAGCTGCAGAAGGTGCTGGAGAAGTACGCGAAGTGAGGATTGGTTATTGGACGGGTGCCATGAGCCTGCTGGTGCGGGCGGCGAGTCGGAACCACCATGGTTTGGCGAGGTAGTCGGCGGCGTGGGCTGGGGAGCTGCGGGCGAAGTCGGCGAGGAACATCTGTTCGGTGGCGGCGACGGTGGAGGGTTCTGTGAAGAGGAGAGTGATTTCGAAGTTGAGGCGGAAGCTGCGGTTGTCGAAGTTGGCGGTGCCGATGCCTGCGACGTCGTCGACGAGGATGGCTTTTTCGTGGAGGAAGCCGGCGTGGTAGCGGTAGGTGCGGACGCCTGCTTTTTCGAGATCCGGGAGGAAGGTGAAGCCTGAGAGCCAGACCATGCGGCTGTCGGCTTTGGCTGGGACGAGGATGCGGACATCGACGCCGCGGAGGGCGGCGAGCTGGAGTGCGGAAATGAGTTGTTCGTCTGGGACGAAGTAGGGGCTGGCGATCCAGACGCGGCGTCTGGCGGAGTGGATGGCGTGGAGGAAGAAGAGCGTGCAGGTTTCGAATTCGTCGGCTGGGCCTGAGGGGAGGCAGAAGGCGAGGCCGTCGGCGAGGGGTGAGGGTTCGGGTTTCCAGTTGAGGGCGGGCTGGGAGTTAGCGGCCCAGTTCCAGTCTTCGGCCCACGAGACCTGGATGCATTGGACGACTGGGCCGGTGACCTTGACGTGGGTGTCGCGCCACGGGCCGATGGAGGGGTTTTTGCCGAGGTATTCGTCGCCGACGTTGTGACCGCCGACGAAGGCGGTGCGGCCGTCGGTGATGACGATTTTGCGGTGGTTGCGGAAGTTGAGCTGGAAGCGGTTGGCGTCGCCTTTGCGGGAGTTGAAGGGACGAATGTCGACGCCTGCGTCGCGGAGGGAGCGGAGATAGGACGAGGGGAGACTGTGGCTGCCGACCTCGTCGAAGAGGACGTAGCAGCGGACCCCGGCGCGGGCGCGTTCTGTGAGGGCGGCGGCGAGGCGTTGTCCGAGGGAGTCGTCGTGGATGATGTAGAACTGGACCAGGACGTAGTCGCGGGCGGAGGCGATGTTAGAGAGGATGGCGTTGAAGGTGGCTTCGCCGTCGATGAGGAGTTCGGTGTGATTGCCGCGGGTGGCGGGGAGTTTGGCTAGTTTTTCGAGGAGGTGAGCGGCTGGGGGTTCGGAGCCCTGGGGTGGGCGCATGGCGACGAGGTCTGCGGCGATCTGGCTGGAGGTGGCGGAGAGGTCTCTGGCGGCTTCGCGGCGGAGGACGGAGTAGCCTTCGAAGTTGGAGCGTCCGAGGACCCAGTAGGCTGGGACGGCGAGGTAGGGGAAGGTGTTGAGGGAGACGGCCCATGCGACTGCGCCCTGGGAGGTGCGGACGCTCATGATGGCGTGGAGGGAAGTGATGGCGCCGAGGAGGTGGCAGAAGAGGATGAAAGTCATGCGGCGCAGACGGCGTGAGGGGAGGAGTCGGGCGAGGCGGGAGCGCGCGGGTGCGGGGGCCCGCGGCGGTTCTGGGGCGGCGGGCGAGTCGGGCATGGGGAGGGCGGCGGAATGTCAGGGTGATTTGGCTTTCGGGGTGGAGCCGGGGAGCTGGATGGTGTTGGGGACGTGGGTGGGATTGACCTTGAGGGAGGAGCAGAGTTTGAGGAGGGCGGCGTCGTCTGCTGGGCTGGGCGGGAGCGGGGCGTCTTTGAAGGCAGGGAGGAGGTGATTCCAGACGAGGTTGAGTTCGTGCTGCATGTCTTTGGTGTCGGCGGTGAGGACGACGACGGCGTCCTGTTCAGGGAGGACGATGCAGAACTGGCCGAAGGCACCGTCGCCGCGGTAGGCGTCGTGGCGGCAGCGCCAGAACTGGAAGCCGTAGCCCTGGGCCCAGTCGCTGTCGGGTTTATCGCCGTTAGGGACCTGTCTGGAGGTGGCCTGATCGATCCATGAGGCGGGGATGAGTTGTTTGCCGAGCCAGTTGCCTTTCTGGAGATAGAGCTGGCCGAATTTGGCGATGTCTTCGGTGCGGAGGAAGAGGCCCCAGCCGCCGGCGGAGATGTTCTGGGGACTGGTGGACCATTCGGGGTTTTCGATGCCGAGGGGGGTGAAGAGACGTGGTTTGAGGTAGTCGAGGAGAGACTCGCCGGTGAGGCGGGAGATGATGGCGGAGCAGAGGTAGGTGGCGGAGGAATTGTAGAGGAAGTGGGAGCCGGGGGCGTGGGGGACGGGTTGGGCGAAGAAGGAGTCGGTCCAGGGGACGTCGGAGGAGAGTTTTGGCTCGGTAGCGTGGCCGGTGGACATGGTTAGGAGGTCGCGGACGCGCATGGCCTTGAGGTGGTCCGAGGGGGAGGCGGGGGCGTTGTCGGGGAGGAGTTTGAGGACTGGGTCGTCGATGGAGAGTTTGCCTTCTGCGACGGCGACGCCGATGGCTGTGGAGGTGAAGCTTTTGCTGAGGGAGTAGAGGACGTGTGGTTTGTCAGGGGATTGGGGTTGCCACCATGCTTCGGCGACGACCTTGCCGTGCCGGAGGAACATGAAGCTGTGCATGGTGTCGACTTCCTTGTCGGCGGCGGAGATGAAGGCGTGGAGTGCGGTGGCGGAGACGCCTTCGGCGGCGGGGTTGCTGCGGGGGAGCGGGTTGGCGGCGAAGGCGGGGAGGGAGCAGGCGAGAGCGAGGAGGGAGCGGAGCGGCAGGGTCATGGGGGGCAGGGGAATGCGGGTGGGGAGAGGGATTGGCAGGGGAATGGATGGCAGGGGAATGCGGGTAGGGAGAAGGAGTGGCAGGGGAATGGATGGCAGGGGAATGCGGGTAGGGAGAGGGAGGGGCAGGGGAATGGATGGCAGGGGAATGCGGGTGGGGAGAAGGAGTGGCAGGGGAATGGGTGGCAGGGGAATGCGGGTGGGGAGAAGGAG
>JAIXVE010000229.1 GCA_027483175.1 Verrucomicrobiaceae bacterium | reverse complement strand
CGCACCTCCCCAGACCTCAACCTCGCCGCCACCATCCCTCCAACCCTCTTCGTCCACACCGACGACGACTCCGCCCACATCGCCGGCACCAAAGCCTATCAGAAAGCCCTCGACGCCGCCCGCACCCCCAACCAATTCCTCCTCTACCCCACCGGCGGCCACGGCTACGCCCTCCACGCCCCAGCCCCCGCCAACGCATGGCCAGACGCCGCCATCTCATGGCTCAAATCCCGCTAACCTCTCACCGCCATTCCCCCGCACACCTCATTTTCCCAGGAATGACCTGATCACCAGACCAACGAAAAACCCTCCAAATACCGACCCTATCGTGATGAATGCCGCCACAAAAACACGGGGAAATCTGTAGGCCCACGCATCCCAGTAGCTCATGCACATGACTTTGTCCGAGAGCGCCAGCCCAACCTGAAAAAAAGGCACCAAGGGGAGACCATGAACACGAATTCCACCAAAATCAAAGACGGTGGACGCAGCAATCGCACAAAACGCGACGCTCAAATTGAAAACAAACCAGTTCCGATTGACCCCAAACCATTCACACAAGGATTTCATAGGCTTTCAGAAAGTCCGATCCTCCCCACGCAGCCGTCGCCCACGCACCCAGTCAATCCGGTCACACCCAACGCCCTGACTCCCCACCCGGAACCACTTCCGGCCGGCCAACACGCCATCGTTATCGAGCTTCTCAATCATGTCGAACTTCAGGACTCCCGGAACCTAGCATCCCTCATCCCCAATGTCAATCCCGCCCCTCACCCCCTGCCTCTCCCTCTCCCCACCAGCATTCCCCTGCCATCCATTCCCCTGCCCCTCCCTCTCCCCTCCAGCATTCCCCTGCCACCCGCATTTCCCTGCCAAAAAAAACGCTCCGGACCCGCACTGGATCCGGAGCGTCCTCATCATTCCCTAGCCTCCTCCCTCAAGCCAGATCAAACCGATCCAGCTCCATCACCTTCACCCACGCCGCGACAAAATCCCGCAGGAACTTCCCGCCCGCATCCGCCGTCGCATACACTTCCGCTAGCGCCCGCAGCTGCGAATGCGACCCGAAGATCAGATCCACCCGCGTCGCCGTCCACTTCAGCGAACCCGTCTTCCGGTCCCGCCCCTCGAACGCCTCGGCCTCCGGCGTCACCGGCTGCCACTCCGTCCCCATGTCTAGCAGGTTCGTGAAGTAGTCATTCGTCAGCGTCCCCGGTCTGCTCGTGAACACACCGTGCGGCGACTGCCCCGCATTCACATCCAGCACCCGCAATCCCCCGATCAGCACCGTCATCTCCGGTGCCGTCAGCGTCAGCAGTTGCGCCCGGTCCACTAGCAGCGATTCCGCAGGCACCGTAAACCGGCCCTTCAGGTAATTCCGGAAACCATCCGCCACCGGCTCCAGCACCCCGAACGACGCCACGTCCGTCTCCTCCTGCGACGCATCCGTCCGGCCCGGCCGGAACGGCACCGTCACCTCATGACCGCCTAGCTTCGCACCCAGCTCGATCGCCGCACCGCCCGCCAGCACAATCAGATCCGCCAGCGATACCTTCCGCCCACCCGGTGCTTCCGCATTGAATGCCGCCTGCACGCCTTCCAGCGCCGCCAGCACCCGACCCAGTTGCCCCGGCTCGTTCACCGCCCAGAACTTCTGCGGCGCCAGCCGGATCCGCGCCCCGTTCGCTCCCCCGCGCTTGTCCGATCCCCGGAATGTCGACGCCGACGCCCACGCCGTCGCCACCAGCTCGGAAACCGTCAGGCCCGTCCCCAGAATCCGCTCCTTCAGCACCGCGACATCCGACTCATTGATCAGCGGATGATCCACCGCCGGCACCGGATCCTGCCAGATCAGCACCTCCGCAGGCACCTCCGGCCCGTGATAACGTGCCCGCGGCCCCATGTCCCGGTGCGTCAGCTTGAACCACGCCCGCGCAAACGCGTCCGCAAATTCCGCCGGATTCGCAAGGAACCTCCGCGAAATCTTCTCGTACGCAGGGTCATACCTCAACGCCATGTCCGTCGTCAGCATCGACGGCGCAATCCGCTTCGTCGCATCGTGCGCATGCGGCACCGTTCCCGCACCCGCACCATCCTTCGGCCGCCACTGATGCGCTCCCGCTGGGCTCTTCGTCAGTTCCCATTCATAACCAAACAGGTTCTCGAAATAATTGTTACTCCACTGCGTCGGCGTCGTCGTCCACGTCACCTCCAGCCCACTCCCGATCGCATCCCCGCCCTTCCCCGTCCCGAACGAACTCCGCCAACCCAGCCCCTGTTCCTCAATCCCCGCCGCTTCCGGATCAGGCCCAACCAGCGCCGCATCACCCGCACCATGCGTCTTCCCGAACGAATGCCCGCCCGCAATCAGCGCCACCGTCTCCTCATCATTCATCGCCATCCGCGCAAACGTCTCGCGAATGTCCCGCGCCGACGCCACCGGATCAGGATTCCCGTTAGGCCCCTCCGGATTCACATAAATCAATCCCATCTGGACCGCCGCTAACGGATTCTCCAGCTGCCGGTCACCCGTATAGCGCTTGTCATCCAGCCACGTCCGCTCGTTGCCCCAGTAAATATCCTCCTCCGGCTCCCAGATGTCCGCCCGCCCGCCCGCAAACCCGAACGTCTTGAACCCCATCGTCTCCAGCGCCACATTCCCCGTCAGAATCATCAGATCCGCCCACGAAATCTTCCGCCCGTACTTCTGCTTGATCGGCCACAGCAACCGCCGCGCCTTGTCCAGATTCACGTTGTCCGGCCAGCTGTTCAGCGGCGCAAACCGCTGGCTCCCATTCCCACCACCCCCACGACCATCCCCAGTCCGGTATGTCCCCGCACTGTGCCACGCCATCCGGATGAACAACGGCCCGTAATGCCCGAAATCCGCCGGCCACCAGTCCTGCGAATCCGTCATCAGCGCCCTCAAATCCGCCTTCAACCCCTCGTAATCAAGAGTCTTGAACTCCTCCACATAATCAAATTCCTCTCCCATCGGATCCGACAGCGCCGACCGCTGGTGCAGCACCTTCAAATCAAGCTGGTTCGGCCACCAATCGCGGTTCGTCGTGCCGCGCGTCGCGCCATGCAGAAAAGGACATTTGGATTCTGTGCTCATAATCAGGGGGATTGTTGCTTAAATGCTTCCGGGGGGAAGATTCGGTACCATCGTCAGTACCCACCCCACTTACGCCCCTCACCCCACCCCGGTCCGCACACCTTCCACCATTTCCCCTACTCGATCACGGCTCATCCTTCCCGCCCTCACCCCCGCCCCACTGAAACACTGCCGCCCGCATCGCAAATAGTACCTTCAGCATGACCTCACCCGGCACCCACTCCCCGCCAGCAGCCTGCCCGCAATGCGGCGCTCCGCTGCCCGCACACGGCTTCGCCGGCCTATGCCCACGCTGCGTCTCCGCCTCGCTCGACTCCATCTGGTCAGAAGACCAACCTCCCGATACCGCCCCCCCTCCAGCCTTCCGCGACTGGCAAATCCTCGGCCCGCTCGGCACCGGCGGCCAAGGCATCGTCTGGCGCGCCGTCCGCCTCCACGACGACCTCCCCGGCGCACTCAAGGTCTTCCGCTCCTCCCCGGAAAATCTCCTCGAAGCCGCCGCACGCTCCGAATCCGAAGCCGCCGCCCTCCGCTCTCTCACCCACCCCTGCATCGTCACCGTCCTCGACAGCGGCCCCGCCTCAGACGGCCGCTTCTGCATCGTCACCGAACTCGTCGAAGGCTGCGACCTCCACCACCTCCTCAAAGCCGGCCCTCTCCCCGCCCCCCGCGCCCTCCACATCGCTTCCTGTCTCCTCAGCGCCCTCTCCCACGCCCACCGCCACGGCATCATCCACCGCGATGTCAAACCCGCTAACGTCTTCACAGGCCCGAACCATACCGTCAAACTCGGCGACTTCTCCCTCGCCATCTCTAACAACACCCCCGTCACCATCACCCGCGACGGCACCGCCTTCGGAACACCCTACTACCTCGCCCCGGAATCCCTCCTCGGAAAACCCGCCACCCCAGCCGCCGACCTCTACGCCATCGGTGTCCTCCTCTACGAAATGCTCACCGGAGCCCCGCCCGCCGGTCGCTTCGCAAGGCTCTCCACCAAATGCCATCTCCCCCGAGAAGCCGACACCCTCGTCGAACAACTCCTCGCAGAAGACCCCGCACGCCGCCCTCCCTCCGCTGACGCCGCCAGCGCCATGCTGGATCGTCTCCTATCCGCCATCGCCAACTCCGAATCCCGCGCCCGCCGCCGCTCCCGCTCCATCCTCGCCATCACCACCGCCGCAGGTGCCCTCCTCGCCGCCGCCACAGGATACCTCATCCCCAAACCCTCACCCCCACCTCCTCCCCAGCCACCCCTCAATCACCTCGGCTTCCCCAATCCCCTCGCCGCCACTTCCTCCTCACCTTTCCTCAACAGTCTCGGCATGTCCTTCGTCCCCGTCCGCGGTCTGCCTTCCCTCCTCTTCTCTCGCTTCGAAACCCGCATGGACGACTGGATCGCCTTCTCTAACGCCACCAGCGGACCCGCAGGCCTCATCTGGCAGGAAATCTCCGGAGCCTCAGGCACCATCCGCGCCCCGCTCTTCACCGTCTCACTAGCCGGCTGGTCCGAATCAAAGGGTCCCGACCCATGGCCAGACCCCGGCTTCTCCCCACCCGCAAACGCCCCGGCATGGGGCATCAACTGCCAGATGGCCCGCCGCTTCTGCTCATGGCTGACATGGCGCGAACAACAGGAAGGCCGTCTCTCCCGCGACCAGTTCTACCGTCTCCCCTCCGACGCAGAATGGAGCACCGCCGCCGGTCTCCCCACAGAACCAGCCGCCGCCCCAGGCGACCGCCACATGGCTCTCCCACCTCACGAACCCCGCTACCCATGGGGCCCCGACTGGCCTCCTCCGCCTGACTTCGCTAACTACGCCGGCCGCGAAGCCCGCGATCCCTCATGGCCCACGCTCTGGCTCAGCCTCAAACTCCGCAAAGACAACTTCCCGCGCCTCGCCCCAGTCGGCTCATTCCCCCCAAATGCCAACGGTCTCCACGACCTCTGGGGCAATGTCTGGGAATGGTGCGACGACCGCATCAGCCCGCTCTCTGGCGAATACGTCCAGCGCGGCGGCTCATGGGTCGACGGCGGCTACGATGTCCAGCTGCGCCGCGACTTCCGCCAGCGCTTCAATCAGGGCTACCGCAGCACCATGACCGGCTTCCGCTGCGTCCTCGTCATCGGTCGCTGACTCCTTTTCTAACACCTCACCGCCACCTCACGGAATCACTAACCGGTAAAACCTCCTGCCCGGCACATTGGCAGGATTGTCGATAAACACCTGCTCGCCGCCCGTCGACGTGAAAATCCCGCGACTCGTCCACTCCCCTCCCGGATCCCCCGCACTCTGCACTTCATACATCGACCCCGCCGGCAGCGTGAACCTCAACCGGTATCCTCCCGCCGTCGGCCTCGGCTCAACCCCCACCACCGGCATCGCCGGCCTCACCCCCACTCTCACCCACACCCGGAACGATACCTCCGTCACCTTCACAGGAACGCCGTTGTCCGCCACCCGCACCGTCACCGGAAACACCGCCGCCGACTGCCCCACCCCAGGCGTCCATTCCAACTCACCGCTCAACCTCCCGATCACCATCCCCGGAGGCGCACCCCCCGCCAGCGTGTACTCTAGCACCTGCTCCGGCAGATCCGCATCTTTCCCGCGGACCCTAACTCGCATCGGTTCCCCAGGCCGCAACACCACATCCTCAATCCGCCGCACCGTCGGAGCCTTGTTACTCTTCACCACATTCACCCGGAAATGCACCGTCGCCACCTGCCCCGCACCATCAGATACCCGGCAGCTGAAATAATACGGCCCCGGCAGATCCGCCTCACTCGTCACCCACCGGAACACCCCCGCCCCATCCACCGTCGGCAGGTTCGTAATCGCCGGATTCTCCTCCACCGCAAAACCCACAAGGTAACTCAGCACCTGCGCAGGAATATCCGCATCCGTCGCCCGAATCGCCAGCGTGAACACCTCCCCTTCATTCACCGTGTGCTCCGACGCCACCGGCTCCATCACCGGCCGCCTGTTCGTCTCACTAACCTCAATCGCGAAACTCCCCGTCCCCGATAGCGCCGGAACGCCGTCGTCCGTCACCCGCACCGTCGCCACCACCGTCGTCCCGCCCAGCGTCTCCCCAGGCGTGAACGAGATCACCCCGCTCACCGCATCAATCACCATCCCCTCAGGCACCGGCGCCACCAGCTCATATCGCAGCACCTGTCTCGGCAGATCACTGTCCCCCGTCCCGCTCTGCGGCTCGATCCTCACCGTCTCACCCTCGTCAACTCCCCCTTCCACAAGGTAATCCGCAAACGGAGCCTCGTTCGTGTCCCTCACCTCAATCACCGCCTCCGCCACCACCGACTGCGGCGGCGACCCATTGTCCGTCGCCCGCACCGCCACCCGCAGCACCGTGCCTCCCTGCAACTCGTTAGTCGTCACCCGCAGCAGTCCCGTCCGCGCATCCAGCACCGCCCCGCCTAACACGGGAGCCACCAGCGCATAAGTCATCGTCTGCGCAGGATCCGGATCACTCGCCACACACGACACTTCCGCCACCTTCCCCTCATCCACCCGCACCACCGCCGGGTTTGGAAACACCGGTGGCTGCCCGGACGGCACCGCATTCGTCCCCGTAAACTTCAGCACAAAATCATTGCCCGTCCCGCCACCATACATCGCCGTGAAATCCAGATTCGCCACACTCCACTGCCCGCCATTCACCACCCCCGCAAACAACCCGCTGATCGCATCGCTCCCATTGTTATCGATCAACCGGAACTCCGCCCCGACCACCGGCACGATCGACTGCCCGAACTCCAGCACCGCCCCGTCCACCACCACCGTGCCCGTCACCCTGACACGCCCGAACACCGGCGCCGCCCCACTCCCGCCAATCGCATTCAGAAACCGCGATCCAGCCAGCATCTGAAGGTTCCCCGCACTCAATTCCCCACCGCCATCCCCCGGCGCAATCCCCCCACCGCTCTCCACCGTCACCGCCGGAATCACCCCCGTCCCTCCCAGCACCGCTCCCGGCCTCACCGTCACCCCACCCGCCGTCACCGTCCCGTTCAACATCAGGGTCCCGCCCGCCGCGATCACACTCCCCACCGGACTAACACTCCCTCCCAGCCGCTGCACCCCAACCCCTCCCTTCACCAGCATCCCGCCTCCCGTCACCGCCCCGCCATACGTCCCACTCCCGCCATCCAGCCCGATCGCCAGCCCCCCGGCCGGCACCCGTACCATCCCCGCTCCCGTCAGCGTCCCTATCATATCAATCCGCGGCGCAGCCACCGCACTCATGTCCAGCTCCCCGCCCGCACCCATCAGCACCGCCATGCCCCCATCCACGTTCCCATGCCCCACCACCCGCACCACCGCCGCCGCGCGCTCCCCGATCCTCAGATCCCCACCCCCGAACACCCGCACCCCCGTCGGCTTCTCAATGTTCACCTCTCCTTCCTCCACCGCCAGCACCCCGCTGAACGTCCCCGCATTCACCCCGCCTAACCGCAATAGTCCCACACCCGTCTTCACCACCGTCCCCGTCCCACGCAACGCCCCCGAATGCACCAGCACATTCCCCTCAGCTCCCGTTCCTAGCTCCTTCTGCACCTCCAGGTCCCCTGTCAGGGTCACTAGCGATCCGACCCCCTGAACCCGCACTCGGTCCGCTTCAATCACCTCACCCGCCGACGCATTCCAGCGCCCCGATCCCGTGAACCTCAGCAATCCCATCGGCAGCGCCGCCCTCTGCCGCACCGTCGTCCCCGCCCGCACCGTCACACCGCTCATCCGCTCCATTACATCGCTCAGTTCGATCGTCACCGCCGCCCCCGGCACCCCTAGCAGCAGCTCCGTTCCCTCCGCCGGTCTCGTCTCCTGAACCCACCGCATCGTCCTCAGCCGGATATCCGTCGCTCCCTCGAAGAAGTTCCCATCATGCGCCGCCCCCACCGCCGACGCCGCCCACCGCAACGACGACGTCTCCCGCGCCTCCGCCGTCGCCGCATCAAACACCAGCGTCCCCGTCCCGCTGATCCGGCTCCGCAGCACCACATCCCCCACCACCTCAATCCGACTCGTCCCGCTCACCGAAATCCCCAGACCCGCGCCCGCCTCCAGCACCACCCCTTCCTCAATCCGCAATGTCCCGCTCTCCAGCACAATGTCAGGCACCACCGTCTGCGTGCCGAGATCATTGTGCCCCGTCACTAGCACCCCTCCCCCGCGCACCGTGAACCGCGGCACCCTTGCCAAGCGACGCGCCAGCTTCTCAGTATCGTCCAGCACTAACACCGGCCCATCCACCACCACCTCGTCCACTCCCAGTTCCCCGCCCGGCTGCCCGGCAATCGCATCATTGATCGGCGCGATCGCCACCGTCCCTTTGCCCGTAAACATCGCCGGCCGCCCACTCTCGATCGATATATCCACCGTCACCCTCGCTCCCGCCTCCACATGAATCCCCTGCCCTTCCGCAAAATTCATCTCGAACGCCCGCGCATTGTTTGTCATCAGCGAATCCGTCCCCGCCATTCCCCGGATCCCGCCAACCGAGAACGCCGACGCATCCAGCACCAGCTGACCACCGTGCAGCTCCACCAGCGGCAACTGTGACGTCACATAACCCGCTCCCGTGATCCCCCACGTCCGCACCCACCCGTCTGAGAACACTTTCACCACCGCATCCTCCCGCAGCGCCCGCCCGCCCTCAAGGGACAGCACCGACTCCCGCCCGCTCCCGCCCACCACAAACTCTCCCCCGCACACCGGTTCCGCCACCGCAACCGGCGAATCCACCGTCAACTCACAACCATCCACCACCCAGCGCAACCCCGCCGCCGCTCCCGCCACCGGCGGCGTCCGCACCACCACCTCGCCACTCTCATCCTCACTCCGCAGACTCACCGTTCCCGTCCCCTCCGGCCGCTCCACCGTCAGCCTCGCATCCTCCAGATCCACCACCACATCCCGCCCGTTCATCACCAGCCCACCTAACTGCATATCCCCCCGCACCATCATGTCCCGCACGCCCGTTCCGCCCAATCGGATCGCCGGAAGCACCACCGTCTCCACGCCCCCGGCCAATCTCGTCAGCTTCCCCGTCAGCGTGATCTCCCGACCTGTCACCGTTACGCGCCGCGCACCCACCGTAATCCCAGCCACCTCCAGCCCGATCAAGTCGTTCTCCGTCGTAAATGCCCCGCTGCCCGCCACATCATTCTTCACCACAACCTCATCCCCATTCACCGGCACCACCGCCGGAACCCAGTTCGCCGCCGTGCTCCACCGCCCGTCGCCCCCGCCCCCCGTCCACTCGCGCACCGCCCCATGCGCCTCCGCACAGGCAATTGTCAGGATCATCAGTATCGTTCGTCTCATCGCATTATCCTCAGTTGATTCAGTTGACTCCGTTGCCCCCATTCCGCGCCTTCGTGCTCAGTCTCACAAACACCCGCTGCCCTTCCAGAACCCCGGACAATTGATGCGTCGCCCGGTTCGGCTGCAGCAACGGTGACCCCGGTGCCGCCACCAGCAACCCATTGTCAGAAAATGCCCAGGTCTCCACCAACTCCCCACCGCGCAACTCCGCCGCCGCCGACCATCTCCACAGATCCGTACTCACTTCCACCCACGCCGGAACATCCACCGCATCACGGTTCAATCGGATCGTCACCCCGAGTCGCACATCCACTTCTCCCTCCCTCATCGCCGTCACCGACACCAGATCCCCAACACCGTCCGCAACCTTCGGATTCGTCAGCGCCAGATACTCCAGCGCATTCCCCCGCCCGTCCCCGTCAGGGTCCGCCGCCGCTCCGCTCACCAGCGGATCCCGCCGCTCCGCCGCCGTAAACCGCGTCCCCCGCCACTCAATGAACGGCCAGTCCTCCGCCAGCGGATTCCCATACCTCACCACCCGGTGAAACCCAGCATCCGCCACAAACAGGTTCGCATTGAAATTCAATGCCAGCCCACTCACCACCCCAACCGTCCCCGCTCCCGCCGCACTCCCCGCACCCGAACTCGTAAAGTTAGGCGCACCCAGCACCTGCACCGCCGCCGGCCGGTTCGCTGTCAGCCCACCAATGTCCGCATACCTCAGCACCCGCCCATTCCCCTGGTCCGCCACCCACAGATTCCCCACAGGATCACACACCAGCGCTCCCGGCCCATTCAACCCTCGCGCATTCCGCCCACCCGCATTCGCCGCCGTCCCCAGAAAATCCACCTGCCCCAGCACCCGCTCCGGCACCACCCCTGGCGTCCCCGCATCTAGCACCCCCGCCCCGTACACCAGCACCCGGTGATGCCCCGTGTCCGCCACTACTAACCCCCCATCCGGCATAAATGCCACACCCCCCGGCCCATCCAGCCGGTACTCACTCCCCACCATCACCCCAAGCGTCGCCACCATGCTGACTTTCTCCCCCCCGAAATCCGCATCCATCACCCACACCTCGCCGCTCAACGGAAACGCCACCGCAAACCGCCCCGAATCCACCGCCGCTGCCACCGCCCCAGGCCCAACCGCCCCCCCTCCCTTCAGCACCACCGCCCGCCCTGACATCCCACTCGTGAACGGCGGACTGTACACCATGATCCGGTTATTCCCCGCATCACTCACCACCAGTTCCCCTCCCACCCTCAGCGCCACCCCCACCGGGCCGCTCAACACATCGTTCCCCGCACTCCCGCGCCCGCCATTCGCCGCCGTCCGCAGAAAATCCACCTGCCCGATCACCACGTCCGCCGGCTGCGCATTCGAAAAACTCGCCCCATTGCTCCACACCAGCACCCGGTTGTTCCCTCGGTCCGCCACAAACACCTGCCCAGTCACCCAACTCACCGCTATCCCTCCCGGCTCACGCAGCGACGCCGCACTAGCCAGCCCCACCCCGCTCTCCGCCGTCACCGCCACCGGCCCCAACCCCGCCGCATTCGCCTCACTCCCCCCAAACCCACCCTGCCCCAGCACACGGTCCGCAATCACATCCTGACTGATCTGCGCCACCACCGGCAGCGCCACCGCCTCACTCGTCTCCACCCCACCAGCCACCCCAGGCGTCCTCACCGTCACCATCACCGTCCCCACCACAGCCGTATCCTCCGCAGCCAGCGTCGCCACCAGTCTCCCCCCATGAATCCACTCAGTCGGCCTCGCCACCCCATTCACCTGCACCACCGACGACGTCACAAAATTCCCACCACTCACCACCAGCTGCCCAGCCCCCGCATTCACCGTCTGCACCTCAGGCACCAATCCCCCAATCACCGGTCGCCTCAACTCCCCAGGCGTGTCGTACACCACCACCCGGTCAGCATCCAGATCCGCCACATACACATCCCCTTCACCATCCACCGCCAATCCACTCGTACGCGACAATAACCCTGGCCCCGGCGGAGCCGGGAACACCCTCGACACAAAATCCACCTGCCCCATCAGCAGCGTCGCCGCCATCCCCGTCACAAACGGCGGCTCATAACCCACCACCCGCCGGTTGCCCTCATCCGCACACCACACCCGCCCCTGCCCATCAACCGCCAGAGAATTGACAGCACTCAACCCATCCGCTCCCGTCGCCCCTCCGCGATTCACCGCCCCGGCCCCGAACCCAGGCTGCCCTAGCACCAGATCCGCCACCGCCCCCGTCACCGGACTCGCAAACCTCAATACCCGGTTATAACTGTCCGCCACCCATACCTCCCCTCCCGCACCCACCGCCACGTCCTGCGGATCATACAATACCCCGGCTCCAGGTCCCGCAGGATCGCCACCACTGCTCATGTCCACCTGCCCGATCACAAGGTCCGCACTCCTCCGACCCGTCAGCGCCGGCGCAGGAAATCGCAGCACCCGGTGGTTCGTACTGTCGGCCACCCACAGATTCCCCGCCGCATCACACTCAATTCCCCGCGGATTGGCCAATCGGTCCCCTCCCGTCCCGATTCCACTGCTCCCAAAATCCACCTGCCCGATCACCATCGAAGCCGCCATGCCCGTACTGAACGGCGGCCGGAATACCATCACCCGGTCATCCGCTAGACTCGCCACATACAGGTTCCCCGCAGGATCCACCGCAAGGTCATTCGGCGCATTCAACCGCCGCGCATCCAGCACCGGCAGTTCACTCGCTTCAAAATCCCCCTGCCCCAGCACCAGATCCGCCGCCGCACCATCACTGAACGCCGCCGCGTCCGGCCACGACAACACCCGGTGCCCTCCCGTCGCCACAAAAATCCGCCGCGTCCGCCCATCCACCGCCACCGCTCTCGGAAAATCAAACCGCGAGGCACTATGCCCCCTCTCCTGCGCCGTCATGCTCGGCTGCCCCAGCACTCGATCCGCCAACGCATCAAACGGAGCCGCCCCAACCAGCTGCCGCGCAGCCAGCACCAACAGAAATACAATTCTTTTCATCTCCCCCTCATTCCCGATCCTCCCCGGCTTGTTTCACCCGACGGAAAATTTCTTTCCCTTCGGTCCCTCCCACACTACCATCCCCCATGCGCCCGCTTCCGGTACTCTGACGTTCCCCTCACCAGAACCATGGAGCCGCCACCCGCCCAACCGCTCTTCCCAGCCACCGCATGGACTCTCGTCCGCCGCGTCCAGGGCGGCAGCGACCTCCCCCTCGGCTCCGCCGCCCTCGACTCCCTCTGCCGCACCTACTGGGATCCAGTCCACCG
The DNA here is from genome assembly GCA_027483175.1 of Verrucomicrobiaceae bacterium. Classification (GTDB taxonomy): domain Bacteria; phylum Verrucomicrobiota; class Verrucomicrobiia; order Verrucomicrobiales; family V1-33; genus V1-33. Next base: position 52,973 of record JAIXVE010000229.1, on the reverse strand, counting down.
CTACCTCATCGCCCTCGGCTGCCCTCCAACCGACGCCCCGGACGTCACCCAGGACTTCTTCGCCTCCTTCCTTCGCTCCGGCGGCTTCCACCGCGCCAACCCAGGCATCGCCCGCCTCCGCACCTTCATCAAACACGCCGCCACCCGCCACCTCCAGAACCACTGGCGCAAATCCTACGCCCAGCGCCGCTCCACTAACCGTCTCTCCGACCCCCTCGACCTCCACGCCGATTCCCTCCCCTCCCCAGACACCGACGAAGCCGCAGCCTCCTACGACGAAGACTGGGCCCGCACCACTCTCGACCAGGCCCTCACCTCTCTCGAAACCAGCTACGCCTCCCGCGGCCGCAGCACCCTCTTCGCCGCCATCAAACACGGGCTCCTCCGCCCAGGCGGTCTCGGCAATCCAGCCGAAGTCGCCGCCCAACTCGCCATCTCAGAAAGCCAGGTCCGCCTCGCCGTCCATCGCGCGAGACAACGTCTCGCTGATTCCCTCCGCGCCACCGTCGCAGCCACCGTCGAACACCCCTCAGACACCGACGACGAGGTCCGCTACCTCCTCGGCATCATCGCTCGCTCCCAGTAACCTCCCTCACACTTCCCCACCGCCCCCCGACCATGACCCCCATCACCGGTTACCACGTCATCACCCCCGACGACCTCCTCTGGCGCGAATCCAACCTCATGAAGATCCCCAACGCGGATTACCTTGAACGCACCGGCTCCGAAATCCTCGGCGCTCGTCTCTGGCACCTCCCACCCTTCAGCGCCAACACACTCCACAAACACCTCCGCTCGGAAGAATTCTACTTCGTCCTCGAAGGCACCGGCCGAATCCGCATCGGCGACACCTCCCTCACCATCCCGAAACACGGCGGCGTCCTCGTCGGCCCAGACCAACTCCGCCAGGTCTTCAACGATTCCCCTGACCCTGTCCTCTGGCTCATCATCGGCGCTCCCGAAGAAATCGAATTCCTCAAAGGCTCGCTCTCCCCCACGGACCTCTCAGGCTTCTACCCGGTCGATCCCACCCAGCTCCCGCCAGAACTCGCTAGCACAGTCTGGCCGCCGCCACCCGCATCTTCCGCAAACCCCTGACTCCCCAAACCACACGGCCGCCGCCCCACCACAGGACGGCGGCCGCTCCTCCCTCCGCTCCATCAGAAATTCGGAACCCACACCACCGCGTGGCGCGTGCCGTCAGCCTTCGTCATCACACCAGCCACATTCCCCGCTCCATCCACCGCCAGCGCCTGCGACCCGATAAACCCAGCCGGCAGCCACGCACTCAGATCCACCGCCTCATACGCCGCATTCCACACCACCGCCCGGTAATACGCCGGCGTCCCTAGCTTCGCCAGATTCGTCACATACCCAGCCGTATACCCACCCGCCGTCTTCACCGCATAACTGTGCTCGAAGAACGCCCCGTCAAAACTCGACACATACGGGTGAATGTTCACCGCACTCGCCGCACTCCCGCTCCAGACATGCGCATAGTTGAACCGCTTGTCCTTGTTCCCCTTCACCGCCTCCACCCGCACCCTCACATCAAACCCCGCATACCCCACCTGACGCACCCCGTCCGTCCCGCTCGCCACCGACACCACCGCATTCTTCGGATGCAGCAGCGTGTACGACTTCGTCCCCCGCCACAGCGCCGCATTCGCTAGGCTCTTGAGAGCCATCCCCACCTGCTGCCCGCCCGCCACATCGCTCAAGACCGCGTCCGCACCAAGGTCCACCGCCCCTCCCGTCGCCACATCCCAGATCATCGCATGCGCGCTGTCGAGCGTCGTCCCGTCACGGTTCAACCCAATCGCCGACCCCACAATCTGCACGCCGTCCGTCGCCGTCGCCTGCCCGCCCGCATTCGTAAACGGTATGTTCAGTATCGTCGCGCTCTCCGCCGAATCCCGCCACGCCATCGGCACATTCCGATTCCCCGTCGCCGCCCCCGCACCGATCCCCACCTGCAAGCCACCCCCCATCCCCAGCACCGACGACCGCGCCCCCGCCCCGTCCAGATACCCGGGATGCAAATCGACCGCCCCGCCACTCGTCCACAATGTCGCACGCCCGGTAAACGCCGACGCCGCATAACCCGTCAACCCCGCCACCCGGCCCGGAGCCACCGCCTGCGCCACCCCCGACGCCCCCGGCGTCAGATCAATCAGCGTGTACGTCGTCTGCGCCACCACGCTAGCCGCGGGCACCAGTCCAATGCCGATGCCGCAAATCAAAGACCGGGCCACTCGGCCGGCAAAAGGAACGCTCAGGGATTTCAATGTGTTCATGTCATGGGTGCGCCGCTGGTTTCGGATGTCTCGAACCCTCATGGATTCCATCGCTGCGGCTGCACGGCTTTTCACCGACACCCGCACAAACCGCCAGCTTCCCACCGTAACAACAAGGTTACCGCCAACGTGCACCCCGCCGCCGCACCGCTCCCTAGCGGATTCCCACCACCATCGAATCCGGTCCCGCCAGATGCTCCACCCGGCACTCCCGGAACCCAGCCTCCCGCATCCACTCCATGCAGTCCGCCGCCGTATAGTCAAACCCGCCCGGCGTCTCAATCAGCATGTTCAGGCTCATCAGCAGCCCGAACGCATTCGCCTTCCGCTCATCGTCAATGATCGCATCGTAAACCACCACCGCCCCGCCCTCGGGCAGCGCCGCATACGCCTTCGCTAACAGCATCTTCTTCGTCTCAAGATCCCAGTCATGCAGGATGTGCCCGAACAGCAGCACGTCCGCCTTCGGCAGCGGATCCGTGAAAAAACTCCCGCCCGCAAACCGCACCCGCTCAGCCAGCCCGTTCGCCTCCAAATACTCATCAAACACCGGCCCCACCTCCGGAAGATCAAACCCAATCCCCCTCACATGCGGATTCGCCAGCGCAATCTGCGTCACCAGATCCCCCTGCGCCGTCCCGATGTCCGCACACGTTTGATAGGACCCCCACGGAAACACCCGCGCAATCGCCATGTTTGCCACCCGACTCACCCCGGACATCGCCCGCAGAAACTCCCGCAGCCGCGCCGGATCCGCATAAATCGCCGCAAACGGATCCTGCCCGCCCCTCGATTCATTCTGCGCCTCCCCCGTCCGCAGCGCCGCCGTCAGGCCGCCCCAGAACGGATACAGCCGGTGATTCGCCATCTCAAGAATCCCGCCAATGTACGACGGCTTCGCCTTGTCGAGATAACACTCCGCATCCGGCGCGTTCCGATAAACCCCTTCCTCCCTCACCAGAAATCCCAGCGACACCAGCGCATCCAGAAAATCCCGCGCCGCCCTCGGATGCAGGCCCATCCGCCCGCTCACTTCCGCCAACCCTCCTGGACGCCGCGCCAGATCCGTGAACAATTCCATCTCCACCGCCGATAACAGCACCTTCGCCCCCCAGAAGGCAAATCCAGTCTGCAGAATGCGCTCAGCGGTCGGTTCCATCGGTTTTGTTGTGTTCATAACTCAGTAATCTGCTCCAGCCTCCCCATGCCCGCCATGCGCAGGCCCATCCGCAAATCCGAATCCCCGCCGCACCGCCGCCATCTCCGCCGTCAGCCGCCCGCTCCGCTCCCGCACCGTCAACGGTGCCTCCTCTTCCTCTCCCACCCCCTCCGCGTCCGCCGCGTGCCGACACGCAAACAATGTGAACAGCGCCCCTAGCGATTCCCGCGGTATCACATCCCGCCTCCTCACCGTCCGCAATCCCGCCGCCGCAATCCCCTCCAGCGCCCGCACCTTCTGCGGCGTCGGAAAACACAGCACAAACCATCCCCCAACCTCTAACTGCCTCGCCGCCGCCACCGCATAATCCCTCACATCCCCCCTCAACTCAAACCGCGCATGCGCCTTCTGCGAATCCACCGGCAGCACCCCGGTCCCTGGCGGAAAATACGGCGGACTCCCCGTGATCAGCGGAAACTTCCGCCCGAACTCCGTCTCCCGCAAATCCCCATGCCGGCTCTCCACCCGCCCACCCAGCCCATTCACCCCAATGTTCGCCTGCAGCAGCCGCCAGCTCACCGCCTGCGCCTCCACACACGCCAGCCGCGCCCCCTCACCCATCCCCCACAGCGTCAGCAACCCCACCGTCCCAATCCCCGTCCCCAGATCCAGATGCTCCCTGACACGCGGCGACTTCTCCAGCGCATACCACGCCGTCAGCACGTCATCAATCGAATGCCGGTGCCCGCCCTTCCGCTGCGCAATCAGCCAACCCGCCGCCCCGCCCGCATCATCCCTCAACCCCGCAACACCTCCACCCTGCGGCCCCGTCAGCGCATCCAGCGTGATCCTCTCCCCCAGTTCCTCCTCCAGCCGATCCCGCTCCGCTCTCCACGCCTCCATCACCACCCCACTCCCAGGCTCGTTCATCGGCTCCATCGTCTCGTCCGTTAGGCTTTCCTTCATCCCGGGCCCCACCACTCTCAGCCAAGGTCGTTCTCCAGCACCACCCGGTACCGCGCCTGCCCAGCCCGCAGATGCCCGATCGCCTCGTTCACTCGCGTCATCGGAAACTTCTCCACCAACGGCTCAATCCCATGCCGCACACAGAACTCCAGCATCGTCGCCACCACCCCAGAACTCGCCACCGGCGATCCCGAAACCGACTTCTGCCCGCCAATCAGCCCGAACGCACTCACAGCAATCGGCTCCAGCACCGCTCCCACAACGTGCAGCCGACCCTTCGGAGCCAGCGCATCAATGATCACCGGCCAGTCCAGCGGCACATTCACCGTCGATATGATGAAATCCAGCGACCCCCTCAACTTCGCCATCGCTCCCGAATCCCGCGAGTCCACCACATGCCGCGCCCCGAATCTCATCGCCTCCGCCCGCTTCGCCTCACTCGACGTGAACGCATACACCTCACAACCCCACTTGCTCAGAAACTGCAGCGCCAGATGCCCTAACCCCCCGATCCCGATCACCCCCACCCGGTCCGTCGGCTTCACCCCGAATGCCACCAGCGGATTGAACACCGTCGCGCCCCCGCAGAACAACGGGCCCGCCACCGACCCGTCCATCCCCTCAGGCAATGGCGTCACCCACGACCAGTGCGCCCGCACGCGGTCCGCAAACCCGCCATGCCGCGCCACAATCGTCGCCTCCGTCCCCGCACACAAATGCGCATCCCCGCTCAGACACCACCGGCAATGGCCGCAACTCCCCGAAAACCACCCTAACCCCACCCGCTGCCCCACCGTCAACCCCTTCACCTGCGGCCCCGCCTCCCTCACCACCCCCACCACCTCATGCCCAGGCACCAGCGGATACCCCGACATCCCCCACTCATTGTCAATCATCGACAGGTCAGAATGACAGATCCCGCAGTGCGTCACCGCAATCTCCACCTGCTCCACCCCCAATGGCCCGGCATCATACGTGTAAGGCCGCAGGCTCGCCCCTCTCTCAAAGGCCGCAAAAGCATTCACAGGTGCATTCATATTCAGTTCGTCGTTGGTTTCAGCCGCTACCCACGCAGCCGCCGCTCACCCCACACCCGCCGCCAGTAATGCCCCAAGGTCAAGCGCCCGCGTAAACATCTCCAGGCCCCCATCCACACCCCTCGGCCACTCCGCCTCCGGCCGGTCCCAGTACAACTCCACCCCATTCCCGTCAGGATCCCGCAGATACACCGCCTCGCTCACCCCATGATCCGCCGCTCCCTCAAGCTCAATCCCAGCCTCCAGCACACGCCGCACCGCCCGCCCCAGCTCCCCACGCTCCGCATACAGAATCGCCGTGTGAAACAACCCAGTGCAGCCAGCCGGCGGCGGCCCCCCACCAGCACTCTCCCACGTGTTCAACCCTATGTGATGATGATACCCCCCAGCCGATAGAAACACCGCCCCCCTCCCATACCGCTGCGTCACCTCAAACCCCAGCACCCCATGATAAAATCCCAGCGCACGCTCAAGGTCCGCCACCTTCAAATGCACATGCCCAATCCTCGTCGCCGCAGGTATCACATTCGCTTCCATGCCCCCCATTCCACCGGATCCACCACCCATGGTCAAGCGCCCATCCTCACCCCCGCAAGGGAACACGTTCACTCCTCCCATCCCATTCGCCCGCGCTCCTCACAAGGACATCCCCTAGCACTCCCACTCGAATCCGAACGCAGCAGATCACACCCCCATCCCCCACATGGCTCCCCCTACCCCCGCTCTGGTTACGCCACGAATGCGGAATATTTTCTCTCGTCATCCTCCCGCACCTCATGTGAGGATAACATGAGCGGCGGCACCACCGTCCAGGTTCCCAGCACCATCCCACATGACCATGGAGCCCTCATCCGATCCCCTCGGCGCTGCCAGCTCCGGTCCTCACCGCTTCACCCTGCCCCCCAGCTACGACTGCATCGGCCTCGTCGACAGCTTCGACGAACTCCTCGAAACCCCGTTCTCAGGCTCCGTCAACGCCCTCTGCTGGCCCCGCGAACTCCCCGGCGACTACCACGAAATCGTCAGGATGCTCGACACCGGCACCGGCATCAATTCCATCTCCGACGCCACCCTCAACGCCCTCCCCCTCAGCGCCGCAGGCCGCGTCGCACGCGTCATCATCACCGCCGACCGCCAGCGCCTCCGCCAGCATCACCTCGAGCCCACCCTCGACTGCGTCAACGGCTACAACCACTCGGACGAAGGCGTCATCATCCCCACCCACGTCCAGTCATGGCACGTCGACAGCGCCACCGACGAAGCCGATACATGGCTCTGCACCTACTCCGGCGCTCCCTCCGAAGGACTCCAGAACTTCGACGCCATGCGCCGCGTCGATGACCCCGCCACCCGCGCCCAATTGCTCAGAATGTACGGCGGCAAGGACGATGACGGCTTCCTCGACTTCCTCAACGAACACTTCTTCGACCTCCACTACCAACCGCTCCCAGGCGCACGCCCATGGTCCTTCGGTGTCGGTCACCTCTGGAAAATCGCCTGCCTCTACGACGGCAGTCCCGTCCCCCCCTGCGTCCATCGCGCCCCTCCCACCATCCCCGGCCAGCCTCCACGTCTCCTCCTCATCAGCTGACCCCTCAGCGAATCCCCGCTCCACCCCGCCGGAGGCACGTACCCCAAGACATGCCCTCCGACACCCCCCCAGCCCTCCGATCCGGCTTCCCCGCCGCCGCCGCCCTCATCGGCTGGATCCTCCTCAGCTTCTCCGCCGCCCTCCCCGGCGCATGGTTCATGCCCGGCTCATGGTACTTCGCCCTCAATAAACCCTCATGGAACCCGCCCGGCTTCCTCTTCGGCCCCGTCTGGTCCACTCTCTACACCCTCATGGGCATCGCCGCATGGCTCGTCTGGAAACGCGGCGGCTGGTCCGCCCAGAAACGCCCCCTCACCCTCTTCCTCCTCCAGCTCGCCCTCAACGCCCTCTGGACCCCTCTCTTCTTCGGTGCCCACCTCATGGGCCCCGCCCTCGCAGAAATGACCCTCCTCTGGCTCGCCATCGCCGCCACCATCGCCGCTTTCCTCCCCGTCTCCAGAACCGCCGCCGCCCTCCTCGTCCCCTACCTCCTCTGGGTCTCCTTCGCCGCCTTCCTCAACCTAACCCTCTGGCGTCTCAATTCTTGAACCCTAAACACTCACCTTCTTCACAAAACACGCCTTCAACCCGATCGCGATCCCATCCATCCGGCAGGAAATCTCATGATCCCCCTCCACTAGCCGGATCGGCTTCGACTTCGTCCCCGTCTTCAGCACCTGCGACGACCCCTGCAGCTTCAAATCCTTGATCATCGCCACCGTGTCCCCATCCGCCAGCACGTTCCCATAGGCATCCTTCACCACCCGCGGCCCCTCCACCACCTCCTCCTTCGGCCACTCATGCCCGCACGTCATGCACTCGTAATGCTCAGCATGACCAACCACGTCGGTCATCTCACACATCGGACACGCTTTCTCACTCATCCCCCCACACACAGGCCCCCACCAGCCTCGTCAACCGCTCTCCACCCACCGAAACCCTCAGTTTTCCGTCCCACCCGCTGAACCAAAAATCAGCCCCCCAACACCCTCTATCCCCCATTTCGGCCTTTCCCACCGAACCCCTCCGCGCTCCCGTCCCTCCCATGAAATGCATCACATGGAACGTCAACGGCCTCCGCTCCGTCATGGACAAGGGCTTCGCCGACTTCATCACCGCCGAAGCCCCGGACGTCGTCCTCCTCCAGGAAACCAAGGTCAATCCCGCCTCGCTCGACTGGTCATGGCTCCCCGGCTGGCACCTCGCATGGAACCCTGCCGCCAAACCAGGCTACAGCGGCACCGCCATCCTCTCCAAATCCCAGCCGCTCTCCATCACGCGAGGCATCGGCATCCCCGCCCACGACAACGAAGGCCGCGTCGTCACCGCTGAATTCCCCTCCTGCTTCATCGTCTCCGTCTACACCCCCAACTCCCAGGCCGAACTCGCCCGCCTCCCCTACCGCCTCCAGTGGGACGCCGCCTTCCTCGCCTACATCCAATCCCTCGAAAAACGCAAACCCGTCCTCTTCGCCGGCGACCTCAACGTCGCCCACAAGGAAATCGACATCGCTCGCCCAGACGCCAACCGCCGCAGCCCCGGCTTCTCCGACGAAGAACGCGCCAGCTTCGACCAGATCCTCAACACTGGCTTCATCGACGTCTTCAGACACTTCGACCCGCGCCCCCATCAGTACTCATGGTGGAGCTACCGCGCCGGTGCCCGCGCCAGAAACATCGGCTGGCGTCTCGACTACTGGCTCGCCAGCCCCCAACTCGCCAATTCCCTCCTCTCCTGCACCATCAGACAGGACATCACCGGCAGCGACCACTGCCCGGTCACCCTCGAAACCTCCTTCCCCTTCTGAAAAAACCCATGATCCCCTCCCCAAACGTCCCGAAAAACTCCGCTGGCGTTCCGCTCGCCCCCGGGCACGATGCTCGCACGTTCCAACTCTGCGGGCACCTGCTCCGCAGTCACTGCCGTATTGGCTTGATACCCGACTAGTTCCCCCCGCGTCCTTTCATGAATTCAACCATCTCCGCTCGCCTCAACGTTGACCTGCTGGAAGAAAAATACCAGCAGTGGCTCGACAACCCCCGCTCCGTCGAAGCCACATGGGCCTCTTTCTTCGAAGGCTTCGAACTCGGCACCGCCCAGCCCAAGCCGCGCACCCCCGCCAACGCCCACGACGAATCCCGCGGCGTTCAGAGCGTCGGCATGAGCCAGGAAGAAATGCACTTCCGCGCCAACGTCGCACGCATGCTCTCCGCCTACCGCGCCCTCGGCCACACCGCCGCATGGCTCGACCCACTCAGCCCCTCCGGCAACGAACAACCGAAACTCGGCCTCGCCGAATTCAACTTCTCGGAACGCGACCTCGCCGCAGAAGTCGAAACCATGTTCTACAATCAGGGCCGTCGCACCAAGCTCGGCGACATGATCGCCCGTCTCAGAAAAACCTACTGCGACCGCATCGGCTTCGAATACACCCACATCAATAACTCCGAAGTCCGCGACTGGCTCGAGGCCCGCATCGAATCCCGCGTCGACCTCCCCAACACCTCCACCGAAACCCGCGAGAATGTCCTCGAGTGGCTCTGGCAGGCAGAAACCTTCGAACAGTTCCTCCACACCAAGTGCAAAGGCCAGAAACGCTTCTCCCTCGAAGGAGGGGAAAGCCTCATGGTCGCCCTCAACGCCATCCTCGAAGACTGCCCAGCCGCCGGCGTCAAGGAAATCATGATGGGCATGGCCCACCGCGGCCGCCTCACCGTCCTCGCCAACTTCCTCCAGAAACCGCTCAAGGTCATCCTCCACGAGTTCAGCGAAAACTACATCCCGGACCTCGTCGCAGGCGACGGCGACGTCAAATACCACCTCGGCTACGAGGTCGAACGCAAACTCAAAAACGGCTCGGTCCTCGTCGCCCTCGCCCCCAACCCAAGCCACCTCGAAGCCGTCAACCCAGTCGTCGAAGGCGCCGCTCGCGCCCGTCAGCGCGCCCAGGGCGACGGCCTCGACCGCAAAGCCGTCATCCCCATCCTCGTCCACGGCGACGCCGCCTTCGCAGGCCAGGGCATGGTCGCGGAAACCCTCAATCTCTCCCAGCTCCCAGGCTACCGCACCGGCGGCACCATCCACATCGTCGTCAATAACCAGATCGGCTTCACCACCACCCCAGCCGACGCCCGTAGCTCCGCCTACGCCACGGACGTCGCCAAAATGATCGAAGCCCCGGTCTTCCACGTCAACGGCGACCACCCACTCGAGGTCTACTTCGTCTCCAGACTCGCCCTCGAATTCCGTCAGCGCTTCGGCCGCGATGTCGTCGTCGACATGTACTGCTACCGCCGCCACGGCCACAACGAAACCGACGAGCCTTCCTTCACCCAGCCGAAAATCAGTAAGCTCATCGCCGCCAAACCCACCGTCGGCACGCTCTTCCGCGAACGCCTCGTCTCCAGCGGCGAAGTCCCCGCCCAACGCGCCGACTCCATCATCTCCGCCATCCGCGACCGCCTCGAAACCGAACACCGCGAACTCCTCGAACTCGAGAAAACCCACTCCGGCAGCGATCTCAAAAAAGCCGTCTTCGCCGGTTCCACCGCCGTCTTCCAACCGCCCTACTCCCACGACCCGGTCATCACCGGCCTCGACCCAGCCCGCTTCCGCGATCTCGGCATCAAACTCGCCGAGGTCCCCGCAGGCTTCCGTCTCCACCCCACCGTCAAACGTACGGTCGTCGACAAACGCCGCAAGGCCGCAGAAGATGGCGGTCCCTTCGACTGGGCCAACGCAGAAGCCCTCGCCTTCGCCTCTCTCCTCACCGAAGGCTCCCCCGTCCGCCTCTCCGGTCAGGACGTCCGCCGCGGCACTTTCAGCCAGCGCCACGCCTGCTTCTACGATACCGAAAACCGCGACCGCTGGATGCCTCTCCAGCACCTCTCGGAAACTCAGGCCACCCTCCGCGTCTACAACTCGCTCCTCAGCGAAGCCGCCGTCCTCGGCTTCGACTACGGCTACAGTCTCCGCGCCCCGGAAATGCTCATCCTCTGGGAAGCCCAGTTCGGCGACTTCGTGAACGGTGCCCAGGTCATCATCGACCAGTTCATCTGCTCCGCCGAATCCAAATGGCAGAAGCCCTCAGGGATCACACTCCTCCTCCCTCACGGCTACGAAGGCCAGGGCCCGGAGCACTCCAGCGCCCGACTCGAACGCTTCCTCCAGCTCTGCGCCGAGTCCAACATGCAGGTCTGTAACCTCACGACCCCAGCCCAGTACTTCCACGCGCTCCGCCGTCAGCTCAAACGCCCGTTCCGGAAGCCGCTCGTCATCATGACTCCCAAGTCCATGCTGCGTCTCCCGGAAGCCGTCTCCTCCGCCGCCGACTTCACCGGCGACACCGCCTTCCAGGAAATCCTCGACGACGAAGCCTTCAAATCCCAGACCAAGGGCGTCACTCGCCTCGTCTTCTGCTCCGGCAAGGTCTACTACGACCTCATCAATTACCGCGCCCAACAGAAGATCACCAACACCGCCATCATCCGGATCGAACAGCTCTACCCCTTCCACGACGACCTCTTCGCCAAAATCGTCGCCCGTTACCCCAAGGCCGCTCAGAAATGGGTCTGGTGTCAGGAAGAACCCCTCAACATGGGCGCATGGAGCTACGTCGTCCACCGGCTCGAAAAACACACCACCAACCGCGTCCGCTTCGCCGGCCGTGACCGCGCCTCCAGCCCGGCCGTCGGCAGCTACGCCCTCCACAGACGCGAACAAGCCGAAGTCGTCTCCAGCGCCTTCGAAGCCTGACCCCCAACACCCTCACAACTCCCCGGCACCGCCCGCGCCTGACCCCCTCAGGCCGGGCGGTTCCTTTTTGCCCCATCCCCTTGCTTGCGAAACCCCTGCCACCCACGCCACCCCACTAGCAATCACCCTGACAGAGGCATCCCCCAATCCCAACGGGATTGCGTCCCCCAGCCCAGGGTTGGCCTGAGGAACGAAGGCCTACCCTGGGGCACGGGCATCCTGCCTGTGACCTCACCCCGCAAGCCCCCGAATCAAGGCCGCCCCGCCCTTGTCCTCCGTACCAGCCCGCCCAATCCCAACGGGATTGCGTCCCCCAGCCCAGGGTTGGCCTGAGGCACGAAGGCCTACCCTGGGTCCGCCGCCCCAACAAGACCCCAATCCCAACGGGATTGCGTCCCTATCATCACCCGTTCAGCTCCCCATACCGCCACGCAAACCGCCCGAACCTCCCCTCGCCCTCCCCAACCAGCACCGCCTCCCCCACCGGCAATCCCTCCCGCAGGCACGCCAGCCACGCCGCATTCACCACGCCGCTCCCCGTCACCCACGCCTCATCCTCCGGATCAGGCGCCCCACCTGTGTCCAGCATCCCCGCCCGCTCCACCATCAGCCCCAGCACCCGCTCCGTAAACCAGTGCCCCGGCACCGCCGCCACCGCCACATCTCCTATCCAATCCAGCGCCCCCGCAGGCATCCCCGCCACCCACCGCACGCGCTGCCGCGCCTCAAACTCCTCCACCGTCATCCGCCCCTCCACCGCCAGCACCAACCCGCCATCCCCCATCCCCTCAAACCGCTCCAGCGGACGCATCTCCGCACTCAGCCACACGCCTCCTAACTTCCAAAGCACCAGCCACCGGAACAACCGCTCCCGCTGCCGGTCCAGCGGATAAAAATCATAACACTCCAGCCACTCCGGCATCATCTCCGCCACCCACCGCCGCGCCTCCACATGATTCCAGAACCGATGCTCCCACTCAGGATGCATCGCCTCCAGCCGCCGCCCGTTCTCCACCATCGCCGGCGTCATCAGATACGCCGACCGATAACATCGCAGAATCCGTCTCGGTATCATAAAGCCCCCTGACTTCCTCACAGACGCCACCCCCACTCCACCGGCCGGCACACCTCCACCCCAGCTCCCGTCACCCGCGTCGTCCCCACACTCCCCCCTCGCCGCACCGCCTCCCGCCACAGTCTCAAGCTCAGAAACACCTCAAACGGCATGTCACCACCCATCGCCAGCCACTCCGCCAGCGCGTCCTTCATCACCTCACGCCTCACCATCGTCGCCGGCGGCCCTAACCTCACATGCCGCATCAGCCTCCCCAATCCCAACTCTTCCGGCACCCTCACCTCCCCTCCCTCCAACCCATCCCCCCCGAACACCCGCCCAATCCACCCGCTCTCCTCCTCCCCGATCCTCCGGAACGCCCACCCGGGCGCATAAACATCCGTCTCCTCACCACCTCGCATCCGATGCCCCAGAAACAACTCCGCCCCACTCGACGGATGCATCATCGGATCCACATAAATCAGCCACTCAGTCTCCGCCCGAACCGCCGCCGCCCCCAACGCCGCCGTCCAATACGGCTCCCCCGCCTCCGGCCCAGGCCACCCCGCCACCGGCATCAATCTCACCACCGCACAACTCCCTTCCGGTCCCGCCGGCAACGCTGCGCCCACTTCCTCCGCCCCAACCTCGCACAACCCAACATACACCGGCACCGGCACCCGAATCCTCCACTCCTCCTCCATCCTCACCGCCGCATACCGCCAACTCGTCGCCATCCAGTTCCTCCCAAACCCAGCCAGATCATCACGCAAAAGCCCCGTCACCACCGCCGCATCCCACCGCACCCGCACCGTCACCGCCCACGCCCTCATCACCTCCCCCTCCAACCGCACCCGCTCACCCGCACTCCTCCCCTCCATCCCCCGCCGCAACCTCAGCACCTCCAATTCTCTAACCCCCTCCCTCACCACCTTCCTCCCATCACCCGCCCGCCGCGCCCACTTCCCAATCTGCTTCCCATGCCCAATCACCCCAGCCTCAATCCATAAGGTCCTCACAAACGGGCTCCACTCCCGCACCATCGCCTCCACATCCACCCTCACACTTTCCTCTTCACCCTCATCCGCCTCACCCTCCTCATCAGGCCCCGGAACCTCCCGATACCAAGCCCCATAACGCGCACACGCCACCCGCACCGCCGGCGACTCCACCCCGCTGTACAAAACCACCACCTCCCCAGCCCAATGCTCCCGCAGCGAATGCAGCGACACCATCAAACCCTCCAGCACGTCCCCCGCCCGACTCTCCTGACAAAACACCACGCCCGCACCCCCGGCCACACCCTCCAACTCCGCATCGTGCAACGGCAACCCGCGCGGATACCCGCCACCACCGCCCGACACCGCCGGGCTCCGCTTCAGCCACTGCCCGTCCTCCGCCACCACCTCCGGCGTCCCCAGCAGCATCCCCACCGCCGCCGCACTCTCCGGCCAGTTCACCACATCATAAAACGCCCCGCAAATGACCCCCTCACAACCCCGCATCCTCCTCCGCCACCGCGGCACTTCCCGCATCACCACCCCATAACCGATCTCTCCCCCCAACCACAACCCATCCACTCCCTCCCTAACCGCCCCATCCGCCAGCGGATCAATCCCGCCTTCCCCCAGAATCCGCACCACTCCCCCCGCCACGCCCCGCACCCCTTCCTCAAACCGCTCCCGCGTCAGTCGCCGATCCGCCGCAATCAACTCCAGAAACAACGGCACCACACTCTCTCCCAACGGCGGCATCTCCTCTCCACGCCACCTCGCCTCCCGACACCGCCGCCACGCCCCCGCTCGCCACCCCGCAATCCCACACAACCACTCCGGCAAATCCTCCACCCGCGCCACCTCCCCCTGATCCAGTTCCCACGAATCCACCACCAGCACCTCCCCTCCCTCCCCCACCACCCCAGCCAATCCCACCGCATCATCCGGCCCATACACCCCCAGCACCACCACCACCCGCCCACGCAACGCCTCACCAAACCACTCACCAGCCCTCACCCCCCTCACAACATCCCCGCCGCCTCCCGTCTCCAGTCGTCCTTCATACCCGCTCCAGTGCCGACTCACCCCGCCCACATGATGACTCGCAAACGGCAGCGCCACACAGTTCCCCTCCCCATACCCCATCGCAAACACCCAGTCCTCATGCGCTTCCCCCCAGACACCCCCACCCTCCCACATCCCCAATCGCGCCCCTCCATCCACCTGAAAATACCCAATCACCCCCTCGTGCCGCTCCAGATACCACCGCGGCACCAACCCACGCACCGGCACCTCCCGACATACCCGCCGCCCCGCCAACCCCAGCAGCACCGCCCGATCCCCGCAAACCTCCACCGCCCGCCTCACCCGAGCCAGCAACACTTCACTCAACACCATGTCCGCATCATGCACCACAACCCTCACCCCCTCCTCGCCTCCCAACGCCTCCCGCAACATCCAGTACTTCGACCACGCCGCATTGAACAACCCCTCCAGCCTCACCCCAGCCACCCCCGCAGGATCATCAGGCACCGTCACCACCGCCCGATCCACCCACTCCATCCCCTCCACCCCAACCGCCCCACTCAACGGATAATGCACCGCCGTCGTCACCAGTTTCATGCGCTCACTCATCGCTCCATCCTCCTCGGCTAACGACTTTCACTTTCGCTCTGCATGTTGTCCACCCGGCTGAAACACGCCTTTCTCAGCGCAGGATCCGTAATCTGATTCACCAACTCCCTCGCCTCCTCCGGATACCTATCCCCAATCATCGAAATCACCAGATCCATCGCCGCATCAAAATACCGCCCCGGCGGCAGGTCCTGCACCCACTCCACCGTCGCCTTCGCTCCCTTCGCCGACACGCCCGAAGCCAGACTCCGCATCACCCCCGGATCAAACCGTTCCTGGTTGCCCAGCACAAACTGCGTCGCTCCCTCAGGATCATCAATCCCCCACGAAAACACCAGCTTCTCCCGCATCTCCGACGCCAGATCATCCTTCGTCTTCGACACCGGGATCAGCTTCTCCAGCTCCTTCGGGTCCGAATCCTCCCCAAGCGAGAACGAATCCAGCATGTTCCCAAACTCCCACGCCACTTCCTTCCCATCAAAACGCTCAAACAGGCTCTTCACTGCCGCCGCCGAATCCACCCGACTCAACTGGCAGAGCTGTCCTGTCGCAAGAATCCGCGCACTGAACGGATCCCCCGCCGCCTCCGTCATCCAAGCCGCCTGCTCCGCCGTGCAGCCCTTCGACGCAAACTCCATCCAAATCTGATAGTGCCCACTGTTCCGGTACTCTGAGTCGTTCGACGCAACCAGCGCCCGCAGCGCCTCCTCCGCCCGCTCAGACCGCAACAGAAGCTTCACTTCGTACTCGAAGGAGGAGCCAACCCCAATCCGACCCATTTCAGCTGCGTTGACCTCAATGGCCTTCATTAGCTCCACCAGTTCACGACTCGGCAGCAACCGCTCCACGGATTCAATCACCAGCTTACCCTGCTCCTTCATCGGGCGCACCCACGCGCCCGGATTCGCCATCAGAATCCGCCAGCGCTCCTTCAGTTCTCCCAACGCCTGCTGCCTCGACTCACGCTCGATCGGAGCATTGCCCGGATCCGCCTGACTCGGCATAGCCGCCCGGGGCTTGTTGCCCCGGGCGGCCACGCGTTCCGAAACCGTCACCGGAATCGCCTCAACACTCGGCCATGGCCAGGCCGCAAACCCAGCTGACAGAACCATGCAGGTGAGAACAAGTGAACGGTGTCGTCTCATAGCGGCATCAACCTTATAACAATCCCGAATGCTCCGTCAATCCGGCACACCCAGATTTCCAACAGGCCAGATGTCATCGTCGGTCCCCACTTCCTCGTCATCACCCGCCACCTTGTACTCCACCGTCGTCGGCACAACGGTTTTCCCACTAGCACACGCCCTAGTCTCGGCCATCAACTCCTCAAACTCACGAAGTTTCGCCCACCCCTTGACTCGGTCCGCCGGGGGCACATTCGGATCATTCTCCGTATCCCTGAATGCGATACAGCCGGTCGAGATTCCGGGCATATGGATCTGTATATCTTTCCGCTCACCAATCTCGTGGACACCCGTGTCGGTCACGTTATAACGATGGGAACTGTTCCCGGTCTTCAGGCTTCCCCTCGTCGGAGCCGTCGAAGTCTGGAAATCTCCGGCCGGACAACTCGTGTCGCTTCCCGCCTTGTTCGCGTCAGTCTCGAAATTGCTGTCGCCTTCCGGGTCCGCGGACGGGTCCGGAATCTGAGTCCTCGACTCAAGATCGAGATACCCGCCCGATTGCACCGGATAGTTCCTGAAATCCGGGGTCCTCCGGAACGGATTCCTGCTCACCGTGATCACAGTCACCGTCATCATCCCATAAAAAATCCGCCCGCAGCGCTCATACTTGTCATGCGGGTCCAGCACATCCATCGCCACAGCACACGAATCAAAGACCACATCGATCCGCTCGACATACCGACACGGCCCACTCCCATGCCGCGGACAATGCGTCTGCGTCGCCTGCTTCGTCGGCACCGCCCCCAGAGGCATCGCCAGCATCGCTAGACTCGCCGCCCCCGCTCGACGCATGAACCGCCGACGCTCCAGCGGCCGACAACAGTCCCCGTGACTGACTAGCCGGCCTTCAGATGAACTAGAATCCAATTCTGTTGTTTTCATATGTTTGGCTGCAAATGCAGTGCCGCCACAATTGCGCCCCGCGCACATTCCGTCTACCAAAATCTTTCCCCTGCCGCTATTTTTGTTTTCCCGCATACCTCCACCCTCCACCCTCCACCCTCCACCCTCCACCCTTCCCACTTCCCACTTCCCACTTCTCACTTCTCACTTCTCACTTCTCACTTCTCACTTCTCACTTCTCACTTCTCACTTCCCACTTCCCACTTCCCACTTCCCACTTCTCACCCATTGCAGCCCCCGCCAGCAAAGGCATCGGTGCCTACGATGGCCTTGTTCCCCAGCAAACGTTCGCTCCACGTCCTCAGCCGCCAGCCGGCATTCCTCGCGAAACTGACCGCCGCCATCCTCGGCACCGGCGTCCTCCTCACATGGCTGGTCGCCCCTTCAGATCCCATCGCCGCAAACGCATCACGCTTCCGCTCCATGTACGCCGCCGACTCCCGCGACGACGTCCCTGCCCTCCTCGAACGCCTCCGCGACGCCGCCACCGCCCACTCCGGCCTGCCCTCGGAAGAGGAAATCATCGATGACTCGCCACCCGACCCCCTCGACGCACCCACCACCGACGATCCATCCGACCTCGCCGTCCCCGGCCTCACACCCGAGGAAAACGCCCTGCTGAACCAATACCCGGTAGCCTTTCATCGGCCCCGCCCACCGCGCGCCCTCGTAGAGCAATGCCTCGCCTCCGTCTCCGCCCCGCAGGACGCCGGCAGTCTGCACCACGCCATGGCCGCCGACATCCTCCGCCAGGCCGGTGAAGACAAACCCGCCCTGGCTGGCTACGACCGCGGAGCCGCCGCCAACGACTCCATCGGCCACTACTGCCGCCGCCGCGCCATGGAACTCTGCGCCGCTCGACAATGGCTCGACGCCCTCGCCACCCGTTACACAACCCAAGGCTGGGCCCCGTCCGTCATCGACGCCCCCGAAGCCGATGAAGCCGACGCCGTCATCCTCGCCGCACGCGACTGGCCCGGTCTCTTCCGCCACTCATGGAACCACGTCGCCGCCGGCTCCCGCCAGACCCCATGGCTCCTCCTCACCGGCACCATGGCCACCGTCTGGTTCCTAACCATCGTCATGCTCTGCGGCATCCCCCGCCGACGCTGGTGGCTCTGCGGCCTCGCCCTCGTCCTCGGCATCTTCAGCGTCGTCCCCGTCCTCATGCTCGTCATGGCGCAGCACCGCCTCTCCCCGCTCCATCTCAACGGCACTCCCTTCAACGACCTCGTCTACTACGTCAGCGGCGTCGGTCTCCGCGAGGAACTAGCCAAACTCCTCGTCCTGCTCCCGCTCCTCCCTCTCCTCCGCGGCTCCACCCCTGCCATGTACTTCGCCGCAGCCTCCTGCGTCGGCCTCGGCTTCGCCGTCGAAGAAAACCTCAACTACATGGCCGCAAGCATGGGCACCGCCTCCCTCCCCCGCTTCATCACCGCCAACTTCCTCCACATCGCCCTCACCGGCCTCAGCGGCGGCTTCCTCGGCCTCGCCATCCGCTGGCCCCGCTCCTTCTTCCACGAATTCGCCATCGTCTTCATCGGAGCCATCATCGCCCACGGTCTCTACGACTGGGGCCTCAGCCCAGGCTCAGGCTCCGAAGGCGGCACCATCCAATGGTTCACCTTCCTCGGCGTCGCATGGTTTTATTTTCAAAATCTCCGACGCTTCGGCGACCGTCTCCCCTCCGTCATCGCTCCCCAGGCCGTCTGGATCACCGGGGTCTCCCTCATCGCCGTCCTCACCATGGTCACCGTCGGCAGCCAGTTCGGCTTCCGCCTCGCCATGGCCTCCGCCGTCCTCCCAGCCATCGCCCTCTTCGCCACCGCAGCCCTCATCATCTGGCAGATCCGCCACCACTGACAAACCTCCCGCTCCCACGCCCTCACCCTCACACCCTCACAAAAAAAGGGCCGGCACCTCGCGGCACCGGCCCTCAAATATCATCTGGGTTCCGGGTCGCCCCGGAATCACCTCAGTAGCGCAAACGCAGACCCACGTTGAACGTGATCTCGTCCTTGCCGGCGCTCAGACCGCCAGCGAGATCAACATTGTCAGTGATCCCGTAGTAAAGGCGGCCAAAACCAGCCCACTCGTTCGTCACGTCAATGTTCGACCAAGCCGCACCAGCGTGCGCTTCAAAACGACCCCAGCGACCACGGAAGTGCGGGCGCACATACAGGCTCGCGTCGTTGTCCGAACCGATCGGGCTGTTGTCGAAGCCATAGAATGCCGCGCCAACTTCCGTCACGAAATGGATGTTCGTCGTCACAGGAATGAATCCACCAATCCCGACGTTCGCCGTCCAGAGATCAGCCGAATCACGAGCCGTGTCCACCGACGACCAGGCCCCGCCAGCCGTCAGATAGAAATTGTTGATCGGGGAGTAGCTCAACGAAAGGCCGACGCCATCCGAAGAATCAAGACCCGGTGTGTCGAACTCCGTGTGCAGCCAACCCACTTCAAGCAGGTTGTAGGACAGGTCCGAAGGAACCGCCGCCACAGGGGCCGAAGGAGCCACTGGAGCCGGAGCCGGCGTGCCGGCAGTCAGTGAAGCGCTGCCGATGGCGAGCGCGCCGAGAGCAATGATGCTGATTTTGTTCATTGTGTTGCGTTTGTTTTGGTTTTTCCAGC
This sequence comes from Verrucomicrobiaceae bacterium, assembly GCA_027483175.1. Lineage (GTDB taxonomy): Bacteria > Verrucomicrobiota > Verrucomicrobiia > Verrucomicrobiales > V1-33 > V1-33. Next base: position 32,763 of record JAIXVE010000229.1, on the reverse strand, counting down.
CGCGCCATCAGGCCGCCGGTTCAGCCACCCCAAGCCCGACTCCGCCCATGGCAAAGCCCGCCCCAAAGCGTCCGATGTCTAATATTTACAAGAAATGCTGAAGTTTTGCAAATAAACTTTCCCGGAAATCTCATGCCTCCGTAATATCCACCTTCTCCCCTCCTCCCCCAATCCGGAATTTCCATTGACCCCGGGTGCCCGTCTGCAACCGTCCCCCCATGAAGAAAACCCTGATCATCGGCGCCGGCGGCGTCGGACGCGTCGTGGCTCACAAATGCGCCCAACTCCACGAGGTCTTCGGCGACATCCTCCTCGCCAGCCGCACCGTCTCCAAATGCGACGCCATCGCCGCTGACATCAGGGAAAAAAAAGGCGTCACCATCAAAACCGCCGCCGTCGACGCCGATGACGTCGCCGCCACCGCCAGCCTCATCCGCTCGTTCGGCGCTGACATCGTCATCAATGTCGCCCTCCCCTACCAGGACCTCTCCATCATGGACGCCTGCCTCGAAGCCGGTGCCCACTACGTCGACACCGCCAACTACGAACCCCTCGACACCGCCAAGTTCGAATACAAATGGCAGTGGGCCTACCAGGAAAAATTCCAGAAAGCCGGCCTCACCGCCCTCCTCGGCAGCGGCTTCGACCCAGGCGCTACCAACGTCTTCTGCGCCCACGCCGCCAAACACCATTTCGACGAGATCCTCTCCCTCGACATCGTCGACTGCAACGCCGGCTCCAACGGCCTACCCTTCGCCACTAACTTCAACCCGGAAATCAATATCCGCGAAATCACCGCCCGCGGCCGCTTCTGGAAAGACGGCGCATGGCAGGAAACCGACCCCATCTCCGTCGGCACCACCTTCGACTTCCCCCAAGTCGGCCCGAAAAAAATGTACCTCCTCTACCACGAGGAACTCGAAAGTCTCTCCAAACACTTCCCCTCCGCTCGCCAGATGCGCTTCTGGATGACGTTCTCCGACTCCTACCTCACCCACCTCCGGGTCCTCGAAAACGTCGGGATGACCAGCATCAAACCCATCCCCTTTAAAGGCGGCGAAATCGTCCCCCTAGAATTCCTCAAGGCCGTCCTCCCCGACCCCGGCTCCCTCGGCGCACTCACCAAAGGCAAAACCTGTATCGGCGACGTCATCACCGGCACCAAAGACGGCAAAACCAAGCACTACTTCATCTGGAACGTCTGCGATCACGAGGAATGCTTCCGCGAAACCGGAGCCCAGGGCGTTAGCTACACCACCGGCGTCCCCGCCATGATCGGTGCCAAAATGGTCCTCGAAGGCAAATGGCAACGCCCCGGCGTCTGGAACATGGAACAATGCGACCCGGATCCGTTCATGGCCGACATGAACCGCTACGGGCTCCCATGGCACGAGCAAGTCCTCACCGAAAACCCGCTCGCCCACATCGACGCCTGACATGTCCACCGTCGCCGGCCCAGTCCACGAGGTCTGTTCCTCCCTGGACCTCTCTCGCGTCCCCGCTCCAGCCTTCGTCGTCGACCTCAGCAGGCTCCGCAGGAACCTCGAACACCTCGCCGCCGTCAAAACCGCCGCCGGTTGCCGCATCCTCCTCGCCCAAAAGGGCTTCAGCATGTGGGCCACCTACCCGCTCATCCGCCAGTACCTCGACGGTACCTGCTCCAGCGGCCCGTGGGAAGCCATGCTCGCCCGCGAAAAATTCGGTAAGGAAATCCACGTCTACAGCCCAGCCTTCACCGACGAAGACCTCGCCGAAGTCATCCCCTTCGCCGACCACCTCTCCTTCAATTCCGTCCGCCAGTGGCGCCGCGGCCTTGAATTCATCCGCCGCAGCGGCCGCCACATCGAAACCGCCCTCCGCATCAATCCTCAGGTCTCCACCGGCGATCACGCCATCTACGATCCCTGCGTCCCCGGCTCCCGCCTCGGCATCCCCCTATCAGAACTCAAGGGCGAGGACCTCTCCGCCCTCGACGGGCTCCACTTCCACACGCTCTGCGAACAGAACGCCGACGCCCTCGCCACCACCCTCGACGCCGTCGAATCCAAATTCGGCCACCTCCTCCACAAGGTCAAATGGCTCAACATGGGCGGCGGCCACCACATCACCAAAGCCGGCTACGACACCGACCTCCTCGTCCGTCTCGTCAAACGCATCCGCGAACGCTACAACCTCACGGTCTACCTCGAACCCGGCGAAGCCATCGCCATCGGCACCGGCATCCTCGTCAGCCGCGTCGTCGACACCGTCCACAATGCCATGAACCTCGGCATCCTCGACGTCAGTGTCACTTGCCACATGCCCGATTGCCTCGAAATGCCCTACACCCCGGACATCCGCGGCGCTGGCCCCCAGGGCACCTTCCCGCACCACTACCGCCTCGGCGGCGGCACCTGCCTCGCCGGTGACGTCATCGGCGATTACTCCTTCCCTCACCCGCTCCAGCCCGGCGACCGGCTCGTCTTCGAAGACATGGCCCACTACACCATGGTCAAAACCTCCATGTTCAATGGCGTCAAGCACCCAGCCCTCTGCCTCTGGGACCCGGACAAAGACGAACTCACCACCGTCCGCAGCTTCTCCTACGAGGACTTCCGCGACCGGCTCTCCTGATCAGAGCCCAACCCACCCACGCCCCCCGTTTTCCACTGGCAGGAACCTCCGGTCAGCGTCATGAATACCCATGGCTGATCCCACCGGCACCACTCCCGCTCGTCTCCTCCCGTTCCTCCGCTCCGGCGGCCGAACCGTCATCGTCCCCATCGACCACGGCACCGCCATCCCCGTCCCCGGACTCGAACACCCGGCCGACCTCATCGAATCCCTCAAGCCCTTCGCCGACGCCTTCGTCGTCAACTACGGCACCGCCCTCGCCTGCCGCGACGCCCTCGCCGACCGCGGGGTCTGTCTCCGCACCGATGTCTATAAACCCGCACGCCCAGGCCACCCGGACCACGGCGCCTACATGACCTTCGGCGCAGCCGACGCCATCCGCACCGGCGCTCACGGGGTCATGCACATGCTCTACCCCCAGCACCCGGACGAAGCCCGCCAGTTCCGCGAATCCGCTCGCCTCATCAGCGAATGCCACCACGCCAATCTCCCCGTCATCACCGAAGCCCTCCCCTTCGGCCTCGGACGCTCCGCCGACTACACACCCGAAAACATCAGCTTCGCCGTCCGCGCCGCCGCTGAACTCGGAGCCGATGTCGTCAAAACCGCGTGGCCAGGCAATATCGACGCCTTCCGCCGCATCGTCGACGCCTCCTTCGTCCCGGTCATCGTCCTCGGCGGCGCAGCCTCCGACGAAGCCTCCATCCTCGCCATGGTCGCCGACTCCATCGCCGCCGGCGGCGCTGGCATCGCCATCGGCCGCAATGTCTGGCAGCACCCCAACCCGCCTCTCATGCTCAAACGCCTCCACGCCATCGTCCACGGTGGCCTCACCGCCAAGGCCGCCCTCTCCATCTTCTGACGGCCCCCTAACCTCCCATGGCCTTCGCCCCGGACCACGCCCTCTCCCTCATCTCCCGCGCATGGCACCAGGGAAGGCTCGCCCACGCCTTCCTCATCTCAGGCTCCCACCCGGACGACCTCCGCCACCTCGCCGTCTCCATCGCCGCGCTCGTCAACGACTGGCCCAACCTCTCCGACCTCGACAGTCTCCGCCAGCACGGAGCCATCGTCATCGAACCGGAATCCAAACTCCGCCGCATCAAGGTCGACCAGATGCGCGACGCCGAACGCCGTCTCCAGCTCACCTCCAGCGGCAACATGAAACTCTGCGTCGTCTCCGACGCCGACCGCATGATGGCCGAAGCCGCTAACGCCTTCCTCAAAACCCTCGAGGAACCCCCGGACGGCACGCTCATCCTCCTCCTCACCCGCGCCCCGGACCAGCTCCTCGACACCATCCGCTCACGCTGCGTCCGCGTCCCCCTCTTCCGCCCAGGCCACTCAGGCCTCGATCTCTCCGAATCAGGCACCTCATGGGTCCAACTCATGGCCGCCTACTTCTCCGCCCAGGAAAAACCCGACGGGCTCCGCGCCATGGGCCTCCTCTCCGACTTCCAGGCCATCCTCTCCGAGGTCCGCTCGGAAATCGAACAGCGCCACAAGGACGCCCTCCGCGAAGAAATCGATACCTACGGCAAAACCACCGACGGCATCTGGCTCCGCGACCGCGAGGACTACTACGACAACCTCACCGAATCCTCCTACCAGGAACAGCGGAATTCCTTCCTCACCATTCTCTACACATGGTTCGGTGAACTCCTCCGCCGTCGCGAGGGCCTCCCCGCCGTCGACCTCCCGGGCTTCTCCGCCTCCATGCAGGAAATCGCCGCCCGCTTCCCCGCCGCAGACCTCCACAAGCGTCTCCGCGCCGTCGACGAACTCCGCCGCAATCTCGCCACCACCGTCCGCGAACCGCTCGCCCTCGAGGTCGCCTTCCTCAAAGCCTTCGGCTGATCTCCCGCTTGCCTCCACCCCACCCGCGGCTACCGCCCCCTCTCCGCTCCCCCTCCCTGTAATCCCACCCCCTAACCTTCCCTTCTTACCATGCGAATCGCTCTCGACGCCATGGGTGGCGACCACGCCCCGCGCAACATGATCGCCGGGGCTCAGCTCGCCATGGCCGAACTCCCGCGCATCGACACGCTCTTCCTCGTCGGCGACGAATCCCGCATCAAATCAGAAATGCAGGCACTCGGCTTCCACGACCCGCGCATCGAAATCGTCCACACCACCGAGGTCGTCGACATGCACGACAGCGCCGTCAAAGCCATCCGTCAGAAGAAGAACAGCTCCATCTCCGTCGCCACCGATCTCGTCAAACAAGGCCGCGCCCAGGCCGTCGTCAGCGCTGGCCACACCGGCGCAGCCGTCGCCGCCGCCACCGTCAAACTCCGCACCCTCCGCGGCATCGAACGCGCCGCCATCGGCACTCCCTTCCCTAACCTCCACGGCACCTGCCTCCTCATCGACGCCGGTGCCAGCGTCGACAGCCGCCCCATCCACCTCTTCCAGCAGGCCGTCATGGGCAGCGTCTACATGAAGCACCTCTTCGGCATCAAAGACCCAGTCATCGGTCTCATGAGCAACGGCGAGGAAGAAGGCAAAGGCACCGAAGTCACCCGCGAGGTCTTCGACATGCTCCGCAATGCCCCCGGCCTCAACTTCCGCGGCAACATCGAAGGCCGCGACCTCGCCAACGCCGACGTCCACGTCGCCGTCTGCGACGGCTTCGTCGGCAACATCCTCCTCAAAGGCTCCGAAGGCATCGCCCGCGCCATGATGCACCTCCTCAAAGAAGCCTTCACCGCTTCCCTCCCCCGCAAAATCCTCGCCGGCCTCCTCAAGCCAGCCATGAAGTCCGCCCTCCACAAAATGAACTACGAAAACTACGGCGGCAGTCCCCTCCTCGGCGTCAACGGCGTCTGCATCATCGCCCACGGCTCCTCAAGCCCACTCGCCATGAAAAACGCCCTCCGCGTCGCCACCGAAAACATCCAGCACGCCGTCAGCGCTAACATCGAAGAACGCATCGAATTCTGCCGCCCCTCCCCAGCCAACGCAGAAGCCGCGTCCCGCCCCTGATTGCAGAAGCCGCATCCCTCCGCTTACCTCTCCCAACAAGCCCGGGCACGCGAGGCTCCGTTCCCGCCCCTCTCCCCACAAGCCCTCCGAACCAGCCCGCCGCAGGCTCTGGACTGCTGGGAGAATCACAGCTCTCTCTCGCGCACGGAGTGCGCCTGCCAGCCCTCTCCGTACAAGCCCGGGCACGCGAGGCTCCGAACTCGCACCTCTCCCCACCAGCCCTTCGCGCCTTCGCGAGAGACTCCCTCCCCATCCCCGCCCTTCGAACCAGACCCATCTCAAATCTCCAATCCCCCCAGCCCGATCCTCCGCCCAAGAAACGTTCGCACTCCCGCCCCTCCTTCCTCCACGGCGCTGGTGTCTCCATCGGGTGTGACCGCGAAATCATGTGTTCCCTGGGAGCGCCGCCGTCCTCGAGCGGCTTGAACCAACCGGCCCAGCCGCACTACGCCCCGGAGTGGAAGCATGGCCTGCGGCAAGTTGAAAGGCCGCTCTGGACGGCGGCGCTCCCAGGCTTGGCAGGCTCGCCCACATGATTTGCCGGTCGCACCCTCTCCATCGCCCACCCGTGGATGGAATCGCTGCCACCTTGTTCCCGCCCCGTTTCGGACAGCCCGCGCTGACGCCCTGCGGCAACATCGATGGTCCGCCCGCCGGCCTGGAAAAGGCGGCCGCACCCTTGCCGGCACATTGACCTCAGCCAAAGTATTGCAGGCAGAAGAAACCGTTCCGCTAGTAGAACAATCGACGCTTAAACAGACCATCCCACCCCTTGGACTCGGCAAAGAACTGAGACGCTTCCGCGCCGTGCCTGTCGGCCCCAAATAGCTGTTTTGCCAGTTCCGTCGAGGTTGAATCACTGAACAACATCAGCGCCCTGCCCACTGAATTATACATTGTGCTTTCAAACCCGCGTTGACCAGTCTGCAATGCCCGTGCGGTCTGCCAAAGCGCTTCCCTCGCGGCTTCATCGCCAATCTTGGCAAGGATTTGGACTGCCACCTCACTAAAGCGAACATTGTTGGCATTCGTAGCGATGTGTCGAAGCACCGGCACTGCTTGTGCTGATGGCAGATATTCCATTCCATGCTCCAACGCCAACATCGCTTCACCATCCCATGCCGCATTTACCGCTCCGATTGCCGCTGGCTCCATACCAGCCTTGTACGTGCCATCGGCGTTTCTTGGCTGGGGCAGTTCTGCCAACCGATTCACTGCAGCCGTGATGCTCCGCCGGGCCGCCTCATCCCCATGCGCCGCGAGAACAATCTCTGCCGCCTGTTTTACTCGCGGATTCACTCCATTCTTCAAAAGCTCTCTGGCAAATTGCGTCACCCTCGGGTCATTCAGATTTCGAAGCACCAGAACAGCTTCAGCGCTCTCTGGGGGATACTGAGCCAGTATAGGCAGGATCACTTCGAGTGAGGTAGCATCACCCATTGTCGCCAACACTTCGGCTATTGCGAATGCATCAACCTTCTGCGAAGTCTCTTCGCCATTTTTCGCCCTCATCAACGCCACCAGTGCCTCGTTGTATCCTTGGGGCCGATACTCTGCAAACACATTCTGAAGCAACGATGACCATTCGAGTCCGTCCGACTTCTTGCGCTGTTCCAGGATGAAGTCGAAGCCACGCTTGTCACCGAACCAGCAAAGCGTTTCAGCCGCAACCCTGCGGACTGACTTGTCAGCATCCAATAGTAGGGGAGGGACCAGCGGCAAGGCGCTGGCTAGTTCGTGAGATTGAACTCGATCTAGCCACCTCACCAGGCTCTCGCCACTTTTCAGGCCATTCAAGATGGCGTCTATTCGGGCGTCACCATGATATGCTCTGATCATCTGTTCCCTGCGTTGGTAGTAGCGAGCGGCTGCCTCTTGATTGCGGCGCGGATCATTGCCTTCGTCATACCGGTGCATCTTTGGCAGTGAAGTTGCGACCAGCTGCCTGTGTGCGGAAGGCGAATTGGGCTTCTGCGAAGGAACATGTTGTAGCGACTCAGTCTCCGCTCCTTGACGCCACCAGAGGATGGCAAGGAACGCCAGCAGAACCCCTGCGATAACGGAGATGAGGCGTTTGTTTTTCGATCTCATGGATTGTCTGGCGGTTTCAACCTCCAAGTGAAACGGGACTGGTGTGAGTGAATCCGCAGGCCATTGAAGGGAGGTGACGAACCCAATCCCTGACATTGAATAACGACGGACACCTCACAATCACAGAGAGAGCACATTTGGAACTTCTGCACAAGCGGGGGGCATGGCCGACAGCGATCGGCAAGGAGCCGGGCCGCGCCAAGAGCACGGTGAGCCAGGAGTTGAAGCGCCCCGGTGCCGGAGCGCAGGCAGCGGCGGCCCTCCCTGGGAGCCAGAGCCGGAGAGAAATCCCTGCCACCGGCGGAGCCCCCGTTGCAAGCATCCGCCCTGCATCCGCAGTCCCTTCCACACGCCGGCACAGCAAACTGCTGAACCTCCTGCTTTTTCAAGAACGCCCCCCACCTCCCCTCTCCGCGGAAAAGATCTTGCCCGCCCCTCCAGCGCGCCCGATCCTCCACCCATGAAACGTTCGCGCTTTTCCCGCCGCTCCTTCCTCCGCGGCGCAGGTGTCTCCATCGCCCTCCCATGGATGGAATCCCTGACCGCCACCTCCCGCGCCGCCGCCGCAGGCGCTGACGCCCCCGTCCGCGTCGCCGTCCTCTTCGCGGGCAATGGCTTCCACGGCTCCGAATGGAATGCCTCCGGCGAAGGCGACGCCATGACCCTCGGCAAGGTCCTCGAACCCCTCAACGACTTCCGCCGCCAGCTCCTCTTCATCCGCGGGCTCTACAATGCCGAAGCCCTCAAAGGCAACATCCACAGCTCCCAGACCGGCAACCTCCTCAGCGGCGCGCCCCTCGCCTCCGGCGGCGAAATCCGCTCCGGCACCAGCTTCGATCAGGTCATCGCAGCCCACTACGGCCGCGCGACCAAGGTCCCTAGCCTCGTCCTCGGCTGCGAAAAAGCCAACCCCTCCGTCCACAAGAACTACTCCATGCTCTACAGCTCCCACATCTCGTGGAGCTCCCCGACCTCCCCAACCCCCCTCGAGGTCTACCCCGCTCTCGCCTTCGACCGTCTCTTCAAGGAAGGCGCAGGCAAAGGCGACCGCAGCATCCTCGACGCCGTCCTCAACGACGCCTCCTCCCTCCGCCGCGACCTCGGCCGCAACGATCAGCACAAACTCGACGAATACCTCGACTCGGTCCGCGATGTCGAACAACGCCTCGAAAACGCTGGCCAGCGCGGCGAACTCCAGGGCTGGCGCCCGACCCTCGCAAAACCAGACAAACCCCGCCCCGCCGACGGCATCCCCCAGGACATCGCAGAACACATGCGCCTCATGTCCGACATCCTCGTCCTCGGCTTCCAGACCGACTCCACCCGCGTCACCACGCTCAAACTCAACAACGACCACAGCTCGCTCCGCTTCCCTAACCTCGGCGTGGATTACATGATCCACCACCTCCTCTCCCACACCGACTCCGCCGACTGGCTCAAGGTCAACCAGTTCTTCATCAGCCAGCTCGCCTACATCGCCTCCCGCCTCGACGCCATCAAGGAAGGCGAACGATCCCTCCTCGACAATTCCATGCTCCTCCTCTGCTCCTCCATGATGAGCGGCAGCCACGACGCCTCACAACTCCCCGTCGTCCTCCTCGGCGGCGGCGGCGGCCGAATCAAAGGCGGCAGAATCCTCGACTACCGCGACAAGCCAGACCGCCAGATGTGCCGTCTCTACCTCTCCATGATGGACAAATGCGGAGTCCACCCCGGCACCTTCGGCGACGCCACCAAACCCCTCGACGAGGTCTGACTCAGAACACAAACAGAAACTCGCTCGAGTTATACAGCGCCCGGCAGAACGATCCAAGGCCCTCCGCCTCGATCATCGCCACACTCTGCTCCCGCTCCCACGCATCCGGCGCACGATTGTAGAACAGCGCAAACGCCCGCTCCACCTGCGCGCCGACATCCGCCCCCGCTTCCTTCCGCAGCCGCTCCTCCAGAACCCCCGCCTGCCCTAGCACAAACGTGCTGTTGAACAGATTCAGCGCCTGCAGCGGCGTATTGCTCCGGCTCCGCTTCGGCATCACCTGCCCGCCATCCGGACAGTCAAACGAACTGAACACGCTGTCCGTCGTCTGCCGGATCCGGAATTGATAGACCATCCGCCGGAACTCCGCAGGCCCGAACTTCTCCTTCGCAAAATAGTGCATCACGTTCTCCTCCACCACATCCATCAGATAAAACCCAGGCCCGCCCCCGCTCATCTCCAGCACCCCGGAAACCGTCAGCATCGCATCCCGAATCGCCTCAGCCTCCAATCGCCGCGGCGTGAACCGCCACAGATACTCCCCGCCCGCATCCACCTGCCGGTTCTTCTCACTGCTCGCGTCCCCCGCCACCGGTTCACCCGCCCCGGAACTCCGCCGGAACGCCGCACTCTTCAAAATCAACCGTTGCACATGCTTCACCGACCACCCGCTCCTCACAAATTCATCCGCCAGCCAGTCCAGCAGCTCCGGATGCGTCGGCCGCGCCCCGTTCAACCCGAAATCACTCGGCGTCGACACAATCCCCTGACCGAAAATATAATGCCAGATCCGATTCACCATCACCCGCGCCGTCAAGGGATGCTCCGCTCCCGTCAGCCACCGCGCAAACTTCACCCGCCGTTCCTGCTCCGGTTCGTCCACCCCCATCCCCAGCGTCCCCATCACCGTGACCACATCAGGCGCAACTTCCTCCCGCGGCTGCTGCGGCTCCCCGCGATACAACCGATGCGTCCTTCCCGGTTGGCTGAACGTCCCCACCCACCCGCTCGCCGCTCCACTCAAGGCCGCCACTTTCGCCTCCACCGCCGCCAGCGAACCTAACACCTCTCGCGCCGACGCCGCATCAGCCGCCCCTAACTTCGCCACAAACGCATCCGGCGCTTCCTGCCCGCCAAAAGGCATCCGGTCCTCCGAAGTCGCCAGCACCGTCCACTCGCCACCCGCCCCCAGCCCTTCAAACCGGTACGACGTCGCCACCCGGTCCCCGAACTGCCCGTTCCGGTCCCGCCCCCACACAATCCGCTTCACCTTCACCTTCGCCGGCAGCACCACTTCCACCCAGCCCTTCCCAGCCGTATCCGCAATCCAGCTCCGCGCATTCCCGCTCTGCCCGTCATTCACATGCTCCAGCTTGTGAATCGGATAACCAGCCAGCGACCCCGACGCCTTCGCCACCGCCCCGCCCGACGCCAGCGCCACATTCTTCCCGCCTTCATCGTAAATCTCCAGTTCATCCACACAAGGCTCGGCCGCACTGCTCGCCTCAATCACAAACCTCACCGCACTCACCTCCGTCGCCGCAAACACTTCCTCGTTCTCCCGCGCATTCACCGCCGCTCGCTTCGCCACCCCGCCACTAGCCGCCGCCGCCTTCTGCCGGAACCCCGCCACCACTTCCCGCAGCCCCGCCGCCTCCTTCCTCAACGCCTCCATCCGCTTCACTTCCTCCTCACCCAGCTCCCGCCGGATCGGCCGCTCCCCATGGTTTACCCCCGCAAACACCGCCTGCATCGCATAATAATCCTTCTGTAGCACCGGATCAAACTTGTGATTGTGACACCGCGCACACCCCATCGTCAGCCCCATGAACGCCGTCGAAGTCGTGCTCACCATGTCCGCCAGTTCCTCCTGACGCTGCATCAGCGACAGATTCGGATCCGGCGACTTCACAATGTCATACGCCCCCGCCACCAGAAAACCCGTCGCCGCATCCACCCCCAGCGCATCCCCCGCAATCTGCTCCCTCACAAACTGATCGTACGGCTTGTCCTCGTTGATCGACTCAATCACCCAATCCCGATAATGATAGGCCGTCTTCCGCTCCCGGTTCGTCTCGAATCCATTCGTGTCCGCATAACGCACCACATCCAGCCAGTGCCGCGCCCACCGCTCCCCGCGCCGCGGACTCGCCAGCACCTTCTCCACCAGCTCACCCCACGCCTCCGGCCGTTCATCCCTCACAAATGCCTCGCTCTCCTCAGGCGACGGCGGCAACCCGTGCATCACCAGATGAATCCGTCGCACCAGCGTCCTCTTGTCCGCCTCCCCTAACGGCACCATCCCCTTCTCCTTCAGCTTCGCCCCGACAAACGCATCAATCTCATTCCCGCCAGCCACCACCTCGGGCACCTCCGGCCGCCGCACCGGCTGAAACGACCAGTGATCTGTCTTCAACTGCATCCCCGCCGCCGCTTCCTTCTCCCCGGGCATCGCCGCCCCGCCGTCAATCCACGCCTTCAACACCCCCACTTCCTCCGCCTTCAACCGGTCCCCCTTCGGCGGCATCATGTGCTTCGGATCCGTCGACGTCACCATCCGGATCAGCAGGCTCTCCCCGCTGCTCCCGCGCACAAACAACGGCTCCCCCGAATCACTCCCCTTCAGAATCCCCGCCACACTGTCCAGCCTCAACCCGTTCTTCTGCTTGTCCTCGCCATGACAATCGTAGCAGTTCGCCTCCAGCACCGGCTGCACCTCCTTCACAAAATCCACAGCCCGGCACGGCACGGCCACAGCAGCTACCAGCGGCAGAATCAATCGGATGGCCTCATTCATTGTGCCCCACCATACGCTCCACATCACCCCGCTCTTGCCGACAACCGTCACACCCCGTGCACTCGCCCCCGCCGCCGCACCAGCCACTTCCTCACCTCCTCCACCCACAAAACCGGACTCGCCACCAGCCCGATCAGCACAAAATGCCGGAAATCGATCGGCACCGTGTGAAACAACCGGTTCATCGGCGCTGTGTAAATCACCGCCGCTTGCAGCAGATTCCCCAGCACCAGCCCCGCCAGCAGCCACCGGTTCCGCACCATCGTCCCGTCAAACGCCGAATCCGTCGCACTCCGGCAATTCAGCACGTTGAACCACTGCGACACCGCCAGCACCGTAAACGTCTCGCTCCGCACCAACTCCAGCGGCACCCCGCTCCCCAGCCGCCACACATAATACCCGAACACCGACACCACCGATGCCCCCACCATCCCGATCATCCGCTTCAGCATCTCCCTCGTCACCAATGGCTCGTCACGTCCCACCGGCGGCCGACCCATCTCCCGCCCGTGACTCTCCTCCATCACCAGATTCACCGTCAGCACACCCTCCGTCACCAGATTGATCCACAGAATCTGCACCGCCAGCAATGGCAGCGGCAACCCGCACAGCAGCGCCAGCAGCAGCACCACCACTTCGTCCATCGACGTCGTGAACAAATACAGAATCACTTTCTTCAGATTCCGGTAAACCAATCGCCCGCCCGCCACCGCCCCCACCATCGTCGGAAAATTGTCGTCCGTAATCACAATCCCAGCCGCACTCTTCGCCACCTCCGTCCCCGTAATCCCCATCGCCACTCCCGCATCCGCTCGCGCCAGCGCCGGTGCATCATTCACCCCGTCCCCAGTCACCGCCACCACCCCGCCCTTCGCCTGCCACGCCTCCACAATCCTCAGCTTCTGCGCCGGATGCACCCGCGCAAAAACCGAGATCCTCTCAAGCTCGCCCCTCAGCTTCCCCTCGCTCATCCTCTCCAGCTCCGCGCCGTCCACCGCCAGATCCCCATCCCGCGCAATCCCTAACACCCTCGCCACCGCCAGCCCGGTCGCCTTGTGATCCCCCGTCACCATCACCGTCCGAATCCCCGCACGCCGGCACTCCGCCACCGCCTCCTTCACCCCTTCCCGCGGCGGATCCATCTCCCCCACCAACCCCAGCCAGACGCCGTGCCCCGCCAGCGCCGCATAACCGCCCCCCACATCCAGCTCCCGCCCCGGTATCTCCGCCGCCGCCAGCACCCGCAACGCCTCCCCGCTCATCTCCTCCGCCGCCTTCTGCATCGCCTCACGCTCGTCCTCTCCTAACTCCTCATCCGTCCCGTCCCCGCCAGCCACCAGCCCGCAAAGCGCCAGCACCGTCTCCGGTGCCCCCTTGATCAGGATCCTCCCGCGCTCCCCGCTCCCGCATTGCACCGCCATCAGCCGCGATCCCGCATCAAACGGCAACTCCGCCACCCTCACATTCGCCGCCCTTACTTCCTCCGGTTCCATCCCCGCCTTCTTTGCTAGCGTCAGCATCGCCGCCTCCGTCGGATCCCCCACAATCCGCCACTTCATCTCCTCTCCCCCAGGCCCCTCCAGCCGCGCATCATTGCACAAAACCAACGCCTCCACCATCCGCCGCACCGCCGCATCCCCGCTCGCCACCTTCCTCCCGCCTTCCGTCAACTCACCCTCCGGCGCATAACCTCCCCCACTCACCGCCACCTCCCGCCCCCCCGGCAACCTTAGCGCCGTCACCGTCATCTCATTCCTCGTCAATGTCCCCGTCTTGTCCGTGCAGATCACACTAACCGACCCCAAAGTCTCCACCGCCGACAACCGCCGCACCACCGCCCCCCGCCGCGCCATCCGCTGCATCCCCACCGCCAGCGCCACCGTCATCGCCACCGGCAATCCCTCCGGCACCACACTCACCATCTGACTGATCGCCACCATCAGAATCTCCAGAAACGGCATCCCCCTAGCCAACCCTCCCGCAATCACCAGCCCGAACAACCCCAGCGACGCCCCCGCCAGCATCCGCCCAAACCCCGCCAACCGCTCCTCCAGCGGGGTCTTCGGCTCCCGCGCCGTCATCGTCAGATCCGCGATCCGCCCAGCCTCCGTCCGCTCCCCCGTCGCCGTCACCACCGCCCGACCCCGCCCCGCCGCCACATGCGTCGCCGCATACACCATCCCCTTCCGGTCCGCCATCAGGGTCCCCACCGGCACCGCCCCCGCATCCTTCACCACCGGCACCGACTCCCCAGTCAACGCCGCCTCCGCCGCCTCCATCGCCACCACCTCAATCAACCGCCCGTCCGCTCCAACCGCATCCCCCGCCGCCAGCACCACCACATCCCCAGGCACCAACCCCGACGCCTCAATCTCCACCTCCTCACCTCCACGCACCACCCGCACCATCAGCACTGACAACTTCCGCAATGCCGCCATCGACCGCGCCGCCCGTCGTTCCTGATACGCCCCCAGCAACGCATTCACCACCACCACCACCAGAATCACCGCCGCATCCCCTCGATGCCCCATCGCCCCCGCGATCAATGCCGCCACCAGCAGCAGATAAATCAGCGGACTCGCAAACTGCCGCCCTAACACCAACCACACCCCCACCGGCCGCGTCTCCGGCAGCTCGTTCGCCCCATACTCCCCCAGCCGCCTCGCCGCCTCCGCCGCAGACAACCCGTTCACCCCGTCACTACCCAGCGCCTTCACCACCTCCTCAGCCGCAAGCGCATGCGGATCATCAAGCTTCACCATAACCACACCATCCCACCCTATCCCCAAAACGCCACCGCGCTCCTCGGGAATCGCCGCGCTTCCCCTGGACAGCTCCCCCGCACTCCGCATCATCCAACCATGCTCCTCCCGCTCGCCGAAATCTCCGTCCAGCACGTCGCCGAATCCGGGCTCGGTCTCGGCTCGGTCATCGCCGTGGTCGCCTCATGGGAACGCAACCGCTCGATCGCCCTCGCCATCATCGCAGGCCTCCTCAGCTGGATCTACGTCATCTTCTTCGCCATCACCCGCCGCCCCAACGAATCCGGCCCACGAGACGAAGCCGACCGCCTTAGCTCCTGATCCCTCCTCGCATCCACCCTCCCCAACGGCTTCACGGCTTCTCCTTCAGCCGCGCACTCGCCCGCTGCAGATCCGCCCGCTCCGCGTCGCTCAGGCTCCCCATGCCGCTCGCCGCAATCTTGTCCAGCAACGCATTCACCCGCTCCACATCCGGAGCCTCTGGCTTCAACTCCGCACGCGGCACCAGCTTCGGACTCGCCACTCTTTTCCCCGCGCCCTTCCCCGAAGCACTCCCCGCGCTCTTCCCCCTCCGCTCCGGCAGCACCTCCCGCACCGTCTCCGCGATCCCCTCCAACCGCGACACCATCCCCGCCCGCCGCATCAGCACATACGTCAGCACCCCAGCCGTCACCGCCAGCAGCGCATTCACCAGGTCCCTCTCCGCAAGATACATCAGCAGAAAAATCGCCGACAGCGCCGCCGCCCAGTACTTGAACGGCCACCCGAACAACCACTGCGCATCAGGCATCAGCATCGCCACCGCCAGAAACAGCGGAAAATGCACCAGCCCAGGATCCGCCAGCATATACCCACCACTCCCCGGCAGCACACTCAGCACCACCAGCACCGCAGGCAACGCCAGCGTCAGCACGCCATACAACCTCAGCAGAAACCCGCGCCCGAAATTCTCCTCCAGTATCTTCCCCCACTGCCACAACCACAGCATCTGCAGAATAAACCACGGACTCACCGGCTGAATCAGCACGTGCGTCACAAACGCCCACGGCCTCAGCAGAAACCCCCAACTCCCCGGCTCCACCCGAAACGCCATCCACTCCAACCACCGCCCCATCCCGAAAATCGCCCCCGCCACCATCCCCGCAATCTGCACCAGAACCAGCAGCGCATGCAGCCGCACCGGATGCCCCCGAAAGTAAAACAGCGGCTCGGAACCGGATGGCACAGTGTACATAGTCCCCGATCATACGCACGCCGCCACCGCCGCAACCGCTCCGCTCGGATCATCTTTCTGCTTTCCTCAACCGTATCCCGGGATAAATCCAATACCCTATGCCGCCTCTCGTCTCCTCGCTCGTCCGTTTCTACCAGTCCTCCATCGGCAAAAAGATCATCGTCGCCGTCTCAGGCCTCCTCCTCATCGGATTCCTTGTGGTCCACATGCTCGGGAACCTCCTCGTCTACGCAGGCCCCGACGCCCTCAACGCCTACGCCAAAAAACTCCACGACCTCGGCCCCCTCCTCTGGGTCGCCCGCATCGGCCTCCTCGCCCTCGCCGGCATCCACATCGTCGCCACCATCCAGCTCACGCGCGCCAACCGCGCCGCACGCAACCGCCAGTACGCCATCGACACCGCACGCAAGGCCACCCGCGCCAGCCGCACCATGATCATCAGCGGCCTCACCATCCTCGCCTTCGTCGTCTACCACATTCTCCACTACACCGCCTGCGTCGGCAACAGCTACGGCAACCCCGCCAGCAAACGCTACTTCCTCGCCGACGGCTCCAAAAACGTCTACAACATGGTCGTCGACGGCTTCAGCTGGTTCCCAGCCTCCGCCTTCTACATCATCGCCATGGCCCTCCTCTTCAGCCACCTCAGCCACGGCTTCGCCAGCGTCTTCCAGACCCTCGGCCTCACCACCCCAAAATCCCGCGCCCTCATCGAAAGCGCCGGCAAAGGCCTCGCCCTCATCCTCTTCCTCGGCAACATCTCCATGCCCATCGCCATCCTCGCCGGCCTCGTGAAGTAATCAGGGCCTCTCCTCATCCCGCCCTCTCCCCGGCCCCATCAAGCCCCGCGCCGCGTCGGCTCTCCGCCCCAAGCCCCCACATGAAGTTCCTCCTGCTCCCCCTCGCCGCCGCGCTCGCCTTCCTCCCCGCCTGCTCCCGCAAAGCCAAACCACAAGGCCCCTCCGCCGCCGCAGGCATCGCCCGCCCAGCCCTCAATCAGGCCCCCAACAACACCTCCGGCAGTCTCCCCCCAGGCACCCGCATCAGCTACAACAGCGTCGCCGTAAACGGCCCGTTCATCGCCATGACCTTCGATGACGGCCCACACGCCTCCAACACCCCGCGCCTCCTCGACATGCTCAAGGCGCGCAACATCCGCGCCACGTTCTTCACCGTCGGCTCCCGCACCGTCACCTACCCAGGCATCATGCGCCGCATCATCGCCGACGGCCACGAACTCGCCAACCACACATGGACCCATCCCAAACTCAGCAGCCTCAGCGACAACGCCGTCCGCTCTGAACTCAAACGCGCCCACTCCGCCCTCGTCAATCTCGGCGTCGCCCCGCGCATGTACCGCCCACCCTACGGCGCCATCACCGCCCGCCAGAAACAGTGGATCATGAACGAATTCGGCTACCCCACCATCCAGTGGAGCATCGACCCCGAAGACTGGCGCACCAAAAGCGCCGCCCTCACCCGCAGCCGTATCCTCAATCAAACCCGGCCCGGCGCCATCATCCTCGTCCACGACATCCACGTCTCCAGCATCGACGCCATGCCCGGCACCCTCGACGGTCTCCTCGCCAAGGGCTTCCGCTTCGTAAAAGTCAGCGAACTCATGGAAATGGGCAATCGCCCCCGCGGAGCCCCTAACCTCCCCGTCGCCCAATCCACCCCGCCCCCCGTCACGTTCTCCCCCGGCAGCTTCTGACCCCTCTCAGCACCATGCCATCACCTCTCGTCGACCTCCAGTTCATCGACGCCCGCGCCCGCGTCCTCGATGTCGCCGCCTTCCTCGACCGCGTCCAGCGCCACGGCCAGGACTCAGACTTCCGCGTCCTCGCCCTCAAAGCCGCCCTCGCCGAACTCTCCTCGCCAGACCCCGGCCGCGCCCGCCGCGTCCTCGAACGTCTCAGCGATCCCTCCACCGACCCCATCCCCGCCGCCACCACCCAGGGTGCCACCGGCGCACCGCCTCCCTGACAGACATCACTCCGAAAACTGCCGCCGCACCGCCCGCAGCAGTTCATGATAGACCTGCGTCGCCGGAATAAACTCCCGGTCGTTCAGATGCGGCAGATCCCCCGCCAGCACCGGCCAATCCAGCCGATCCTCCGGAATCCGCCCGTGACTCCCCTTCACCAACCCCGCATCCAGCGGAATCACATCCATCAGATACCGCATCCCTAGCTTCTTCCTCAGCAACCGGCTCCCCACCGCCAGCTTCGGATGCTTCAACCCGGGATCCAGAAACAACTCCACAGGATCATACCCGGGCTTCCGGTGAATATCCACACACCGCGCAAAATCCGGAGCCACCGCGTCATCGTCCCAGTAATAATACGTAAACCAGCTCCGCTCGTCCGCCACACACACCAGATCTCCCGCCCGCTGATGGTCCAATCCCGCACTCGACCGCCAGATCCCGTCAATGATCGACTCCACCCCCGGCACCTGACTCAGCACTTCCCTAACCTCTCCCAGAATCGAAGGATCATTCACATACACATGCGCCACCTGATGGTCCGCCACCGCAAACGCCTTGCTCGCCCCGCAATCCAGCAGCTCCAGCCCTAACTCCTCACGCACCGTGATCCACCCGTGCTCCCGCAGCACCCGGTTGATGTGCACCGGCCGGTCCACCGCCGTAATCCCATACTCACTCAGCAGCACCACCCGAATCGCCCGCTCTTTGTAAAACTGAATCAGATCCCCCGTCACCGCATCAATCGCCCGCAGATCCTCCGCAATCGCCGGATCATCCGGCCCCAGCCGCTGCAGGTTGTAATCCAGATGCGGCAGATACACCAGGCTCAGATTCGGCCAGTACTTGTCCTCCACCCACTTCGCCGACTCCGCAATCCACGCCGACGACGGTAACCCAGCCATCGGCCCCCAGAACGACGGAAACGGAAACTCCCCGAGGTCATTCTTGATCTCCTCACGAATCGTCGCCGGCTTCGTGTAAATGTCGAAAAACTTCCGCCCGTCCGCAGGATACATCGGCCGCGGCGTAATCGAATAATCCGCCGTCGAATACATGTTATACCACCAGAACAGCTTCGCCACCGTGAACTCCGGATGCTCGCGCTTCAGCACATCCCAAAGCTTCTCCCCTTTCACAAGGTGGTTGCTCTGCTTCCACATCTGCACCTCCGCCTGCTCCCGGTGATACCACCCGTTCCCCACAATCCCGTGCTCGCTCGCCCGCCGTCCCGTCAGATACGTCGTCTGCATCGTCGTCGTCACCGCAGGCAGCACCGGCTGCACCGGCGCAATCTGCTTGTGCTTCAGCCACGCCATGATCTGCGGCGTGTTCTCCTCACTCAGATGACGGGCCGTCAGCCCGACGACGTTGATGATGGCAGCACGCGACATGTTAGTAAGTGAATGGTTTCAACAGCAGTGGAAGTCGCCCTCTGTCAATGCAGCGCTCCCGCCCCCACCCGAAATCTCACGGCTTCGCCTCCCACTCCGCCGCATACAGCGGCGACCACGACCCGTTCCGCTGCAGCGACACACTGTCCGCCCCCAGTCTCAACCGGATCCCCCGCGCCGCATCATACAACTCCACCGCCTCCTCGCTCCGCGCCGTCTCCTTGAACCGCGCATGCTCCTTCCCGCCCTGTACCTCCACCCATTCCCCTCCAGCCCCCGCCACAAACGCCCCACCCCCATTCTGCTTGTAACTCAATTTCGTCAGACCCGCCGGCAGCTTCTTCCCCGCCACCGACGCCGCCGTGTACTCCCGCCACAAATCATCCAGCGGCTTCCCCGCCGCCTTCACAAACAACTCCGGTCCGTACTTCTTCGCCCGCAACGCCGCATGCAGCCGCCTCACCACCCCCGGCGCTTCCCCGGCCTCCAGCCACGCCAGAAACCCAGCCGCCACCTGATACGCATCCCTATACCCCTGCACCTTCGCTGGCTTCGGAAAATACCCCGCTGGCTTCCCCTCATACACCGAAAACCTCAGGTAATCCGCAATCCCCTCCGTCAGCCAGTGCTCGCTCCCCCCAGGATACCCCTGCAGCACATGCACCAGCTCATGAATCAACGCCCCCACGCTGTCCTCCGGATGATCCCGCACCCACGCCGACGCCATCGTGATCCCGCTCCCCGACGCAAACGCCACACCCTTATACTCCGGCGTGATCTTCACCGTCACGTCCGGCAACCCGCCTGACCCCGGCACCGCCAGCAGATTCGCCAACCGCGGCAGCCACTCGGTCGCCACCGGCAACGCCTTCGCCGCCCACGCCGCATGCTCCGGTGCCGCACTCGTATCAATCGTAATCCCCGCCCCCGCAGGCAGCGCAAGGACGGCAAACAAAGCAAGGCAGTTCGGTTTCACAGGCAGTTGGCGGCAAGATGGTTCGCGCATTCACGTAAAGTGCAGGCTGCGGCTTTTGCCAGAAGTTTCCCGCCCGCATTCACTCCGTGTCCCTTTCCACCCAAGCCTCCACTCTCTGGCTCCGCCTCAAGCCTCGCCTCATGTTCGCACTCGCATGGCCCGCCGCCATGTGGGCCGTCTTCGTCTTCGACGCCCTCCTCCCCAACTCCATCGCCCGTCTCGACAACCTCGGCATCTGGCCACGCAGCATCGCAGGCCTCCCCGGCATCGCCGCCGCACCCTTCCTCCACGCCGACATCTGGCACCTCCTCGCCAACACTATCTCGTTCTGCATCCTCGGTGCCGTCCTCGTCACCAGCGGGCGTCGGCTCTTCACCGAAGTCATCGTCACCACCGCCATCATCAGCGGCTCCGGCGCATGGCTCTTCGGTCAAGGCGGCCGCCCCCACGAAGGTGCCAGCGGCGTCATCTACGGCATGCTCGGCTTCCTCCTCGCCCGCGGCTGGTTCTCCCGTAAACCCGTCTGGGCCATCATCTCCCTCGTCGTCGGCTTCTTCCAACTCGGCTCAGTCTTCGGGCTCCTCCGCATCGACCCCAATATCTCATGGTCCTGCCACTTCTGGGGCTTCATCGGCGGCATCACCCTCGCATGGTGGCGCTACGGCCGCGACCCCGCTCGCGCCCTCCCGCCATCCTCCAGATCCTGAACCTCCGGATCTCCTCCCCTCACTCGAACGCCCGCAGCGCCGCCAGCACCCCGGCCGCCCGCCCGCTGTCGATCGCCTCCTCCGCCCGCGCTCGCCCGCCCTCCCACGTCGTCTCCAACCCCGCCACCTGAAACGCCGCCGCCGCATTCATCACCACAATCTCCCGACGCGGCCCGCGATCCTTCCCCGTCAGAATCCCCTCCAGCAGCGCCGCGTTGTGCGCCGCATCCCCGCCCACCAGTTCCTCCACTCGCGCCGGATGCTCCGGCCCGCCCAGGGTCGTCGCCGTCAGCCTCCCGCCCTCCACCGCCACCACCTCCGTCACCCCCAGCGTCGACACTTCATCCATCCCACGCCCGTCCGCCGTCCGACCGTGCACCACCCACGCCCGCTTCCGCCCCAGTCTCCCCAGAATATCAGCATAAACCGGCGGCAGCGATCCATCATACACCCCCACCAATTGATAGGGCGGCTGCAGCGGATTCAGCAGCGGCCCGATCACATTGAAAACCGTCCGCACCCCCGACGCCGCCAGTCTCCGTCTCACCCCAGCCACCGCCTTGAACGCCGGATGATACTGCGGTGCCAGCATGAACCCCGCTCCATGCCGCCGCACACTCTCCGCAAACCGCTCCGGTGCCAGATCAATCCGCACCCCTAACGCCTCCAGCACGTCCGCTCCCCCCGACTTGCTCGTAATCCCTCGGTTCCCGTGCTTCACCACCGCCGCCCCGCCCCCCGCCAGCACAAACATCGACGCCGTCGACACATTGAACAAATCCAGCTTGTCCCCACCCGTCCCGCACACATCCAATGCCGGTCGGTCCAATCCCTCCAACTCCAGCGGCACCCGCACCGCATGCCCCAGAAACACTCTCACAAACCCCGCAATCTCCTCAGCCGTCTCCCCCTTCTCCGACAACGCCGTCAGCAACTCCGCCTTCTCATCATCACCCACCCCGCCATCCAGCAGCAACTCCGCCGCCGCCACCACCGACGCTTCCCCAAGGCCGCCCCCAGCACGCATCTCACTCAGCATTTCGTCAACTCGCTTCATTTCTCCAGACGTTTCAGGAAAATCACGCCCCGGAAAAGCCCGAACTGTGCTTAAATTCCCCTCCTCCCCATGAACGCTCCCGACCAGCCATGGACCTCTCTCCACGGGTCCGTCCTCCTCGCCGATCCTTCCCTCCACGACGGCCACTTCGACCGCTCCGTCCTCGTCATCACCGAACACCGCAAAGACGAAGGCGCTCACGGCTACATCATGAACCGCCCCCTCGGCACCAAAGTCGGCGATCTCCTCTCCGCCAAGGAATTCGCCCCCCTCGCCGCTCTTCCCGTCTACCTCGGCGGCCCCGTCAGCCAGGAACACCTCACCTTCGTCGCCTTCGCATGGGACCGCATGACCAAAGAACTCTCCGCCACCACCCACCTCACCGTCAAAGACGCCCTCCACCGCCAGGCTAACGGCGAAAAAGTCCGCGCCTTCGTCGGCTACTCCGGCTGGTCCGCAGGCCAGCTCGAATCCGAAATCGAACGCCACGCATGGGTCGTCGCCCCACCCGCCGAATCCGCCCTCCGCACGCTCCGCCCCAACCAACTCTGGCGCGATATCCTCCGCTCCATGGGCCCATACTTCCGGCTCCTCTCCGGCACCCCGGAAGACCCCTCGCTCAACTGACACTAACGCCCAATTCCGCTCCCGGCTCCTCGTCCGTCTCCGCCACCGCCTGCGCATGCCGCGGATGACTCAGATACTCCGCCGCCAGATCCTCCAGCTCCATCAGGCTCTGCACCGCCCCGAACCGCTGCCGCAACTGCCGCCCCGCAGGCAATCCCTTGCTGTACGCCATCAACCGGCTCCGCATCGCCTGCACCGTGAACTTCTCCTCGCCATACCGCCCATGCTCCATCGCCAGCCGGCAATGACGCAGGATAAACGCCCACCGCGCCTCCGCAGGCACCGGCTCCGGTAACGTCCCGTCCGCCAGCCACCGCCGCGCATCCCGGAACACCCACGGGCTCGCCATCGCCGCACGCCCGATCATCAATCCCCTCACCTTCGTCTCCCTCAACCGCCGCTCAATGTCCCGGCCACTAGCCAGATCCCCGTTCCCGATCACCGGGATCTTCACCAGCTCCGCACATTCCCCGATCACGTCCCAGTTCGCCTCCCCGCCATACCCCTGCGCCCGCGTCCGCCCGTGAATCGTCACCGCCCCCATCCCCACATCCTCCAGAATCCTCACCACCTCCCGCGCATTCACCGTCTGCTCGTCCCACCCGATCCGGATCTTCGCCGTCACCGGAATCGGCACCGCCCGCGCCACCGCCGACGCCACCGCCGCCAGCAGCGGACAATCCCGCAGCATCGACGACCCCCCATTCTTCGACACGACCTTATTCACCGGACACCCGAAATTGATATCGATGAAATCCGGCTGCTTCCAGTCAATCACCTTCCGCGCCGCCTCCGCCATCGCCTCGGGATTCGCCCCGAACAACTGCACCCCCACCGGCCGCTGCCCGTCATCAAACTCCGTGTACTTCCGCGTCCGGTCATCCCTCCTCAGAATCCCCTCGCTGCTCACAAACTCCGTCACCATCACATCCGCACCCATCTCCTTGCACAACCCGCGAAACACAAAATCCGTCACCCCTGCCATCGGAGCAAGATAAAGCGGCACTCGGGAACCATGGAGCCAGGGAAGCATCCCCTCCCTTGCAACGCCTTCGCGCACTCCGCAATGCCGCCCGTTCACTGCACCATCAGCGCACTCACTTCCCCCAGCACGTTCTTCACCCCCTCGCTGCTCCGATACCACGCCCCCGCCTCATACGCCCGGTTCGGCACCGACACCACCCCCACACGCCACTCCGGACCCAGCACTTCCTGATAAATCTTCCGGCTCCGCCGCGCATGCGTCCCCAGCGTGAACACATTGATCGTCCGCTCCCCCTCCCCCGCCTTCTCCAGCGCCAGCGCCGCCCGCAACGCCTCCGCCATCGCCCGCGTCCGCTCCGTCGCCACCGCCTCCGACGGCACCGGCGCAATCCGTCCCGCCTCGTACCCCATCGCCACCAATGACCGCGCCGCCAGGGTCGCATAATCCTTGAATTGCACCAGATGCCCGCCCCGCTCCAGCGGCAATCCCGTCGTGTATAATACCTTCACCCCGCCTTCCTCCGCATAGTCCCCCGCCGCTCCCAGCACGTAATCCGGAGCCCATCCCTCCACCGCCGCATACCGCGCCCCCGGCACCACCTCACTCACACAAAGCCACGGATGCACCGTCGTGGCAACCCACCAACCCGCCAACCCTAACACCAACAGCCCGGCCACCACACTCCGCCACGTCGGCAGCACCACCCCGCGCCGCCGAAACCAGCGACCCGCCACCCGCCTCTCATCAGTTCCCGCGGCCATCACAACTCCACCGTTACCGCCCCAGCCCCGCGCCGCGCCTTCTCCCGCGCCGCCTCAATGCTCTCCGCCCGACACGCCACCACCCCCATCCGTCGCCGCCCGCTCACCGCCGGCTTCCCGAACAATCTCAAATGCGTGTCCGGCTCCCGCAACGCTCCCTCCAGATTCCCGAACACCACCCGCTCCGACTCTCCCTCCACCAGAATCACCGCCGACGCCGACGGTCCATACTGCCGGATCACCGGTATCGGCAGCCCCAGAATCGCCCGCGCATGCAGCGCAAACTCTGACAATTCCTGCGACGCAATCGTCACCAGCCCAGTGTCGTGCGGCCGCGGCGAAACCTCGCTGAACCACACCAGATCCCCCTTCACAAACAACTCCACCCCGAACAACCCCATCCCGCCCAGCGCCCCCGTCACCGCCTCCGCAATGTGCTTCGCCTCCGCCAGCGCCGCCTCACTCATCGCCTGCGGCTGCCAGCTCTCCCGGTAATCCCCGTCAATCTGCAAATGCCCGATCGGCTCGCAGAACGATGTCCCGCCCTCATGCCTGACCGTTAGCAGCGTGATCTCATAATCAAAATCCACAAACCCCTCCACAATCACCCGCCCAGCCCCAGCCCGCCCGCCCTCCTGCGCATACACCCAGCTCTTCTCCACATCCCCTTCCCCGCGCACCACACTCTGTCCCTTCCCGGACGAACTCATGATCGGCTTCACCACACACGGCATCCCGATCCGCCCGATCGCCGCCCGAAATTCCTCAATCGTCCCCGCAAACTCATACGGCGAACACCGCAACCCCAACTCCTCCGCCGCCAGTCTCCGAATCCCCTCACGGTTCATCGTCAATTGCGCCGCCCGCGCCGTCGGAATCACCCGCCAGCCCTCCGCCTCCATCGCCACCAGCGTGTCCGTCGCAATCGCCTCCACCTCCGGCACAATCAAATCAGGCTTCTCACTCTCCAGCACCGCCCGCAACGCCTCCCCATCCAGCATGTTCACCACATGCGACCGATGCGCCACCTGCATCGCCGGCGCATTCGCATACCGGTCAATCGCAATCACCTCGCACCCCAGCCGCTGCAACTCAATCACCACCTCCTTGCCCAGTTCGCCAGACCCGAGAAATGCCACGCGCGTGGCCGTTGCTGTAAGCGGTGTGCCAATAGTTGCCATGTTGTTGCTGCTGTTCGCTCCCCAGCAGTCGGGCACTCCCCCCGCCGCGCAACGGAAAACCCATCCACCCCCTCCCCACCCGCCGATTTAATATGCAAACGCGCCGGACTTGTGTTTGCCCGCTCCCCCTTCCCCGCTTACCCTCCGCCTTCTTTTCTCAAACTCCCACTTTCCCAAACCCCCACACTCCCATGTCCAAAGTCTTCAATACAGGCATCATCGGCTACGGCTGGGCCGCCACGGCTCACATCCCCGCCCTCCAGGCCACCGGCAAAGCCCGCGTCACCTCCATCCTCTCCCAGCGCCCCCTCGACGACGCAGAACTCAGCGCCAAATACGGCACCCCCATCCGCACGTTCACCGACCCAGCCGCCTTCTTCGCCCAGGCCGACCTCGAAGTCGTCGACATCACCGGCTACCCATGGGACCACACCAAATTCGCCGTCGCCGCCGCAGAAGCCGGTAAACACTTCATCCTCGAAAAACCCATCGCCCTCAATTGGGAAGAATGCATGCAGATCGACCGCGCCGTCAAAAAGGCCAACGTCAAAACCTGCGTCTGCTTCGAGGTCCGCCACAGCGGCCAGTTCTCCACCGTCAAAAGCGCCATCGACACCGGCCTCCTCGGCCGCGTCCACTACGGCGAAGTCGACTACTACCACGGCGTCGGCCCATGGTACGGCCAGTACCGCTGGAATCAGAAGAAAAGCGGCGGCGGCTCCAGTCTCCTCAGCGCCGGCTGCCACGCCATGGACGCTCTCCTCCTCTGCATGGATGGCGATGTCGATACCGTCATCTCCCTCAATACCCAGAGCAGCCACCCCTACTTCGCCGTCTACGAATACCCCACCACCACCACCACGCTCCTCAAATTCGCCGACGGCCGCGCCGGCAAATGCGCCAGCGTCATCGACTGCTTCCAGCCCTACTACTTCCACACCCACCTCGTCGGCAGCGAAGGCAGTCTCCTCGACGGCAAATTCCACACCAACAAACTCGCCTCCCTCAACAAGGCGAAATGGAGCGAACTCTCCATCCACCCCATCGACAGCGGCGATGTCGCTGATCACCCCTACCAGACTCAGTTCGACTCGTTCTTCACCGCCCTCGCCAAAAACGAGGACATGCCCCTCACCTCCCTCAAGGACGCCCTCCGCTCCCACCAGGTGATCTTCGCCGCCGACCGCTCCGCCGCCGCAGGCGGTGTCCCCGTCAAGGTCAGCGACATCAAATGGGAATAGCCTAACTCTCCGAGGGCCCCTCAAGCCCACTAACCGATGCCCGAGCGCCCACCATGGCACGCCTTCCGCCTCGGCGGAGTCCCTCTGTCATGGTGGGCCTTCATCGGCAGCGTCGGCACCGCCGCCCTCGTCGGCCTCTCCCTCTCCACCCTCGATTTCGACGATGTCATCTTCGCCATCGGCGGCGCCTTCGCAGGCCTCATCCTCCTCCTCTCCCTCCTCGTCGGCTTCGGCAAAACCATCAGCAACGTCATCTCCGCCTACGGCGAAGGCCTCCGCGATTCCCTCGCCGATCCCTCCCCGCCCACCGAGTCAAACCTAGCCTCACTCCCCGACTCCCGCCCCGCACCCCAACTCCCGGAATCCAGCCAAAACGCCCGCACTCGCCGCCAAAACGCCCGCACCCGGCTCCT
Source organism: Verrucomicrobiaceae bacterium (assembly GCA_027483175.1). GTDB lineage: Bacteria > Verrucomicrobiota > Verrucomicrobiia > Verrucomicrobiales > V1-33 > V1-33. The sequence continues at coordinate 5,196 of JAIXVE010000229.1, read as the reverse complement.
CGACAGTCTCGCCCCGCCCCTCCGCGCCCGCGCCGATCACCTCGACTCCCAATGCCGCCGCCTCCGCGACCTCATCCGCGGCACCGATGACTCCGTCACCCGCAACGATTCCCTCCGCGGCACCGACCGTCTCGAATGGCTCCACCTCAAACTCCTCGTCGCCCACCAGCACCTCGCTGAAAGCCTCGCCGTCACCGACGCCTCAGGCCTCGAAGCCCAGGCCGACTCCCTCCGCTCAGCCATCGCCGACCCCGCCGTCTCCGACGCCGCCCGCGCCTCTCGCAAGGGCACCCTCGCCATCATCGAAGAACGTCTCCGCAACCGTTCCTCCCTCCGCCAGCGTCTCGACGAAGCCGATAGCGACCTCACCCGCATCGAAGCCCAACTCGCCCTCGCCCTCGAACGAGCCGTCCTCCACTCCGGCGCAGACATCGCCACCTTCCAACTCGACCTCGCCTCCCGCATGGTCGACAGCGCCGACTTCTTCGGAGCCCTCCTCCCAGACGTCCGCTCCCTCGACCAATCCATGCTCTCCCCAGAATAACCCCTCTCCACCCCCAAGACCGTCCCGCAGGGACGACCGGCTATCACTCAACGCCAACACAACACCGTCCCGTAGGGACGACCGGTCAATAGCCCCGGGTGGCGCGAAGCGATACCCGGGGTTCCCCAACAACAATCGCCCCAACCCCGTACGGGGTTGCCCCCTCCGAACAAGCCAGCCGCAGGCTCTGGACTGCTGGGAGCATCACAGCTCTCTCTGCGTGCGGAGCACGCCTGCAAGCCCTCTCCCAACCTTCTCACTTCTCACTTCTCACTTCTCACTTCCCACCCCTCACCACACGCTTCCGGCGGTTCAGCACACCTCCCGAGAAGAGCGCCAGCACCGCGAGAGTGCTGGCAGGTTCAGGGACCGCCGTCGGCGCACCAAAGGCGATATTGTTGCCGCCTAGACCGTTCATCGATATCTCCAAGTCGGGATTGTTGAGTGCTCCGATGCCGACGAAATTTGAATTCTTGCCAAACGGGTTGCTGCTGCCATACAGCGCATGCATAGCGTCGAGATCGAAGAAACTCTGGTAAGAGTCCGTCAGCCCAAAGGCTCGAAACGGCCAGTCGGAGCTTACTCCATTAAAGCTGATGGTCTGCTGGTTGTTCGTCCCGCCTAGCAGTCCGTTATTGAACGGACCAGGATCATTAGCCTGAACATTGATGCTTGTCCCGGCCCAACTGGTCCCCGCACCGAACTGCACGGTGAAGTCCCTGTACTCCGAGTTCTGACTGAAGCTGGCTCTACCGTCGGTGCCACCAACGGTGGTCGCCGCCCGATAGCTGTCGCCGTCCAAATCAAATCTGATGGTTTGGACTGAAGTGCTAAGGGCTGCACCGCTGATTCTCCGCACGCCGATTCCCAGAATCCGATTCCCATTAGCGAACGCTCCTGTCGAGAACGCACCCGTACCGAATCCCGTGGAACCACCGGTCGGACCACCGCCAACCGCACCGCCAGTCTTATCGACGGAGTGGTTGTCGAAGCTGAAAATGGTCGAGTACACTTCATAGACATCCGTCGTCGTACCCGATCCGTAGACGCCAAGTTGGTTCGATTGGCCTCTGCTCGTCCAGCCAATCCACGACGATCCGCCGTTCAGTGACACATTAGCAGCGAAGCCATGCATCGCAGTGGCGATCCACCCCATCGCAATCGCCGAAATAGCGAGCCATGGCGTCCGCCGATAGGACCAGTCGGCTGCAATGCCGCCGCGTTCGCGTTCTGTATAATCAGGTGTTTTCATTGAACTCATTCTTAAGCATTTTCTAAAGGCACTCGGGGGGGGGAGCGCCGTCATATTGGCGAGCGCAGTGTTGCCGAGCAGTGCCGAGTTAAGCCCCTTGGTCACCGGAAGCGTCACTGGCGAGGTTGGCTGCAAGCCGACACTGCTGATGCCGTCGTTGCTGCAATAGGCAACCGATCCATTGCCCTTCACCAACGCGAATTTGAATTGCCCGTTGCCGTCAAAGTTCACTCCATTCACAGCCTCACGGCCCTGATAGTTCAGTTGTTGCGGAACGGCGGCCCGGGTGGTGCCGAGGCCATCGGCGCAGACCCACAACAAAGGCCTGCTCTTGGACCATGCTATATTGTTTCAATCATGGCTTTGAAACAGGTGGCGGGGTCGTCGGCAAACGACCGGAAGCGGATGGTGGCGCTGCCTTTTTCGCAGGCTCAGGTGCGCCCTTGGTGAAGCCCTGGCCGGAATCGGTGGCGTAAAGGAGGTTCTCGGTTTTGCTGAACATCAGGCGCATCCCGGAGTGGGGAGACCGGAAGATCGAGAAATCATCCGGCTTGAAGACAAACCAGCTCGGAGGCTCGGGGCTCAACGAGCCCGCTGAACCGGGCACAAGGCCGAAGGCATTGTCCTCCCTCAGGTACTTGACGAGTTCGGGCGATGGCTCGACGACGAGGAACCACTGCCATCGTTTCAGGCCATCGGCGTCCGTCCACTCGCGGCGCTCGGCGTGGAGAATCTTGTCACCAGTGCCGGGACGCTGCCAGAAGGCCCGTCGGAAAAGTTCCGCCGGTTCTATTGTGACGGCTGCCGGGGTCGGCGCGCGCTGGCTCACCGGGGGATCCGCCGGAGCCGGGGAAGAGTTCTTCCCCGGCCAAAAAACGTAAGCCAACCCAGCCACACCGAGGGCTGCGCCGATGAGACCGAAGCGCTTCATCAATTGCCGGAGTTCGAGTAAGTGCGGAGGAATAGTCGGATGTCCTTCACGCTCGCCGCGAAGTTGTTCATGCCCAGCTGCTCGTTATTGAGGAGCGTGTTAGCCGGAATGACGATCTTCCATTGGCTGTTCCAGACACTGCGGCCGATGAGGCGGGCGTTGGTGTATACGGTCGGCAGGGAGCCGTCTTCGAAAATCGCGGAATCCGCCACCATCCGGAAAGCCTGATGCTTGCGGATCACCCACGGCTTTTCGGCAAACGTGTCATTCGGGCCGAAGAACTGCGTCGTGTTGAAATCACTCGCTCCCAGGTTGTAAGGCAGCGGCAGGGCCTGATCGACCACCTGCCAGCTGCGGATGTCCCCGGTGTCGCCCAGCGGGGTGCGCATGTAATCGGTACCGCAAGGAATCAGATAGACATACGGCGTCGCGCTGAGTGCGTTCGGCTGCGCGGACTCCCCGTAACCCATGCCAACGTAACCCGGCAGGGCCACGCCGACGGCGGCGATCTTGGTGGAGAAGTTGCTCTGGCTGTAGGCATGGTCCCCAGCCGCAAGCTCGAGGCCGAAGAAATTCTTGCCGTCCTCGATGGTGGTGCTGAAGGGAATAATGAAGCCCGGAATCGCGCTGCCGTCGGCCTTTTTCAGACCGCGGCAGTAAGCAGCCACCTGAGGATCTGACAGGACATTGGAAACAATGTGTTGTTCGAGGGTCTGCTGCCAGGCCTCATCGGCGGAGGCCGTCTCGTCTTCGACATGGGGCAGGATGCGGAACAATTCCTGACGCAGCGAGAACAGGGTGTTATAGTGGTCCGGATTGTTGATCCCGAGACGCCCTTCGGCGACGGCAAAGTCCGCGTTCAGCTGGGCCATGGTCCCGGCCAGTCCGGCATCACCGAGGGTGCTGGTGGTGGCTTGCGGCTCGCCGCCGGTCAGATCCCCGAGCGAGCGAGAGGCCACGAGGCGGTTGATCACCGCTTGCCCCTGAGGAGTGCCAAGCAGGCCGGTTTCGTAGTCGTAACTCTTGGCTGCGAGGTAGCTGTAGCGACCCGCAAGGTCGAACAAGGTCCGGTATTGCACCAGCGCCTCGTTGCGGAAGGTGCGGAAGGTCAGGTCCTTGGTCCGATAGCCGTTGATCACCGCAGCGGCGCGCTGACGCAAGGTCTCCCGACGCACACGGATCGCCTCGCCGGCCACCAGCAAGTTCTGGATTTTTTGCGTGGCGGTGGCGTAGGCGGTGATCAACTCGGTGAATCGAGTGTGCTGCCCGAGGAGCTCGCGGTAGGTCTGCTCTAATTCATACGCGGCCTGCAGTTCGTCCTGGGTGAAGCCGAGGCTCATCAGGGTGTTTTCCTTGATGAGTTCCAGACCGCCGCCGACCAACGCCTGGAGCTGGCGTGCAGCAGAATTATTACTCACGGCGGACACCAGCAAAGATCCCTTGGTGGCACCCGCCGCGATTCTAATCGCGCCCCGACCAGAGGAGGTCACATCGTTGGCCAAGCCAACCACTGTGGGCAGCGCTCCGGCGGCGGCATCCGCCGTTTCCTTGGTGATTTCCGCTGCCGCTGCGGAGGCCTCCGCGATCGATTCCAGAACCGCCGTAGCCGTATTCAATCCCACGAGAGCGGTTCCAATAACCGCCGTCGTCGCTTGCTGGCCCGCATGCATGGTCACAAGGCCTTCGAAAACTTCCTTCTCACGATCGAAGCGCTTCTTCAGGTTCTCCAGATCGTCTCTCGCCGCCAGCAGAGCGACCTGGGAGAGTTGAGCCTCGATCAGAGCGTCCTGCAGCGCTCCGCTGTAGGGCCGCTTGCCGAGCGCAGTGCCAGGACCAACCACATCAGCGAACTGCACCCACTGGTTCGGTGTCACTTGGAAGGTTTTCTCCACCGTATCCGGCTTGCCGTCACCATTCTTATCCCCACCTTTGTAACTCTTGATGATCTCATCAATGGCCTCGCCGGAGAAAGTCTGATACTGCACCGGGTACCGATAGGTCACAGTAACCGGCTTGGTGGTGTCAATCCAGTCGAGCGGACGGTCGATGATATTCCAGCGGAAATAGTCCGGATCTTCATATCCCTGGGGATAAATCTTCCCGGGACCGACATCACCGGCATAGGGCATGCCATAGATGTCTTTCAGTTCCTGAAGGATGGCGTATTCCTCGTCCTCGATCGCCGTCTGCTGGTCGCTGATCTGGTTCTCCTGGTTGCGCAGCAGGCGCGTCATCGTGGCAGCCTGATTGAACGAACCGGCGGCATTGTTCAGGGCGCGCAGGGCGCGTGCCGAAATCTGCTCATAGTGGCTGGCTCCCCCCTCAACGCCTGCAAGTTCCTGGCCTAGCGAGTTGTTCCAATACGGGTCGAGATCGAACGCGATCGCCCCCGGGGCAAGGCCCAGCGGATTGAGGCGGTCGTTGGCGGAGTCCATCGTCGTCTGGTAGCTGAGCGCCAAGGAAGGCAGT